>JAKSBG010000493.1 GCA_022361255.1 Verrucomicrobiales bacterium
AAACGGAACCGGCTGCATTTCTACCGGGTCGATGAAGGTGAGATTGGGAAACGCGTTTGTCAGCGTCCAGCTACCGGTCGAAGGACGCGGTTTCTCAGGGGGCAGCGAACCATTGAGAAATTTGCCTATCGCCTCAGCCTGATCCAGGCCTCCGGTCTGGGCGAGGATGGGCAGAGCAAATAGACTGATACCGGCAGAGAGGAGAGTCTTGTTGAGGGACATCACCCGCCAGAGTAGAAATAATTAGATCAAAGAAAAGTGATTTTTTATAAATGTTATATTGGGTAAGGTGATAGTATTCCTTGCTGCAATATATGAAAAATATATTCAGTCGTTTTGAATCTTGTTTCGGGATTCGGGTTGCCCTACCTTTTCCCGATGAGCAGCGCTCCTTACTCTGTTGTCGGTTGTCCGAAAGAAATTAAAAGTCAGGAAAACCGGGTGGCATTGACGCCGGGCGGGGCGAGACAATTGGTTCGGCAGGGTGTTTCTGTGTTGATCGAAAAAGATGCGGGGCTTGGTGCCGCCTACTTTGACCGGGAGTATATCGATGCCGGCGCAGAGTTAGTTGAAACTGCTGCCGAAGTTTTTGAGCGTGCTGATCTCATCGTAAAAGTAAAGGAACCGCAGCCCGGTGAGATTGCGATGTTGCGAAAGGGGCAGCTTCTGTTCACCTACCTGCATCTCGCTGCCGATGCCAGACTGACCGAAGACCTCGTCGCGACAGGGGCCACGGGCATCGCTTACGAGACGGTCGAGGTCGGACGTCGCCTTCCTTTGCTCGAACCCATGAGCGAAGTGGCTGGTCGAATGAGTGTGATGGTCGGTGCGTATTTTCTGGCGAAACATGCCGGAGGCCGGGGAACATTGCTGGGAGGGGTGCCCGGTGTTTTGCCGGGGCGGGTTGCGATTTTGGGAGGGGGAACCTGCGGAACAAATGCAGCCAAGGTCGCCACCGGGATCGGAGCGGAAACGACGATTCTCGAGATCAGCAGCGAGCGGATGACGTGGCTCGATACGGCGCTCCCTGCGGCGCGCACTCTCTATAGCAGCGAGGCGGCCCTGCTGGAAGCCCTGCCAAGAACCGATTTGCTGATCGGTGCGGTTCTCGTTCCCGGTGCGAAGGCTCCGAAACTGGTCAGCCGTGAAATGCTCGGCTTGATGCGCGAGGGGACTGTGCTGGTGGATATTGCGGTAGATCAGGGCGGCTGTATGGAAACGACGAAGCCGACTACGCATGAGGATCCGGTCTATACCGAGGAAGGGGTCATCCACTACTGTGTGGCTAATATGCCGGGAGCCTACGCGCGGACTTCGACTCAGGCTCTCACGAGTGTAACGCTGCCCTACCTCCAGACCCTTGCGACTCTGGGGCTTCGTGAAGCGTGCGAAAAATCACCGGAACTGGTCGGCGGAATCAACTGCATAGACGGAGCATTGACCTGTGAGGAAGTTGGTGAGGCGCACGGGATGGAGACGGTTCCGCTGGATTGGTAACGATGGCACGTCTCCTTCAGGAAATTTCCCCGCTTTACCTGGCGCTTCCCGACGGGCCGGAGCTGGAAGTTCGTCCCCTGGAAAAACGGGATCAGGAGCGGGTTCAGAAGGCCTATTCCATGCTGTCCCGGGAATCACGAATGAACCGTTTCTGGCAAAAGCCGGTCGAGCTGAGCCAGGCAAGGGCGAGCAGTCTAACTGACTCGGCAAATGGCAAGCACATCGCGTGGGCAGCGTTTTCTCCTGATAACGACGCTTTACCGGGATATGCAGGAGCGTCGTTCTGGCGGGATGAAAAGGAATCATCCCGGGCTGAATTAACCTTTACTGTCGCGGATGCCTGGCATCGTTCGGGTTTTGCGACAATGCTGTTTTCCATTCTCTATCACGAAGGGTGGTGGATGGGGGTTCGCCAGTTCCACGGTGTCGCAAGACTGGCCAATACAGCGATGGCATCGTGGTGGGAATCGATGGGAGGAACGGTGAAAGAGACGTCCCGGCAATACGAAATGGTGCTCGACCTGGAATCTCCCTCCCAGTTCATCGAGAAAGTAGGATTCGAAATGCCTCCCTCCAGCCGGCGGGTTGAAACAGCTGAGTGGTTGATGGAGTGGGCGGGGCGCCTGGAGGTCGGGTAGGGAGAGCAGTTGCGGGTTTCCCGCTACTCGATCAGATACTGCGACATCGCTTCCTCAATGTCCTGACCGCCCCGGAAAAGAGTGTTCCCTTCGAACAGCGCGCTGGCGTCAATTCCTTCGTGCTCTTCCCAGTCCGATTCCTCTACCTGCCCGCTTTGTCCGTAGGCGGCGAGAGGATTGTGATAGGTCACTTTCTCGATCTCTTCGACCGTGACGCCGCGTTCTTTCATGAGTGCGGCAGTTTTCGGAACGGCGAGAGGGTCGCTGATTCCCCAGTCGGCTGCGCTGTCGACAACAATTTTTTCGGCGCCGTATTCCAGCATCAGTTCCACCATGCGCTGATTGCCGAGCTTGGTGTGGGGATAGATTGTGAACGCCGCCCAGAATCCACGGTCGAGGACTTCCTTGACGGTCTCTTCGTTGTTGTGATCGATGATGACTTTGTCAGGACTAACGCCGACGTCGAGCAGGACGTCCATGGTTCGGCTGGTGCCCTTTTTCTTGTCTCGGTGAGGAGTGTGAATCTGAATGGGCAGGTCGGCCTCGAGTGCCATTTCGGCCTGCTTGATGAGGTATTTTTCCTCCATTTTCGACTGATCGTCGTAGCCGATTTCACCGATACCGACGACGCCTTCTTTGCAGATGTAAAGCGGCATGAGTTCCATGACCGCCTCGGCAAGCTTCTCGTTGTTCGCTTCTTTCGGGTTCAGTCCGATCGTGCAGTAGTGCTTGATGCCAAACTGGCTGGCGCGGAATCGCTCGAATCCGATCAGGGAATTGAAGTAGTCTTTAAACGTGCCGACTTCCGTTCTCGGCTGCCCCTGCCAGAATGACGGCTCGATAATCGCGGCAACGCCGGCGGCGGCCATTCGCTGGTAGTCGTCGGTGGTCCGGGAGACCATGTGAACGTGTGAGTCAAAGAAGCGCATGCTGGAAGTAGTAGAGAATTCGAGTAGTAAATGAGTAGAGAATGGTTGCTATGTCAGGCTTTTTCGGATGAGTTTGTCTTCCATTTCCTGGCCGAGGGATTTCCAGGAGAGATCGCCGGTTTCGATTCGGCTGAGCTCGTCAGAGAGAGCGGTTTTCAGGTCGTCGAGTTTGCCGGATTCCTCTTCGGCAACGACAAGAGCGGCGGCAGCGCGATCGTCGGGATTTTCGCTTTCTGCGATTTTTCCGATGTCTCCGGCGATTCGCTCATCGATGAAGCCGATGCAGCTGCGCCAGGATTCGGGGGTGATGACCCGGCCGGCAGCCCAGCGTTCGTGGGCGAGATCGGAGATCGCCTCGGCGAGGGTGGCGTTCCGGCGCTTCTCGATTCCGTGAATGCGATGAAGAGGGCGGGTGATGAAGATGGCCTTCAGGACCATCTGAGTCCATGCCTCTTCGGTGAAGTGTTCCTGCGGAAAGGGATTGTCGAGTGCGATGGAGTCGTAGATGTCAACGATGTTGGTGCGGAGCCCGTCGACGGCGGACTCTACCAGTTCTTCCTGATGCGGCATCCAGCGAAGAGCGGAGAAAAGGGCGACCTGCTCGCGGATGTCAGCAGTATTAAGGACCGCGGAGAAGGTTTCGAGAAAGACCTCTTTCTCCTGCTGTGCGAGAACAAGAAGAAGGGCGGCGCGGGCGGCGCGAAACTCGTCCCAACCGTCGATGGTATCGTCACTCGACTGAATGGTGGCGGTTTTACTGAACCTCCGGGAGACCCCGCTGAATGCGTAGTAGAAAGGGCGTTTTTCGAAGTTCTCCGATAGTTCGGAAATTTGACTGCGAAGCCAGGAAACAGCATTAGCAGAGGCGGAAGCGGAGAGGGATTCAATCAGAAGGTCACGCATGAGTTTCTTCGGTAAGTTCAAAGCGTTTCGCTGTCTCGTCAAACTGCTTAGATACCATGAGGTGGGAAATTACGTGAGTGGAATTTGAATCTTCTCGCGGTAAGTTTACGAATTGATATTTCGTAGGGGGGGAGGCGCGGCACTTCCCTCCATGGAAATACCGAATGGCTGCGGTTTTCGTTTCTAAACTCTGGCGGCGATCAGGGTTACGATCGGTTTTTCCGGCGAAAATAGCTCAGAGTGTGGTGGTAGCTTCACTCTTCGAGGGATATTGCGATGCGAAAAAATTTTCCGGCAAAATCGATTATCGGGAGTTCCATCGTAACTCTTTCCCATTGTCCTTCCAGTCGTTCTACAATGGGAGTTTCTGTCACCGTGGTCCAGGAATCAGGCTGAAGTGTTTCGCTGCACATCAGTGTGTAGTTGATGCCTCGATTTCTTGAGCGGATGAAACTGTATCGTAGGTGTGATTCAGGGGTGGATCGTAACTCAAGCGTAGGGAGACCGGAAGAGCCGGAATTGGTGAGGCTGTGAACATCGGGTCCGGTTAGGTCCATATTGAAAGCATACTTTTCGAGGTTGGTAACTCGATCGAAAAATGGTGCTGCCCCGGGAAGTGCTTTGTCTCCAGATAACCCTGCTACTTGAATGGCTCTTTCGTAGGCTTCGCTCGGACTCAGGAATTCCGCTCGGTAGAGTCGGGGAGGAGTATTTTGGCCATCGCTTGCAAGAAAGATTATCTCATTACTATCACTGCTGATTACGAGGGGAGATCTTCCCTGGGGTCCGGAGATATCGACACTGACAAGTACAGCAGATGAGAGAGTTTCTTGATAGCGCCACATTTCAATTCCGCCTTGTCCGTCTCCTGCGGCGAAATACAAAGCATTTCCCAATGCTCGAAGTGAGTGAGGTAGAACACCGTCTCCTGGTCCCGGGTTGGTGTCCTGAACGATCATAGTTTCAGAGATCATACCATTTGTTTTCCACAATTCCCTCCCTGAGTCTGGATGAAAACCTATGAAGAATGCTTCCGAGCCGAGAACGGTAAGGTCAGAGGGCCAAAATTCGGAATGTCCATCTGGTGCGGTTACCCTGAACGTTCCTTCTCCCGTACCATCGCTGCTGTTCAGATATTTCCCCTCGTTGCTTGAAAAAAGCAGCCGTTGCCCAAGCGCAGTAAAATCGGAAAGTTGTGTCGAGTAGGTTTTGACTAGAACCGATCCTTCAGGAGTTCCATCAGTTTTCCAGAGTTCTCGAATTGAGCCTGGCGACTGATACTTTGTGAAATAGACCAGGTTATCGACGCGGGTAAGGTTTGAAACTCGATCATCGGAATAGACGGGGAACAGAGCAAGTGGCGTTGTCCCCAATTCAGTTCCGTCGCTTTTCCAAAGTTCCCTTCCATCCTGGAGATAGAGGAGCCCCTCAAACTCCAAAAGTCTGCCAAGGCCTGAAACTGTTGGCCCGCCCCCTGATGTGAATGTTTTTACCAGCTCCACGTTTCGTGTGCCACTAACAACTCGCCATAGTTTAGATGGCTTGGTGGAGCCGAAGAATGCGCTCGTGAAAAAGAGACTTCCACCGGAAACGGCCAGATTCGAAGGGTTGGATCCGGTTTCATCCTGTTCGACAGCTGCAACCAAAGTTGTGTTTCCCGAAGTGCCATCGGTCTTCCACACGCCACGGCCTGATGCGGGATGGGAGGCGGTAAAAAATATTTCTCCGTCGAAACTCACGAGATTTGCAGGTGATGAAGAACCCGGACCCGGCCAGATATCGCTAATGAGGGATGTGTTCTCCGGAGTTCCGTCCGTGATCCAAAGTTCATTTCCGGTT
>JAKSBG010000468.1 GCA_022361255.1 Verrucomicrobiales bacterium
CGTTTGTAGATGGCGGTTACCTCCTTCGCCACCGAAGCCGATAACCGGAAATTCGGACTCGACGTCGAAACCTGGGTGAAAGAAGGCCTGGTCGATCAGATTGGAGTCGCCTGGTTTGCCTACTACACGAGCGGACTTGGCAAGTTCACGGGAGACAATCACTACTATGCAAAAATTACAGAAGGAACCGACGTGAAGTTTTTCCCCTTTTACATCGGGTGGAAAATCGAAAGCGCGGAGCAGCTCATTCGGGGCGTTCGTCGGGACTACCGCGAGGGTGCGGACGGGATCGCCGTGTGGGATCCCGAGCAATTCAGGGGATGGCGGAAAGGAACCCATTCTTACTGGCCGCTCCTCTCGAAACTCGGGCACCGCAACCTCGTTGAAGATGGATCGCTGCTCTTCGTTCCGCATGCAACGCCCCTGACCAGACTCGGGGAAAACCATTACAGCCGCTGGTATCCGAACACCGGCTTTTAGAATTTCAAAGCGATGAACCATCCAGATTCCAAATATCCTCCTGCCGTGGACCCCGAAAAAGTCGGCACGTATCCGGCCCGGGCCGGTGCGGGCGGTGGCTTTGTGTGGGATGAAGTCCTGGAGTATCGCGTCTGGTGCCATCCCGCCGATGGCGAGGACGACTTCTACTACGCCTATGCCACCTGTGAAGAAGCGAAGGCGGCAGCTGATTCCCTGCGAAACGGCTCCGAAGAAATCGAACAGGTCGAAGATCCACTGGCTCTCATTCTGCAACGGGAGCACATCAACGAGGTCCGACCCGGCGAATACGAACACGTCACCGACGAGCGGATCGCGGAATGGCCGCCGGAGTTTTTAACCCGGCCGAGAAGAACGGAAAATACCATTCCCGACTTTCTCGCACCGGATGCTCCTGCGAACAGACTCGATATCATTCGCGGAACAGCGTAGCGCTCCTACCGCTGTTCCAGATGAAACACATCATACTCCTCTCCGAACTGGGCGAGATACTCCGGTCCGATCGAGCGAACGAAAACGGAAACGGGCAGGAGAAATACCGCTCCGATGTAGGGAATCGCCATCAGAATCAATCCGATGCAACAGGTCGCGATCCCGACAATGAGCAGCCCCAGTCCGATCCCGAGTGAGAGAACAAATTTCCAGATCGCGTAGCCGAAGAAACGGAACAGATTCCGGTTTTGCAGCTGCAGGAATTTGCCCCAGGCCTCCGTGGTGGTGAGATAGTCGCGATACATCAACGGGGTCACAAAGTCCTCCAGCGCCATCGAGATGTAGGCGAGGAGAATCCAGAGGACGAGGAAAACCCCTCCCATCAGAATCGTGATCAACGTTGCCGTCATGTTCCAGCTCCCGCCGTCTCCAAGGACAGAGTAAACGTAAAAGCCGATCCCTCCCGCCGTGCCGAGAAACAATCCGAGAGCGATGAATCCGTAAATCGTTGACCACCAGAAAAGGGAATTCCCCTGTCTGCGATACGTTCGCCACGGGTGAGCGACGAGTGCGCGATTCTGCACCACATTGTCGAGAAACAGGAATTTCCCGCGGCAGCGGACCCAGAAGAGAACAAAGACAATCGCGAGGACAAAAAGTAGCGCCACCGTGATGCCGGTCACGATTTCCGGATTGTCAGCGATCCATTGTTTCGCTGTTCCGATCCAGCCTGCCACGGTTTCTTTCACTTCTTCCCCGCTGATCGGCCCCGGGCTATCTTCCCCTTCCCCACTCGTGCCGAAGCTGTCGCCGTAATCCCCTCCTCCGCCGTTGCCACCCCCCGAACCATCGAACAGAGACGCGAGAAAAGCAGTGAATCCGAGCACAAACCATTTCCCGGCATCAAACGGGTGGAAGAGAATGTGTTTCATCCGCGCAAAGGCGGCAGACGTGGCGGCAATAGCTCCGGACGGGCGGCGGTTTTCCATGAGCGAAACTCTGCGCTACCGGACGAATTTCAGCCATTGCAAATTCGCCGGAATTTTGCACCGCGTTTTCGCGAGTCGCTTTCTTGACCGTCCTGCGGAAATTTTCCACTATCCCGCTCATGAATCGATTTCTTCTACTTTGCTCCCTCGTCGCATCCACGATGCTGACCGGATATGCCGATCCGTTTTCCGACGACAAAACCGTGATCTGCTTCGTTGGCCACCAAACCTCACACGGATTCGGAAAACACGAATACATGGCCGGTTGCCATCTCATTGAGCAATGGCTCAAGGAGGAATACCCCGACGCCAATATCGAGGGACGCTACGCCGTCCCCTGGCCCGAAGATGAATCCACCTTTTTCGCCGATGCCGATGCGGTCGTCTTTTTCTGCACCGGCGGCCAGCGCCATGTCGTGAACGGGCATGTGCCGGAATTCGACAAGATCATGCGCACCGGTGCCGGCCTCGCCTGTCTGCACTACGGGGTGGAAGTTCCGATCGGTCCTTCCGCCAAGGGAATGCTTTCCTGGATGGGAGGATATTTTGAGGCAAACTGGTCGGTGAATCCCCACTGGGACGCCTCATTTGCGAGCTTCGCCGACCACCCGGCAGCGAACGGACTCAAGCCATTCACAATCAATGATGAATGGTATTTTCATATGCGTTTCGTGGGAGATATGAAAGGCGTCACTCCGATTCTTTCCGCGGTCGCTCCGCCCGAAACGATGAGCCGGAAAGACGGCCCTCACTCCGGAAACCCGGATGTCAGAAAGGCCGTCGCGGCCGGCAAACCGCAACATGTCGGGTGGACCTATCAGCGGGGTGAAGACTACAAAAACGGTCGCGGTTTCGGCTTCACCGGATTGCACTACCACGATAACTGGATGGACGACAACTTCCGGAAAACCGTGCTCAACGGCGTCGCCTGGGTCGCTCAGCTGGATGTGCCGGAAAGCGGGATTGAGGTTGCGAAACCCACGAAGGAATTTCTCGATGCCAACGCACTGAAATGGGGTGGCGAGCAAAAGCCCGCACCAAAGAAAAAGAAGAAGCCGGCAGCACCGAAGCAGGCCGCAAACTGATCCCCCGGAAGAGATACCATGGCCCGCGCAATCCTCGCCCTCGACCAGGGAACGACCAGTTCCCGGGCAATTCTCTTTGACCAATCCGGCGACATCGTTGCTGTCGCACAGCGGGAATTCGAGCAAATCTTTCCCGAGCCGGGCCTGGTCGAGCACGATCCGGAGGAAATCTGGAATACCCAGCTGGACGTGGCGCGGGAAGCGATCGAAAAATCCGGACTTTCCCCCGCTGAAATCGCCGGCATCGGAATCACCAATCAGCGGGAAACGGTCGTAGTCTGGGACCGGAAAACCGGAAAGCCGGTCTGCAACGCGATCGTCTGGCAGGACCGGAGGACGGCGGACTTCTGCAAGAGCCTCGAGTCGGAGAGAGAGACAATTCAGGGTATCACCGGACTCGTGGTCGACGCCTATTTTTCCGGAACAAAACTTCGATGGATTCTTGAGAATGTCGAGGGAGTGAGGGAACGGGCGGAGGCGGGTGAGCTTGCCTTTGGCACGATCGACTCGTGGTTGATCTGGAATCTCACTTGCGGAAAAACCCACCTCACCGATGTCACAAACGCATCCCGGACGATGCTCTTCGACATCGGCAAAGTTGACTGGAGCAACGAAATGCTCGAGCTCCTCGATATCCCGAAAAGCCTGCTCCCCGAGGTTTGCGGCAGCTGTGGCGAGCTCGCGGAAACAGATCCGGAACTTTTCGGCGCTGCGATTCCCGTTTCCGGAATGGCCGGCGATCAACACGCCGCTCTTTTCGGTCAGGCCTGCCACGAACCGGGAATGGCAAAAAACACCTACGGCACCGGTTGTTTTATGCTCATGAATACCGGCACCGAACCGGTCTGCTCGAAAAACCGCCTGCTCACCACGGTGGCCTGGCAAATCGACGGGGTCACCGAATATGCGCTCGAGGGCAGCATTTTCATCGCCGGCGCTGTCGTCCAGTGGCTGCGCGATCAGCTCGGTATCATTTCCTCCTCATCCGAAGTCGAGGAACTGGCACGACGCGTCGATGACAACGGCGGCGTCTACTTTGTCCCGGCTTTTGCCGGACTCGGTGCTCCGCACTGGAACGGTTTTTCGCGCGGCACCATCACCGGACTGACACGCGGCGCGAACAAATGTCATATCGCCCGGGCCGCGCTTGAGGGAATCGCCTATCAAACCCACGATGTCCTCCGCGCGATGCAGGAGGATTCCGGAATCGAGCTCGCCGAACTCCGGGTCGACGGAGGGGCGACGCAGAACGAGTTGCTCATGCAGATTCAAGCCGACGTGCTCGGCGTTCCCGTGGTTCGTTCCCGCGTTCCCGAAACAACTGCTCTCGGAGCAGCCTATCTCGCCGGCCTCGGTGTCGGGCTGTGGAAAGACCGGAAGGAAATCGCGGCGCAATGGGAGGAGAATGGACGGTTTTCTCCCGGTCCGAATCAGAAAAAAATGCAAGCACAGCTCGCTGAATGGAACAAGGCCATCGAGCGGACTCTTCTCTAACAATGATACGAATCTTTCTGCTACTCATCTGCTTCACCCCCTCCCTCCCCGCCGGAGACTGGCCGGAATGGCGCGGACCAAATCGAAACGGCGTCGCCGATGCCGGACAGGAGCTGCCGCTCGAGTTTGATAAAACAATGAACGTCGTCTGGTCCGTCGATGTCCCCGGTCGTTCCCACGGTTCTGTCTGTGCGGTTGGCGACAGGCTCTATCTCGCGGTAGCGGATCCGGACAAAAAGACGCAGGCTCTCCACTGTCTCGAAGCAGAAACCGGGAAGACAATCTGGGAAACGGTCGTGCATCGCGACGGTATGAACCAGAAATCGAACAAGAAGGCATCCTGGGCCTCGAGCACTCCCGCCTGCGACGGCGACACTGTCTTCATCAACTTCGTGAGTGGAGACGCCGCCTGGATGACCGCGCTTGATGCCGCATCCGGCAATCAGAAATGGCAAACGCGACTGACCGACTACACCGTTCACCAGGGCTACGGCTCCTCCCCGACACTATGGGAGAATCTCGTCATCGTATCCGCCGACAACAAAGCCGGCGGCGTCGTTTCGGGACTGGATCGCAAAACCGGCGAGATGGTCTGGAAAGTCGACCGTCCGGAAATGCCCAACTACCCTTCCCCGGTCATCCTCGATGTCGCGGGGAAAACACAGCTGTTTCTCACCGGAACAGAACGGGTCACATCACTCGATCCCCTGACCGGGAAAGTGAACTGGGAAATCGAAGGGGCAACCACGGAATGTGTTACCACCACGGTCACCGACGGGACCCACATCTACTCCAGTGGAGGCTACCCGAGAAATCACGTTGCGGCGATTGTCGCGGACGGATCGGGCAAAATTGCATGGGAGAACGGAACGCGCGTTTATGTGCCGTCGATGCTGATTCACGAGAGGTATCTCTACGCGACGATGGACGCCGGCGTCGCCGTCTGCTGGGACTCCGCGACAGGAGAGGAGAAATGGAAAGGCCGTCTCGGCGGGAATTTCACCGGCTCCCCCATCCTCGCCGGAGACGTGATCTATGCACCCAACGAATCCGGTGAGGTCTTCGCCTTCCGCGCGAGCCCCGAGGGTCTCGAAATTCTCGCCCGCAACCAGGTCGCCGACGAAATTCTTTCCACCCCTGTCATCTGCAACAGCCAGATCTATCTGCGGGTTGCAGACTACAACGGGGAAAAACGAAGCGAACGCGTCGTCTCTTTCGGCCTCAAATGAATCGCCTGAAAACATCCGGTGACGGAGGCGTGATTCTGCAACACGCCCCAACAGGGTTACGTGCCGGACACAACAGGGTTGGGTCGTACACCCGACAGGGTTTCCGTGCAAAGATTCGAACCTCTATTTCCGCTATCCCCGAAAGATGACTCTCCGCAAATCTGCCGCAGTCACTGCTGCGTTGCTCGCAGCGCTGCTTCCCTCACTTCGAGCCGGGGATCCTTTCCTCGAGAAAGTCGATCTTTTCGAAACCGGCGACCTCGGTTACCAGCGCTTTCACATTCCGGGAATCGTCGTGACAGCAAAGGGTTCTGTTCTCGCGTGGTGTGAAGCCCGGAAAAATGATGGACGCGACTGGGACGATATCGACATTCTCCTGCGCCGCTCGACGAACGAGGGCAGGACCTGGAGTGACGCGCAAAAAATTGTCCACGTCGAAGGTGAGAAAACGAAGAATCCCTTCGCCCTCCAACTCAGTCATACCGATCCGGATTCGGTCACCTACAACAATCCCGTGCTGATCGCCGACCGCGACGGAACCGTGCACATGTTGTTCTGCCTCGAATACATGAGGTGTTTTTACCAGCGGAGCGATGACGATGGCGTAACCTGGAGCCAACCAACCGAGATCACCGGGACATTTTCCGCTTTTACCAAAGACTACGACTGGAAGGTGCTCGCGACCGGCCCGAACCACAGCATTCAACTTCGGAACGGGCGCCTCGTCGTTCCCGTCTGGTTGTCCACGGGAACGGGAGGAAATGCGCACCGCCCCAGCGTCACCGCAACCATCTACAGCGATGACGGCGGCAGGACCTGGCTGGCCGGGGAGATCGCGGTGCCGAATACCGGAGAATTTATCAACCCGAATGAAACGGTTGCCGTCGAACGATCTGACGGATCGGTGATGCTCAATGCCCGGAGTGAATCAAAAGCACATCGCAGAGTGATCGTCACCAGCCCTGACGGAGCCACCAACTGGAGTGAGCCCCGGTTTCAGGAAGAACTGGTGGAGCCCATTTGCATGGGCGGCCTGATCCGCTACGATCACGGCGGTGAAAGGCTTCTTCTCTTCAGCAACCCCGACAATCTCGAGGGCGGTCGTGGCGGCAAACCTGACCCCGGGAAAAGTCGTCATCGCAAGAATCTGACCGTGCATGTCAGCCGGGACGAAGGCGAAACCTGGACCACCAAACGAAGCATTGAACCGGGCTGGAGTGCCTACAGCGATTTGGCCGTGACCCAATCGGGAACGATTCTCTGCTTCTACGGGCGCGGCCCGAAACAGAGCTTTGCCGGTGACAAACTAACCGTCGCGAGGTGCAACCTGGAATGGATCCGCCAGACGGACGATCCCGGGGAATTCGAGGCAGACGTGTGTGTCTATGGCGGAACGTCAGGAGGAGTCATAGCGGCGGTTCAGGCAGCACGGATGGGAAAGAAAGTCATCCTGATGGAACCGGGTGCCCATCTCGGAGGAATGACTTCGGGAGGACTCAGTGCAGTGGATATCGGAGACCCTCGAAGCATCGGAGGTCTCGCCAGGGAGTATTTCACCCGTCTCGTCGACAGCTATGGAAAAACGCTGAACTGGGGCGAGAAATTCAGCAGCAAAAAGGGCGGACCGGCAACCGGCGGAGCCTACTCTATCGAACCGCACGTCGCGGAACGGGTCTTCGATACAATGGCGATGGAAGCAGGCGTGACCGTGCTCCGAAAGGCCCGGCTTGCATCCGTGCAGAAAGAGGGGAAACGAATCACGGCACTGCAGACAGAAGACGGGCGAACGATTCGCGCCGCCATGTTTCTCGATACTACCTACGAGGGGGACCTCATGGCGAAAGCCGGAGTGACCTGGACGCTCATGCGCGAAGCGAATTCCACTTACGGGGAAACGCTCAACGGGATTCACTACAATCCCAAATTCGAACCTCGCGAGACCTTTGATCAACCGGGAGAAGACGGACGCCTTCCGAGCGGACTCGGGGCGTGGGACCGGGACTTCCCGCTTGATCCTTACGTCGTGAAAGGAGATCCCTCCAGCGGTCTGCTCCCTCTGATCAACGAGGGCGACCCGGGCACGCCCGGAGAAGCGGCCCCCGGGGTGCAGGCCTACTGCTTCCGGCTCTGTCTTTCCTCTGATCCGGAAAACAGTCTGCCGATCGACCCGCCGTCTGACTACGATCCGGAACGCTACGAGCTCGTCGAGCGATTCATCGAAGCCTGTCTTGCCAACGGAGACGACATGGATCTGCGCTGGTTTTCCAAATACGATCCCCTTCCCCACAACAAGTGGGATTTCAACACCGCCACCTTCGGAGGAAATCTCCCCGGCTTGAGTTGGCATTGGCCGGAGGCGAACTACGACGAGCGCGAAGAATTGGCGCAGGAACTGGAGAACTACCACCGGGGCCTCTTTCACTTTCTGCGCACCGATCCCCGGGTCCCTGAAAAGGTGAAATCAGACCTCGCCCGCTTCGGCCTCCCCAAAGATGAATTTACAGACCGCGGCGGCTGGCCTCACCAGGTCTACATTCGGGAAGGTCGCAGAATGGTGAGCGACCTCGTCCTGACCGAACACCATACGCACGGACGTGAAATTTCCCCGCATCCCGTTTCACTCGGCAGCTACGGAACAGATGCCCACGAAATTCGTCGCATCGTGAAGAACGGAGTCGTAACCCGGGAAGGAAAAATCGCAGCCGGCCGCGGCGGTTTCGGGCCATACGGGATTGACTACCGCGCGATCGTTCCCGCAAAAGGAGAGTGCGAAAATCTTTTTGTTACCTTTGCCCTTTCCGCCAGTCATGTCGCCTTTTCCAGCATCCGCATGGAACCGCCGTTTATGGTGAGCAGCCAGTCTGCAGCAACGGCCGCCTGCCTCGCTATTGATGAGAAGATCGCCGTTCAGGAACTCGATTACGAAACTCTCAAATCCCGACTGGGGGCTGATGGGCAGATTCTGAACTGGAATCCGGCCGCGACAGAAGGCAGGATCAAATTGTCCGGTATCGTCATCGACGATGAGGAAGCGGAATATGTCGGGAAATGGGTCAAAAGCAACGCCGCTGCCAACTTATCAGGAACACACTACCACCACGATGCCAACAAAGATCACGGGGAAAAACTCGCCATTTTCCGACCGGAGATCCCGAAAGCCGGCAGCTACGAAGTTCGTGTGCTTTACACGGCCCATGAGAACCGGGCAACTGCAGTCCCTGTCACCATTCGCACAGGCCAATCAGAAAACACCGTTCACTTGAATCAACAGAAACCCGTCCTCGTTGATGGTCGCCCCCGCTCGCTGGGAGTATTTTCTTTCCCGTCCGATGATTCTGCCGCGATTACCATTTCGAACACCGGCGCCAATGGAGTTGTCTCCGTCGACGGCATCCAGCTGGTTCCACATGAGTGAGAACTGATTTCACATCTAGTCGATGAGATGCTTCGGGAAATCCGCGACCCGTTCGCAGGCGATCTGCTCCATGACCTGCTGGAGCTGTTTCTTCAGCATTGCGATGGTGTGGTGACCGCCATTCTCCCCCAGCGCGCCGACTCCATACATGAAGGAACGTCCCATGAAAGTGAACTTTGCTCCGCTCGCCAGAGCGCAGGCAATGTCCGGCCCCGCACGCAGACCGCTGTCGATCATGATCGTGGTCCGGTCGCCGAACTCTTTGGCGAGTGCCGTGAGCGGTTTGATCGTGGACTGCCCCGCATCGAGCTGACGGCCGCCGTGGTTGGAAACAATCATGCCGTCGACGCCGAGACTGATTGCCTTTTCCGCGTCCTCGGGATTGACGATTCCCTTCACGACCAGCTTGCCTTTCCACCGGTCCCGGATCGCTGCGATTTTGTCGGGGTTGAGACGCCCGGAGAAAGTTTTGTTCATGAAAAGACCAAGATGCTTCATGCTCAGCCCCTTCGGGATATAGGGAGTCATCGTTTTGAATTCGGGCGCTCCGGCGGAAAGCTGGGTGAATGACCAGGTCGGATGCATCATCATTTGAATGACGTTGCGAACCGACATCTGCGGCGGAATCGAAAGCCCGTTTTTAATCTCCTTTGGTCGATAGGCGAAGGTCGGGGTATCCGCAAGAATGACGAGAACAGGCAGCCCGGCGTCGGCAGCGCGATCGATCAGCTTGTTTCGGAGCTCGTCCTCGGTCGGATGATACAACTGAAACCACGCATTCCCCTCTGTGATTTCCGCCACCGTCTCAATGCTGGCGGTCCCGACGGTGCTGAGGGTGAAAGGAATGTTGTGATCAAACGCTGCTTTTGCGAGAATCTCGGTCGCACGGGGCCAGATCAGGCCCTGCAGACCGATCGGGGCGATCCCGAAGGGCGCGTCGTAGGTTTTGCCGAAGAGCTCGACTGACTGATCAGATCCCGGATAGTCCCGCAGGTAGTAAGGCTTGAGTTGCACATCCCGAATCTCTGACGTGTTGCGACGGAGATTGATTTCGGAATTGCATCCGCCTTCGAGATATTCAAAGGCAAAGCGCGGAATCCGTTGGCGGGCACGTTCCCTCAAATGCTCGATCGACGGATAGCGAGAGTCGATTTCATCCTTGGCAGGAGAGTTTTCGGATTTGCTCATAAAAAGTAAAACTGGGAAATGATACCGCGAATGTCAGCTGCGATAAGAGGAAAGTTTGCATACCTGCGTGGAAAATCCCGGTCCGTCATCCGTTATATTCCGCAGTTTCTGACCGGCCGATCCGACTTGGCAAATTCCTCCCGTCCTTCCGCATCGGTGAAGTGTCGGTAAACCAGACCGATTCCGCGTGCAGGGTGTCGAGGTGCGGAGTCTTCAGGACCGGAATTCCGTGGCACCTCAAGTCGCTGTAGCCCCGGTTGTCGGTCATGACAAGGATGACTTTGGGTGAGTCGTGGGCGTTGGCGAGGGAGCAGGAAAGGCAGCCGAAGCGGCCGCCCTACAGCGTCGGGATCGAAAGCACATCTGTAGGGCGGCGCTTCGCCTGCTTCTCAAATATTTCCAGGCCGGGCTTTCTACCCAGCTGGATACCTGCCTCTTCGAAACATCCAACCCAACAGGGTAACCCCGTAATCCGCCGTAAAATCGTCAGCTGAGATTGTTTGCCAAAAACTCGGTTCGCAGGGAGAATCAAGGGTAAGGAAAATCCATGAACGTAAAACGCAGATCCTTTCTCAAGGGCATCGGGGGAACGCTTTCCCTTCCCCTTCTCGAATCAACTGGCGCAGCAGAGGCTGCCTCCGGACGGACCCGATTTCTCGTCGTCGGAAATCCGTTCGGAATGCATCCCGATTTCTTTTTTCCGAAACAGTTCGGGAAATTTGGGGAGACGGCGGAGCTGCCGACTACCCTGCAGTCTCTCGAATGGGTTCAGGACAGGATTACCGTTCTTTCGCATACCGACCACAACATGGTGAGTGGGCACGGTCGGGAGATTTCGTTTCTGAGTGGCGTTCTCCCGGCGGACGCAGCGGCTTTCCCGGAAAAGAATATGTCCATCGACCAGCTCGCGGCACGTCAGTTCGGAAGCGGGACACGTTTCCCTTCGGTCAATGCCGGGCTCGAAGGCGGAATCCGGATGAGCTGGACGGCGAACGGTGTCGAGGCGACGACCATCACCGATCCGCAACAGCTCTTCGACTATCTCTTTCTCAATCTCTCGGAGAAAGAAAAACAAAGTCGTCGTGATTTGCTGAACCGGAACGGCAGCCTGCTCGATGCGGTCGGTGATCAGTTTGCGGCGATCAAGCGCAATGCCACCAGCGCGGATCATGAGCGGATTGATCAGTTCCAGACTTCGGTCCGCGAGCTCGAAGGGGTGTTTTCAGACCGGGCGAACTGGATCGACAAGGACAAACCCGAGTTCGACATTTCGGAGCACTTTGCGGATTCAGAAGTAACGATCACGAACAAATACAACGCGATCTTCGACATGATCGCCTACGCTTTTGAAACCGACCTGACCCGTGTCGCGACGGTCGCATTTCCCCGGGAGCTCAACTACACCGATGTCGATGGCGTCGGGCGCAGCTACCACGGATGCACCCACAATGGAAAAATGGAAAATGTTACCGCCGAGCTGGTCGCGATCGAGTCTTTCCAGATTGCGCAGATGTCGCGGTTGCTGAAACGGCTCGATTCCATTCCCGAACCAAATGCCGATGGTTCAATGTTAGACCACACCGTGGTTCTTTTCGGGAGCGGGATGGGCTACGGCGGAACGCACTCGAACCGCAACCTGCCGATTCTCGTGGCCGGTGGAGGCTTCCGCCATCTCGGACACCACGATACCGCTGACGAGGCCGGCAATCACATGCCGCTCTGCAACCTTTACCTCACTCTGCTGCAACGATTCGGAATCGAACGCGATCAGTTCAATACCAGCACAGGAACATTCTCCGAATTGAGTCATGCGTGATCTCAAGCCGATCCTTTGGGTGAACCGCGAGGTCACCGGATATACGGCCCCCTTCTTGCGAAGGCGGCTCCAGCACTCGAATTCCGGCAAGCCTGCGAGGTCACGGAAGGTGCTCATGGCCGTTTTCTCTACCTGCTTCGCATTCTTGCCCCTGTCGCTTCCCGCCAGCCCGGCATTGCTCGAAAAACACTGCCACGAGTGCCACAACGAGGAAAAGACGAAAGGGAAATTCGACCTGAGCTACCTCGGGAAAGCGCCGAATGCCGACAGCATCGACTACTGGTTTGAAGTCCTCGATCTCGTCACGGCGGAGGAAATGCCTCCCGAAGATGACAGCCAGCTCGAGCCGGCAGCGCGCAACAAACTGATCGCCTTTCTCGAAGCGAAGCTGAAAAGCTTCGATGAATCCACGACCCTGACCGATGGCCCGACACCCCGCCGCCTCAACAACCGGGAGTTTGAGAAAAGCATCGCGGATGCTCTCCTGATCGAAGACGTCGGCAGCCACCAGCCCACCAGCAGCCTGATTGGAGACTCCCTGCATCACGGATTCGACACCCACAGCGACACCCTCGGGTTCAGTCGTTTTCACCTGGAGCAATACGTCGAAGCGATTCGAAAGATCGTCGATGCCACAATTCTGACGGGAGAAAAGCCGGAACCGAAAAGCTACGAGTTCCCCGCAGAAAAAATCGTTCGGGAAGTGCTCCGCCAAACCGCGCGCAACCGGGGTGATGTCGGGAAAGACGGAAGCTTCGACTTTCTCGATCCCCGTCTCGGAGCCTGGCTCGACGGATTTGAAACCGTTCCGGCCACGGGGCGTTACCGGATTCGAATCCGCGCCACCGGCATGGACCGGCTCACCTATGACACGGAACATACCGGCGTGCTGCCCGGCGACCCGATCCAGCTGACCGTGCATCTCGGGGACCGCGTCCGCACCTTCAATCTGCCCGACGAGGAACCGCTCGACATCGAACTCGATGAATGGCTCGCGAAAGGAACGCGCCTTGTCATGCGGAATCCCACCGACGGGCTGCGCGAGCGCGGCAACGGCAACTTCAAATTCCAGTATGCTATCGCCGCCGATCACTACAAAAAATACCGTCCGGAGGACTACGTCGAATTTGTCGAAACGAGAAAGAAAAACCCGAACCTGCCTCGATCGAAAACACACCGCCCCGACCGCTGGCACAACTGGGTCGGCCGCTGGGAAGGGCCGCGCCCGCGACTTTTTGAGGTAGCAATCGAAGGCCCGCTCTACGACTCCTGGCCGCCACAACGACAGGTGGCTTTGTTAGGTGAGAATCCCGAGGTCGGCAATGCCGAAGCGATCCTGAAGCCCATTGCGGAACGAGCGTGGCGCCGGCCGGTGCGAAACGGAGAGCTGGATAAAATCGTCGGCATGGTTGAGCAACGTGCCGGGACCATGAGTGACGTGGAGGCTTTGAAGGAAGGAATCATTGCCGTGCTCGCCTCCCCTGCTTTTCTCCTGGTCAATACGCCGGATCTCGCACCGGACCAGCGCTTTGCCTCCAAACTGAGCTGTTTTCTGAGAGGCTCAATCCCGGACGAAACGCTACGCAAAGTGTCGCAACGCGGGAGACTCGACGAATTCGAAACCGTAAACGGCTATCTTGCGCGAGCAATCAGTAACGGACAGGCGGAGACCTTTCTGAAAGAGTTTCCCTTCGCGTGGCTGGAACTCGGTGACATCAACTTCA
>JAKSBG010000444.1 GCA_022361255.1 Verrucomicrobiales bacterium
AGTGAAAGGGAAAAAGGAATAGAGATGAAGCGAGTATTGATAGTGACAATAGGTTTTCTGGCCAGTGCCGTTGCCGAAGAGAAGCCCCTCATGCATTTCGTGGATGACGATGCCACCATTGTTTTGATGCGCGGTGAGAAAGCAATTCTGCAATACAACAAAAAGCCGACCGGGGAAGCATCGAAACATGAACCGCACTTCACGAGATCCGGTTACATCCATCCGGTCTATTCACCGTCCGGGAGAGAAGTGACGGGCGACTACGCCGAGGATCACAAGCATCAGCACGGTCTCTTTTTTGCCTGGACGAAAACGAAGTTCGAGAAACGAAAGACGGAGTTCTGGAACCAGAAGCTGAAAGCGGGACGAATCTCCTTCTCGCGGGTGGTTCCCGTTTCCGGTAAGAACGTTAGCGGTCGCGAGAAATGCCAGATTCTAGTCGAGCAGCTGTGGGAGGATATCACTGCTCCGGGCGGTCCCAAGCCGGTGCTGAAAGAGACCTGGAAGATCACGGCGCACGATGCAGGCGGGGAACGATTCGTTTTCGACATTGAGTCAGCGCAATGGCTGGTTGGCGAAAAGCCCCTCACCATCGAAAAGTATCATTACGGCGGAATGGCGATTCGCGGGAATGATCAGTGGTTGAATCCTGACAAAGACGCCACTCCGCCGGCGAAGATGCTGACGAGTGGCGGGCTCGGGCGGGTCGAGGGAAATCACAGTCGTCCCAACTGGGTTGCGATGGAGGGCCCGATTGACGGAAAAAAGGCAGGAGTGGCTGTTCTTTCCCACCCTTCGAATTTCCGCTTTCCCCAGTGGGTCCGCCTCCATCCGAACAAGCCCTATTTCGTCTATGCCCCGATGGTCGAGGAACCGTTCCAGATCACAGCGGCGAAGCCCTACGTCTCACGATACCGCTATGTCGTCTGGGATGGTGAAATAACCGCGGAGGAACTTGATTCGCGCTGGGAGGAATACCGGGAAGTTAAACCTTGAACACGAACCCACCGCAGAGCTATCCGCCGATCGCGATCATGCGGCGGCCGGGCTGGTAGTTTTCGCGAAATTCGTGCTGCTCCGGTTTCCGGTCGACGACTTCGAGAAAGAATTTCGCAACGTCGTCATCGGTCATTCCCGAATTCCTGAGGACACCTCGCATGTCGAATTCGAGGTGGCTTCCGAGGCAGGGGCGAAGTTTGCCTTCACAAGTCAGACGCAGTTTGTTGCAGGTCTCGCAGAAATGCAGGTTTGTCATCGCCCCGATAAATCCAATGATCTGACCGGTCCCCGGAATTTGGTAATAGCTCGCCGGACCGTTAGTGCGGATGTCAGGACGGGCCGTCAGCTTGCCGAGTCGAAATTCGAGCAGTTTCCTCGCTTCTCCGGCGGGGAGAAAATTGTCTTCGGTAAGGACTTCTGTCGTACTGACCGGCATGAGTTCAATGAATCGCAGGAGCAGGTCCCGCTCCCGGGCAAAATCGACGAGGTCCCACAATTCATGCTCGTTGCGGTGACGCATGAGGACGGTGTTGATCTTGATTTTCTCAAATCCGGCTTCGCGCGCCGCGTCGATGCCCTCGATCACCCGTTGGAAGTAGTCACGTCCGGTGGCCTCGGCGTAAGCAGCCGGATCGAGCGTATCGAGCGAAATGTTGACGGTTCTGACACCACTGTTTCGGAGTGCCTGCGCCGTCGTGATGCCTTCGCCAGTAGGTCGTGAAAGCAGAGTGCCATTGGTGGAAATGCCGATGTCATCAATACCCTCGACACTCTGGAGCTGTTCGAAAAACCAAAGAACGTTGCGGCGGGTTAACGGCTCACCGCCGGTGATGC
>JAKSBG010000496.1 GCA_022361255.1 Verrucomicrobiales bacterium
CAGGCAGTGATATCGGGGTCTACGGCTGCCCGGCCATGTCAGACCAGTTTCTGCCGGGCGCAGAGGCGTTTGCCATCGATGAAACGTCGCGCCCTGGCTATCGTATCGTCGATATTCACGGCCATGAGTGGCAGACCTGGGTGGAGCGCGTCGCCGTCTAGCGTCTGTTAGGCATTATGGTTCTAAAAAGATAGTTATTAATTCTTTTGGGTTATTATTGGCCTGGCGTTACCCTACCCACAAATGCCCGCTTTGCGTTTCGTGCGCATTGGGCAGTCGTACCTGTTTGCAAAGGCTTCCTTGAAAAGCCGTCTAATAAACGCAAGCACCGTTTTGTGAGGGAGTAGGTAATGAACCAGTTTTCTGCGCCGTCGGCGGCGTCGCAACAGGTGCCAAGCGCACCAGAGGCTGCCCGACTGACCCACTTGAAGCAGCTCGAAGCCGAGTCGATCCATATCATTCGAGAAGTGGCGGCGGAGTTCAGCAATCCGGTGATGATGTACTCCATCGGTAAAGACTCCTCGGTGATGCTGCACCTGGCGCGCAAAGCCTTCTATCCCGGCACGCCGCCGTTCCCGCTAATGCACATCGACACCACCTGGAAATTCCGCGAAATGATCGCGTTCCGCAACCGTATGGCGGAAGAAGCTGGCATGGAGCTGATCGTGCATACCAACGAAGAGGGGCGGGCGGCCAATATCAACCCCTTCGACCACGGTAGCGCCAAGTACACCGACATCATGAAAACCCAGGCGCTCAAACAGGCGCTCGACAAATACGGCTTCGACGCCGCTTTCGGCGGCGCGCGGCGCGACGAGGAAAAATCCCGCGCCAAGGAACGGGTCTTTTCCTTCCGCTCCGCCCGGCACCGGTGGGATCCGAAAAATCAGCGTCCGGAGCTTTGGAGCATCTACAATGCGCGCATCAACAAGGGCGAGTCGATCCGCGTCTTTCCGCTGTCGAACTGGACCGAGCTCGACATCTGGCAATATATCTATCGCGAGGATATTCCCATCGTGCCGCTTTATTTCG
>JAKSBG010000498.1 GCA_022361255.1 Verrucomicrobiales bacterium
AACTCGTCGATCCGGCCGGGTTCCCACTGAACGCGGAAAAAGACCATCCGCCGAATTCTGAACCGGTCGCGTCCACCGCGCAAGTACGGCAGGAGACAGATGCGCCCGGGACCTCAGTCAATGAAGATTCGGAAGCTCCGAAACTCCGACAATCGGAAGTTGACCGGATCCACGCCGCCGATCAGGCAGCCCTCGAGGGAATCCAACATATGGAGCAGCAGGACTACGGGAAAGCCATTGAAGCCCTTGCCCGGGCGAAAATTCTTCTACCCGATCACCCTCTCACAGAAAAACGTCGGGACGCCTACAACAGGCAATTTATCCGGGCGCGCGAACTGCAAACCGAACAAGCCAGCCGAATGGTCGAGTCCCACCTCGTCAGAACCGGTGACACTCTTTTCAGTATCGCGCGGGAATACGGCCTTTCGGTGGAGCGGCTCAAAGAGGCGAACCGTTTTTCCCAAGACGCTCTCGAACCGGGCCAGATCCTCCTCATCCCCGAGGAGAGATTGCAGGGAAATCTCTTTCCTGAAAGCTCGCTGGAGGATTCCCTCAGAAAGATCGTAATCCGTGAAATCAACCTGGAAGACGCCTCACTGGAGAGTGCTCTCGCCCGGTTCCGACAGGATCTGATTGAGCATGAGAACCCGATGCTTCCCGAGATCGATGCCCAGCTCGTTATCGAAGATGCGGAACAGTTCGCCAATACGAAAATCACGCTGCGTCTCAGCAACGTTCCCGCTGCCGAGGCGCTCCGATACATCACCAGTCTGGCACGGTGCAGCTACGAAATCGACGGAAGTAGGATTCTCATCACGCCAGTGGACTGACTCCGGGGCTGTCCCGGATCAACTTTCCACCGTCTCGCGGAGGGCTTCCATCATTCGCTTCATCCGGGCATCTGCAACGGCTTTGCCCTCAAGCGCCCTGGCGCGGGCTGTTTTCTGATCCGTGGCGATAGCGAGCACCGCCGGAGTGAGGCCCTTCTCAGCTTCGTCGAGATCGTGATCAAAGAGCCACTCGGAGAGTCCGATGTCTTTCCACATGAATCCTTTACTGGTCTGTTCCTTGTAGCGGCAGACGATAGCAGGAATGCCGTGACCAATGCAGAGAATCGGGCTGTGCTGCTCGTTACCGAAGAGACCGGCACTGCGGGTGTAAACACTCGTGGCAAAATCAGTGAGCCAATAGCTTTCCCGCCAGACGACTTGCTGCTTCACATCGGCTGGAAGTTTGTCGTAGATCATCTCCTTGTTGAGCTTCATGTGAGTAGCATCTTCCGGACAGAGGAGAACTTTCATCCCGGTCTCCCTCACAACTGCGATGACTGCATTTCGAAGCGGGCCGATATCGTGCTCCTTCATTTCCTCGTTTCGGGCATGCTTCACCGGATCGAACTTGTAGCCTTCTTTCACTTCCCAGTAGGGCGTGTTGCGCAGCTTCGGGATACAGCACATGAATTTCCCCTCCTCCAATCCAACTTCCTCAAGCCAGGCGGAGGCGGCATCGTCGGCACTAAGATCACAGGCAAAGGTCGCATCGGGCCCGAACTCCATAATCGGACAGGTGCCGCCATTGTCTTTTGCCACCTGAAGCGAAACCGAGTCCCGGAAAAAGGTAAACGCCGACCGGTTGATCACATCAAGCCCCTCTTCTGAGTATCGCCAGGTCACTCCACCTATACCGTAGGGCTTCCCGGTTTTCTCGCTCCATTCGATGATTGATTTCTGCGCCACGATGCCGGGACCGGATCCGTGCAGGAGAAAGTCATTTGTCTCGAACGCTTCCTTTCTTTCGTCAGCATTTTTCGCGATTTTCAGTTTCGGAAACCGCTCCCGCAGGATTTCCTCGACCCCGTTGTTCACATGGCTTGGCCAAAGGGTAACCTCGTAGTCCGGGCAGTGGCGCTCCAGCAATGTCAGCATTCCCGGCGTATGAGCGATGTCGCCGATGTTAACGGTCTGCCACGAGGACCGAAGCAGAATTTTCTTTTTCGGCATCGCAGCCCGGATTGGAGTGAGCGAGGCTGCAGCAGAGGCAGAGAGGGCAGTGGAAAGAAAATGGCGGCGTTTCATGGAGACGTTGCGTATAAATAACCGGGGGAGTATTCTGAATACCGGCTGGGAGTAGAATGCCCGCCGAAAGAACACTGGAAGAAAATGACTCAGGATGATGGATCCTCTCCGGAGACACGCGAGCACGCTTTCCGGCTGCTTTGCGTCCTTTTCCTGCCTGTCCAATTCAGAGAGAATTGCATCACCGCACTCTTCGCGTTTCCCCCATGTCATTTCCAAAAACGATCCCATTCCTGTTCAGCCTGATTTTTGTTCCAGGCCTGCTCCTGCCCGCTGAACCACCACAACCGCGAAACGGAGACAAGGTGTTGCTCGTGAACGACGATGGGTTCAGCTCGTTTCACTCCGGACGCTACCGGAACGCGCAGCAGCTACAAGATGCAGTGGCGGCATATCGCGATACGCAGGTAGCGGTGCTGGAGTGGTGCTTCGTCGCCGGCAGCCGGGTGAATTTTCCTTCGGAAAAACACGAACTCATCGGCGGCGACCTGACGGAATTTCCCCGTCGCGGAGACAAACTCGCCACCGAAACGCTGCGACGTCTTCGCGACGAAGGGGAGGACACTCTCGCCATTGTCGTCGAAGCCTGCAAAGAAGCGGGCATCCAGTGCTATGCCTCGATGCGGATGAACGGCGACTACCCGGCAAATGCCTGGGAGGGCCTGATGGCACCCTATTTTAACAGTGACTTCTGGCACCGGCATCCTGAGTTCCGCCAACGCGACCAGCAGGGAAAGGAGCTGCACCGCATGTCCTACGCGTATCCGGAAGTGAGGGCCTTCAAGCTCAGCCTCGTGCGCGAGGCGATCCGGCGTGACGTCGACGGAATCAATCTCGATTTCCATCGGCACCCTCCCTTCGTTCATTTCGAACCTCCGGTGCTGGAGCGTTTTCGGGAAACCTACAAAGAGGATCCCGCCGGCGTGCGCTATGGGGATCCCCGATGGGGAAAAATCCGCTCCACCTTTCTCAACCGTTTCATGGCGGAACTCAGGGAGCTACTCGATGAGGTGGGGAAAGAACGCGGGCGACGCATTGGATTATCTGCACGCATCGACTGGAAGCGACATGACGAATGGGGCTGCGATGTGAAAACCTGGCTGGAAAACGACTGGCTCGACTATCTTGTCGTCGGGCAGTATGGACTGGGCGGATACGAATTTGATATTTCCCCCTTCGTAAAACTCGCGGAAGAAGCCGGCCACGGTTGCGCCGTCTATTTCGGGGAGGAATGCATCACCAGCGGTCACGACCTCACCCCGAAGGAGGACAAGTTGCTCGCCGCCGGAAAGCTGGAGAAACCGAAGCGTAGAATTCTGCGCGCTCCCGATCTCGAAAATCGCGCTTCCCGCTGGTATGCCGCCGGAGCCGACGGCGTTCATCTTTTCAATCTAAGCGACCGCACTGCACTTCAGACTGTCGGTTCGGCAAAAGCGAAAACGGCTGCTTCGTTCGGGAAGCAAATCTCCGAATCGGGCATCCGTCACTCTTTCCTGATTGCCGGAAACCACACAGCTCTTGTGAGCGAGGACGGAAAAGTCCAATGGCAGACAAAAGGCAAAGCCCGGGACGCTTTTGTGCTGAAAAACGGAAACATACTCGCGTCCATCAGCAACCGGGCGCAGGAAATTTCGCCCGGGGGCAAAGTGGTTTGGAGCTACGCCCTCGCGAAAGAAAACAAGGAACTCGGCACTGCGGTTCGCCTCGATAACGGGAATACTCTCGTGGTGGAACGGGGAGCAAATCCCCGTTTACTCGAGATTACCCCGGAAGGCAAAGTTGCTGTGGAAGTTCCGCTTCAACCGGAAACGGACAATGCGCACATGCAGACACGAATGGCGAGAAAACTGGCGAACGGCAACTACCTCGTTCCGCATTTACTGGCCTTCGCCGTGAAAGAATACCAGCCGGACGGGACCGTCGTTAACACGATCCGAACTGATCTCAAAGAACTCGGAGGCCGCGAAGCGAAAAACTGGCCGTTCACCGCGATCCGGCTCGCGAACGGAAACACGCTGGTCAACCTCACTCACGGAAACAAGGCCGTCGAATTCGATACCGAAGGCAAGGTCGCGTGGAAAGTGACCAACGAAGACGTCGGTGGACGCTTCGCCGATCCCTGCGGTGGACAGCGACTCGCGAACGGAAATACGATTATCTGCAGCTACGGTCAGAAGGATCCGAAGAAACCAAAACTGTTTGAAGTAACCCCTGACAAAAAGGTTGTCTGGGAATTTTTCCATCCAACCGCCCGCGCCCACGAAGTGCACGTGCTGACAACGAACGGGAAATCCGAGGGAGCTTTGAAATAGCCCTGCTCCCGAATTAATCTGAGCACTACCGCAATTTCTCTTTGCTTTATTTTGTTATTTGGCAAAATTACCAAATATGAGCCATTCCTGCAGCACAGTCGCACCGGAAACAGGATCCACCGGAATCCGGGATTTTGAGAAAGCAGCCTCAGTCTTTAAGGCCCTGAGCAACGCAAACCGACTTGTCATCGTCAATGCAGTGACAGAGGGAGAGCGCTGCGTCGCGGATTTGACCGAACTTCTCGGCCTCGACATGTCGACGGTTTCGAATCACCTGACCGTTCTTCGCAATGTCGGCATTCTGAGATCAGAACGCCGCGGCACGCAGATCTTTTATTCCCTTCGCAAGCCCTGCCTGCTGAATCTCTTTTGCTGTCTCGACGATTTTCACGAAGACGGAACTGACGCGGCCTGAGTCTCTTCTCCTCCCCTCCCACATGAGTCTCGACAAATCTTCCATGGGCTTCTTTGAACGAAACCTCACAATCTGGGTGGCCCTGTGCATTGTCGCCGGCATCGCTCTTGGAAAAGCCGCCCCCGGCCTCGCCGAATCGCTCGACGGTATGGCCATCTATGTGAATGACGCGCCGGTGGTGTCGATCCCCATTGCGATCTGCCTGTTTTTTATGATGTATCCCATCATGGTGAAAATCGACTTCGGAGAAGTGGTGCAGGCAAGCCGAAGTCCGCGTCCCGTTTTCCTTACTCTGGTTGTGAACTGGGCGATCAAGCCGTTCACCATGCTCGCTATCGCAACGCTGTTTCTCGGCTTTCTTTTCAAGGGCTTCCTGCCCGGAACGGAAGTCATAAAAGATGGCTCGGAGGTCGAGTTGTATCGATCCTATATCTCCGGCGCAATCCTTCTCGGCATCGCCCCCTGCACCGCGATGGTTCTTGTTTGGGGGCACCTCGCCCGCGGCAATCAGGGGCTCACGCTTGTCATGGTTGCCATCAATTCCCTCACCATGCTCCTTCTCTACGGCGTGCTTGGCGGATGGCTTCTCGGGGTGAATCAAATGCCGGTTCCGTGGGAAGCACTTCTTCTTTCTATCAGCATCTACGTAGCTCTTCCTCTGGTTGCCGGATTTCTTTCGCGAAAATGGATCATGAAAGTCAAAGGGCCGAAGTGGTTCGCCGAAACATTCCTCCGTTATCTCACTCCGGTATCCATCGCTGCACTGCTCGCAACACTCGTTCTCCTGTTCAGTTTCAAAGGGGAAACCATTCTCGCCAACCCGCTTACGATTCTCTGGATCGCGATCCCGCTGGCAATCCAAACCCTCCTGATTTTTGCGCTCACCTACTTTGCTGCCAGAATTTTGAAGTTCCGCTACGAAGATGCCGCTCCTGCCGCCATGATCGGTGCCTCGAATCATTTCGAAGTAGCCATCGCCACCGCGGTAATGCTCTTCGGCCTTTCTTCCGGTGCCGCTCTAGCCACGGTCGTCGGCGTGTTGATCGAGGTTCCCTTGATGTTGTTCCTCGTCCGCGTTTGTCAAAAGACACAGGGATGGTTCGTGAGTGCCCGGGCATCAAACAGCTGAAATCCAGGCAGATTATTTGCGCCGGATTCCTTTATCCGGATCAGGCACTCCGATTCGCAGAATCCCGAGATGGCGCCCGGCATCATTTCGGGGCCCTTCCGCGACAAGAAACTTTCCGGAATCGAACCCTGCAATCCCAAGTGACACGTTGCATTCGTAGCGCCCTTTCAAGCGGAATGCCGCGTCGGCTTTCAGCAGCACCGCCGGACTGCCGTAGCATCCGAACCACCAGAAACCGTCGTGCCACGCCGCAGTCTGGATTCCGAGGTGAGTCCATCCACTCTCGACGATGTGCTTTTGCACGAAGCGAAACGTTTCGTCGTATTCGTAAACATAGTTTTCCTCGACCCCGTCCGGCAAACCGCCAACGACAAAAAAATGACCGTCCCGGGAGTCCATTCCCCCGGCACCGTACAATACCTCCGGAATGGCGTGCTTCGCGATTTCTTTAAGACTTTTGCTGTCGTAGACATATACCCACGAATCAGCATTCCCTTTCGGGTCATTGAACTTGCCCAGATTCACCGCGACATAGATTTTTCCGTCCCGAAAGCAGAGGTCACCGTGATGGTCGACCACGGGAACTTTCTTGAGAACCTTCCCCGACGCATCGGTCTTAACCAGGTCAACTGTGAACGACCAGAAAAGATCCCCCCGGTCATCCCGGCAGACACCCTGCAGATGCTTCGCATAATCCCCATCGCAGGTGACGACTTCCGCAAAATCTTCCGCGCGCACCTGCTCCGGAAGAAGCAGGCAGGCAGCGAGGAGAAACACAGCCCGGAAGAGCCGGACCACCGCACCTGAACCCGACCGGCATCCGTTCTTTGAAAACAGGGAAACGATACGGAATAGCTGACAAGATTTCATCACACACAGAGTAGCGAAAAAGTGGCGGAAAGGGTCAAGCGGGAAATCCTGATCCGGAATTGAGGAATCAGAATACGGGATAAAGATAGTGAAATGACAGGGCGGCTCCGATAGAGTTTTCCCGGGAAAGTGGCATCCACCGATACCCTAGTGCCCCCCCCTTTTTCGACCACCTTTCACACCGACACCCCATGCGCTCATCGATCCCACTGCTTCTGGCTATTTCCGTCATTTGTCCGGCAAACTCCCCCGCCGATGAACTCTGGAAAGTCCGGGAATATACACCGAAGAATTCGTTCACCCGGGGTGTAGAAGGCCCCGCCTGTGACAGGGAGGGCAACCTCTACGCGGTGGCGTTCGAGGAAAAACGCAATATCGGAATCGTCACTCCCGACGGCAAGGTATCTGTCTTTGTCACCCTGCCGGAAGGAAGCGCCGGAAACGGAATTCGCTTCAACCGTGCCGGGATCATGTTTGTTGCTGACTACACCGGTCACAACATTCTCCGCATCGACCCGGAATCAAAAGAGATCACGGTGCACGCTCATGAACCGACCATGCATCAACCCAACGACATTACGATCGGCCCGGACGAAACCCTCTACGCAAGCGACCCCGACTGGAAAAAGGGTGACGGAGCAATATGGCGAATCGAAGCAGACGGAACGGTAACACAGCTCGCCGACAACAAAGGAACTACCAACGGCATTGAAGTCAGCCCGGACGGGAAAACCCTCTTTGTTGCCGAGAGCAAACAGCAACGGGTTCTTGCCTATGATCTCGACAAGAGCGGAATTTCGAATGAACGCGTTCTTATCACCTTTGAGGAACATGGACTCGACGGCATTCGTTGTGACATCGACGGCAACCTGTACATCACCCGGCACGGTGCGGGGCAGATCCTGAAACTTTCACCGGAAGGCAAAATCCTACAGACCATCGAACTTCCCGGATCGATGCCCAGCAACCTTTGCTTCGGCGGAACGGATGGCAAAACCGTCTACATCACCGAAGTGGAGAATCAACAGATCCTCACCTTCCGCGCTGACCGCCCCGGATTGTCGTGGAAACGCCGGTAAGTGAGGCATTTCGCCCCTCTTTTTCACGCAAACAGCCCGACGACAGGCTTGCCTTTATCGGCGACAGTGAACGGCCGTGCACTTGGAGAATAGAGAACCTGATTCAGCGGCAATCCAAGGGCGTAGGCTATCGTAGCATTCAGGTCCTCGACTCTAACTTTTCCGTCGAGAATCTTCGCTCCGCGTTCATCTGTTTTGCCCCAAACGCGACCGCCCTGAATTCCACCTCCCGCCAACATGCAACTGAAGGCCTGAGGATGGTGGTCACGTCCCTCGTTTGCATTGATCTCAGGGGTTCGACCGAACTCAGTAGCCAGTACGACCAGAGTATCACCAAGCATTCCGCGTCTTTCCAGATCTGAAATCAGCGTCGACAGGGCCGCATCAAGTTCAGCCGCTTTCTCCGGAACATTAATGAAATTCGCATTGTGAGTGTCCCAACCACCCATTGATACTTCGACAAATTTCACTCCATGCTCGAGGAGGCGGCGCGCGAGAAGGCAGCCCTGGCCAAATGAATTCCGTCCGTAGCGTTCTTTGATCCCCTCCGGCTCTTTTTCAAGATCGAAGGCAGCGAGATCCCGGCTCCGCATCAGGCGGACTGCATCGTCGTACATGTCGGTATAGGCACGCACATTCTTCTGATTGTATTTTTCCACGAAAGGCGCATCAAGTTTACGGGCCAGATCCCGGTGAAACTCGAAGCTTTTTTCGGTCATCCCTTTCATCATGGTGCTGTTTTGAATCCCGCCTTCTGGATCACGCACCATGAGAGGGGAAAGACTCGCCTCGAAAAATCCGGAGCCGGGGTGCGTCGATTCGTTTCCAATCATTACATTCCCGGGAATTTCCGGATTGTCTCTGCCCGTCATTTTAAGCAGCCAGGCTCCCATGGCGGGATGACGAATGGAACTCCGCATCTCATAACTGGTGTGCATGAAATAATTGCCCTGCTTGTGTGCGCCCTGGGTCGAAGTCATCGAATTGATAACGGCAAGTTTGTCTGCCTGCTGTGCGAGAAGGGGCAGGTTATCGGAAAGGACGATGTCATCAGCTCTCGTACGCAATTGCTCGACCGGGCCCATCACCTCGCGGTCCTTTTTGGGGTCAAAGGTGTCGAGGTGAGACATACCTCCGTTCATGTAGAGGTAGATGACACGCTTTGCTGTTGCCACCTGCTGCAAAGCGGAGGCGCCGGATCCGGCTGAAAATACGGAATCCGGCAGCGCCGCGAGGGCGCTGACACCCAGAAATGATTTCGCAGCACGACCAACGAAGTGACGGCGGGAAAGATCGGTATCAAGTTTCATTGGGAGGGGTTAAACAGAGTTGGATCGGGAGCCCGACAGGGTTTGACGCTCAAGGCAACCCTGTCAGATGAAGAAACGGGGTTCACTGGATGAAAAGGAACTGCCGAGTGTTCAGAACAGTCCAAACGATTCCCTTGACCGTTCCTGTTCCGGGATCAGCCTGCCAGGCTTCACGAAAAATGGCTCGCTCTTCCGGAGTAGGGAGCCGACTCAACATGGACAAATAAATGGTATCAAGGCGATTCGAAAACTGCTCACCTTTCATGTCCCGGGTTAATACCGAATAACGGTTTGTGACGGCATTCAGCACCGGTCCATTGAGCATCGCCAGAGCCTGGGTTACAGAGGCTTCACTACTGGAATTCTCAACCAGTTCGCGGTCGCTCTGGCCGAACTCGCGAAGAAAATGGTTGGGAGGTGCAGGAGAATTCATTTCAGAGGCCCGTTGCATTTTTCGGGTGTTTTTTATGAAGGAGTTGTAGGCTTTTTCTTCTTTCTTAGAATCGATTTTCCAGGCTTCGGCGTGACGACTCTGTCTCGCTTTTCGCTCCCTCGTCACCTTGGCCGTTTCCTCCGCAAGAACGGCATCGACCAGCTTTTCGATCACTCCACCGGTGCGTCCTTTCCCGCTCATCGCCATAGAATTTCCACCTGCTTTTGCCATCCCCCCGCCCTCTGAAACGGTTTCCGCGAGGTCTGCCAGCAGGCTGGTAGCATCATCATTCTCACTCAGTGGTGTCGTCTCGAAACTAGCGAGTTTCTCTTCCAGCTTCGCGCGATACACTTTGTCTTCGACAATAGAATAGAGCTTCTGGCGAATCGAACGAGCCTCGTCGGAAGCAGATTTGATCAGATCAGGATCTTCCGTCATTCTCGCTTCCTGCACCTTTTGCTGAGCCTCTTCGATTTCAGCAGCGAGTTGCTTTTGCACTTTGGCTATCTCCTGACCGTTTCGCAGAAACTCTGCGGGGCTTTGGTCGTATATTGATTCGGCAACGAGTTCGACGGTTTTGAGGCGACGTTCGGCGAGCAACTCACGTCCGGCACTGGGCTCATCAGGACGTTCCACAGTCAAAGCGACCAATGAATCCCAGATCTGTTCCGCACTCATCCGACGCAAAACAGGGCCTTCGAAATAATAGGGAGCACCGGGAGGGGGAACCTCGGGAGAAGCTTCGCGCTGGTAGGTTTTTGTCTGATAAATCGAACGTTGGAAAGCTTGCAGATCATATTCGAGATCGATCATCAATTTCTCCAGGTATGACATCAGTTCGGGGTTCGATGGCTTGCTGTATTCCTTGATGTCATCGACAGGCTCTATCAAGCCGACACCAAAAGCCCGTTTCCACATGCGATTGGCAATCACCCGGGTAAAGCGCGGGTTTTCTTCCGAGGTAAGCCAGTCTCCAAAAGCATCCACTGTGCTTTTTGCAGGGCTAACGATCGCCTCATTACCAATAATAGTAGCTGGCTTCACCACCGATTTTGGCTTTGCATCGTCGTACTGGTAGTCGTGAGGGAGCTTGAGCTTGCGGTTCGTCTCCAGCACGTTGTTGAAACGCACAGGGAAGAGAATTTCCGAAAAAGCTTTTCTCAATTCCGTTTGCCTCGCTTTGCTCACCTTTCCATTTTTTCTGCTTTCCAGCAATTCAACAGCCTCCTTCTGCAGAGGATGGCTGTTTGTTGTTACGAGTGGGTAAGTGAACGCGGAGAGGTGGTAGTAGTCCATCTGCGTCCAGTCGTCGAACGGATGATCATGACACTGGGCACAGACAATCTGGGTCCCCAAAAACACCTGTGTCGTAATCGCGAGATTATCGAGCGGCATACCGTAGTCCCGGAGATAGTAACCGACCGCTGGATTTTCCCAGGAACTTCCGGTCGCAGTGACCAACTCGTAGACCATCTCGTCGTATGGACGATTCTCCCGAATCGAATTCTTAATCCAACGTTCGTAGGCCATTCCCGCCGGTATGCTTTGGTTGTTCCCGGAGACAGCCGTTTTCGCTCGCAACAAATCCGCCCAGTAATTGTATTGATGGGACACATAGCCATCCGATCCTATCAATGAATCGACCAGCCGTTTGCGTTTGCCCGGAATTTCTGATTCGAGGAACCCGGTAACTTCCCTCCGAGTAGGAATCCTGCCAATGAGATCGAGATAGGCACGCCGAACAAAGATTTCATCGGAAGCAATCGGGTTTGGTCGGAGACCTTTATCACGAAGCCCCCTCATCACGAGTTGGTCAATTCTCTCACTTGGCGAAAGATCTTTTTGTCCATCGCTCACCGGGGCTGCATCAGCCGGTTGGCAAAAAATGAGCAAGTTAGCAAATGCCAATTTCAGAAATCGATTTCTCATTTCAATAAATGTCACGGATAGAGACACCGGATGGTCGGAGAAGTTTCTCACGCAAATACGGAAACAGAAAAAGTTCCTATTTCTGCAACTCCGCAAAAATGAGGCGCCCGGCACTGGTTTGCACAGCACCTCCCACAACGACTGATTGAGAAGTGCCGATATGCGGTTTTCCATGGTTCACAACAATCATGGTTCCGTCAGGCAGGTAGCCTACAGCCTGATGTGCATCGCGCCCTTCTTTTACCAACTCTAATTCGAGCTCATCTCCGGGCGAAACAATGGGGCGCAACGAGGTCGCCAGTTCGTTCAGGTTTAAGACATCGATGCCTTTTAGCCGGGCGACATCACCAAGATTTGCATCGTTGGTCAGAATTCTTGCGCTGAGAATATCAGCCAGCTCAACGAGTTTCTGGTCTGTCGACAGACCCTGATCAAAATCTTCCTCGTGGATTTTCACTTCAAAGGCTCCGTCACTTTGGAGAAAATTAAGGCAGTCGAGGCCGCGCTTCCCCCTGCCCCGTTTGAGTTCGTCCGGTGAATCCGCCATTTTCTGAAGTTCATCGAGAACAAAGCGGGGAACAACGAGGCTCCCTCCCAGAAAACCGGTTTCGCAGATCCCCGGAACCCGTCCGTCAATGATGACACTGGTATCAAGCAGGGTGGGAAGGTCCTGAAGCGAGTCCTGCCGGAATCGCACATAGGGTATCAGAAGCGAAAACTCCTCTCTTTTACTTCTAAGTGCGAGCATGACACCGATGAAGCCAAACCCCAAAAAGATGCAGAGATTAAAAATATTCCCCGCCAACTCAAATTGCTCAACCCATCCCGCCTTGAAAAAACCAATTCTCGTCACCAGCCACGCGCAAAGGAGTCCAACCAGCAAACCGAACGTTCCGTGGGAGAAAGAACGAATCGAAATTCCCTGAAGCATCAGATCCAGAACGATCATGATCGAGGCAAATCCCAACCCGAAGATGGCTCCGACCCATCCGGCATACCACCAGTTCTCCGGTGATTCACCGAGTGCAACGGACACACCAATAAAGCTCGCGAGGAGCAGGAAGAACATCCGAATGACGTTGAGCAATGCGCCGGGATTCATGAAAAGCGTTTCCCCTGACTATACAACGAAGATGAAAAATCGCGATCAGTCGTTTGTCTTTGGCAAACACCCCTTTGCTGCAATCCATTTCCCCCGACGGAGGAAATCATCGAACTGGATTCCAGCATCGTCGCCGGCCGCAACGACTTCGCGAGTCTGGGTCGTTAGAAAGCCTGAAATCACCAGATCACCTGATTCCCTCATGCCCTGTGGAAAGTTGGGCATCAATTCGACCAGCAGGCTACTGAAAAGATTGGCCGCAATAACATCAAACTTTCCACGCTCCTTCCCGCAAAGCAGCGAAAATGCATCACCTTTCAGAAACTCAATTCGGTCCTCCACTCCGTGTCTCGCAGCATTCCGGATTGCGTGACGAAGCGCAACATCATCAATCTCTACGGCCACAACCCGCTCTGCCCCCAGTTTGGCTGCTGCAATCGCAAGTATGCCGCTACCACATCCCAGATCCAGCATTGTCCATCCCTCTCTTCCACGGGCTCTCGATATATCAACCAGGAAACGGAGGCAACCCGCTGTTGTCGGGTGACTACCGGTCCCGAAGGCGAGTTGGGGGGGGAAACTGAGGATAATCCGATCCGGATATTCTTCCTGAATCTTGCGCAGCACGATTTCCTCATCGGCCTCTGTAACAACGATGGCACTCCGAATTTTAAGAATGAAAGGTGCATCAGGTCCTGCAGAAGGCAGCCATTCGTCCGGATGCACTGAGCTTACTCCTCCCCCGAATTTTGACCGCAACTCATCGGCCTCTTCCCGCGACATGACATAACTACTGAGCTGCCAGCGTTTGCGATTCACCGGTTTGTCTGCGGTGTAGATCACTTCCGAACCGATAAGACGAGCCTCCCATTCTTCGAGAGCCTCCTCGTCTACGAACTTCGACCATCGGAACAGGGTCTCCAAAACGTCTGGATGGATGACTCCGGCGGGGTTCCGGAGAGAGAAAATGGAGCGGGTGATGAGATTCGAACTCACGACATCAACCTTGGCAAGGTTGCGCTCTACCCCTGAGCTACACCCGCTTTCCACCACCAATCCGGCGGCGGGACGGATACTTTGGTGGGTTCCGCCCTTTTTTCAACACAAATTTTTGAAATTCGGGTAGCACGCAGGGAAGTCAAGGTTAACGGTGGTTCGACCCGACTATGAAGAAATTCGGCAATAAACTGGACGAGATTTTGCGCGACAAGCAGGCGGAGGTGGAAAAACTCCTTCCCAATCTCGAAAAATTGAAGGCGGCCGCCCGGACCCGCGACGACTTCCGTTCCTTTTCGACTGCACTCGGCGGAGCGATTCGCGACCAGAATGACGGAGAAGGCTACGGAACAAACAGTCTCGCTGTGATAGCTGAAGTCAAAAAGGCGTCGCCTTCTGCCGGAACGATTTCCCCCGATTTTGATCCCGTTGCGATCGCCAAATCTTACGAAGAGGCAGGTGCAAATGCGCTATCTGTTCTGACCGACGAAAAATACTTTCAAGGCAATCTGGCATTTTTAGGCAAAATCCGTGAACAGGTTGAGCTCCCCCTTCTGCGAAAGGACTTCATCATTCACGAGTCACAAATCTACGAAGCGGTCATCGCGGGAGCCGACGCAATTCTTTTGATCGTGGGCGCACTGGAACAGGATTCTTTGATCCATTTGCTCGACGTCGCTACAGCCTGCCAACTCGATACTCTTGTTGAAGTGCACGATCTCGAAGAGATGGAACGAGCCCTTGATACGGATGCAACGATAATCGGAGTGAACAATCGTAATTTGCGAACCTTCGAAGTCGATCTTTCAACGACGGAAATGCTCAGTGAAGAGGTCGGCCCCAGCCATATACTCGTAAGCGAAAGTGGAATTTTTTCCGGCGAAGACACTGCCAAAATCCAGTCGTGGGGCGCGGATGCTATTCTGGTTGGCGAAGCACTGATGCGTGCAGAGGACCGAACTGCGAAAATTGCAGAATTAAAGGGGCTTCAGGGAGAATGAAAATTCTGATAGCGGCTGCCCTTGCCCTTCTACCGACACTCTCCGGAGCGCAACTCCGCGCCGAGCCAGTGACTCCTTCCAATCAGGCGGAACCTAACCATTCCTCCGTTCCTGTTGAAGGACCGCTCCGCAGAATTGCCCTGGTTGCCGATAGCGCCCTCGCAATCCGGCTTGATACCCAAATAGTTACCTACGCTAAAAACATCGATAAAAAGCGACCCGTGGCAAGCACTCAAAAACTGCTTACAGCACTTATTATCGCAGAGTCAGGGGACCTGGATAAAAAAATCCCGGTGATGCGAACGGACGGGCAGGTTCCGCCGCGAAACCTTTGGATTACCCAGGGGAGTTCCTACCGAAAGGGGCTTCTGCTCGAGATGATGTTGGTTCGTAGCTTCAACGACGTAACAAAATGTCTCGCCCGCAGCCACGCGGGAAGTCAGGGGGAATTTGCGGAACTCATGAACAAGAAGGCGGGAGAACTGGGAATGAAACACTCCCGGTTCCTGAATGCTCACGGACTCACCGAGGAGGGGCAGTACTCGACCGCCCGGGACATGATGCGTCTCGCATACGCAACATGGAACAATGATGTTATTCGGAAAATGGTGGCCGTGAAAGATACCGAGTTCACCTACACCGGTTCAAAAACAATTCCGGTAAAAAACAGCAACGACCTGCTTCACTCCTATTCCGAGTGCACAGGTATGAAAACCGGCTTCACAAAAGCAGCCGGACGCTGCCTGGTTGCTTCAGCGATGCGGGGGGAAAAAAAAGTTTTGGCCGTAATTCTGGGCAGCACCATGGAGGATGTCTGGAGAGATGCGGAAGCAATACTTCGCGGCTCCCTGGATCTGTAAAAGACTCCTGATCTTATATATTTTGAAGACCAGCCCCGGATCCTCCCGGGACGAAACTCAGCCAACACCGCAAACCCAAGCGCGCTACTTACTATCGTCCGTAGAACGGATTGGACGTGTCATGAACTGAACCGTCGGGCAGGAGCATGTGAGAACCCTTGCCATGGAAATTTCCGCGCTCCATCACCCAGGGTTGATTCCAGCGAAACGGGGTCTGCGCCTTGTCATCAAAACGGGTCGTGACATATGAACCGATATATTTGTCCCGTTCGCGTTTCGGAAGATACTCCAGTTTCTTGTCGGAAGGGCAAACCCAGGTATCACGCGAAACTCCATAGGGCTCTGTGACGGTCACCCAGAACTCAAAAAATTCGTTTTCGTCGAAATCAAACCGATCTTCCTCCATCTGCGGCCAATGCCCTTTGTCGGTGGTGTAACCGAGTAATCCGGAATGGATAGTGCGAAGGTGAGAGATACACTTCGCTTTTCTTGCTTTCGCCCGGAATGACTCCAGAAGTGGAGCCGAAACAGCCAGTAGCAGAGCAATAATCCCGATTGTCACCATCAGCTCTACCAAAGTAAAGCCGGTAGAAAATCTACCGGCCCTCTCTTTGAAATTGTCAATTCTCATCACTAGCTCTGAAATTGGATCGTATCAGGAGTAGCGACAAGAATCGCGCAACACTTCTTCCGAAATATTGCGCGAACGAGAAGATAGAACAATCAAGTTCCGAACAGGATCTGACTGGATACCTTCGTTCCGAAAACGGTAAAGCGGAACTTGGTGGGATTTGACCCGAAACCACCCGCGAGAATGGCACCTTTTCCAACGCCTGAAAAGCTGGTTACCGGAATAGTTGCCGCATCATTAACGATCTTGGCTTTGAAGCCGGAATTCAGAATCGCTACCGCACCGGATGGGTTTCCGTCATCTGCAGTCGCGACAGCAGCCACGTTCCCCGTAACAGAGTTCACGGTGCCGTTCGTCTGCCCGATGTAGGATACTCCCTCGATGAACCAGACATTCGAATCCTGCCCGAAACCACCAAACATGAGGTTACCGGAGTTGATCGGGTCCAAAGTGAAAACAGCTACCAGGTTTCCATCATCGTCAAAAACCGGTGTCGTCACGGTCGAAGTGATGAAGTCCTGAGTACCGGCAAAATCATTTCCAACGGCAAAACGGAAAAGTCCGATTCCGTTTACAGCGGAAGCAGAAGCCTCATAGATCCCGTCGTCTCCATTCTCACCGAAGTAGGTGTTGTTGCTGAAAGGTCCGCCAATCCAGGCCTGAACACTGAATGAGGGGAGAAGAACGACGGCGCAAAAGATGGCGAAGAGTTTTTTCATAGTTGTCTCGCGTTAATTCGACAATTTGATCTATCAGATACGTTTTTTTGCGGTGAAGCAAGCAGGAATTTTAAAAAAGTTTTACCTTTTCAGAATGATACGCGGAACGCCCGATTTAAATGGAATCGAATGCCTTTCTGAATCGCTCAATAAGGTCTTCCGGATCCTCCAGGCCAATCCAGAATCGAAGAAGGTCCCTCCCCGCCCCTCTTTCTGCGGCCCATTCCAGTTCCCCGTAGTGAGCGAGCAGAGTATAAGGACAAGCGAGGGTGAAATCTGTGCCGAGACTGGGGCCCTTCGACACCTTGATGCAGTCATAAAGGGTTCTTGCTGCAGCCTCACCTCCACTCAACTCAACCGAGAAGAGCGCACCGTAACCTCCACTCTCTTTTCGGACCTGATCGTAAAACCCCCTCGTTTGAATGGACGGGAAACAGGCCCTGGAAACGGCAGAATGCCCTTTCACAAACTCAAAAACCTCAGCTGCAATTTCATTCGTTGCCAGCACCCTCTCTTCGTAGAAGCGACTGTTCCGCTCGAGAATCAAAGCATCGAGCTCAAAAAGCGGGCTGGCCAATTCCTGGTCCATCATTCTTTCCCGAACCCTTTCGGCAGAAGCTGAGCCGGAACGAAGAATAACCGCACCGCCCGCGACATTTCCTGCACCGGAAAATGTCTTGGTAAGGCTCGTCGTCACAATGTCTGCATGTTGCAATAC
>JAKSBG010000434.1 GCA_022361255.1 Verrucomicrobiales bacterium
CCATGCACAGATTGCAGCCGGGTCTTTCCAGATACATCATGTTCTCGTATTCCTCACGGGCCGTGCTCTTGGGGGAATTGTCATCGAACTCGAATCCCGAATATTTCTGCAACATGTCCCAGTCACCTTCCGCTTTGAGCTCGTCGATGATGTTGTAGGTCGGCGCCGCGACCACGAGGGGGGCATTGAAGCCGACTTTGCCGCTCTCTTTTTCGAGGTTACGCAACATTTGGGAAACGATCTTGAGATCTCCTTTGTGAACCATGCAGGAGCCGACAAACCCGAGGTCTACGTGCTTGACTCCTTCGTAGTAGGAAAGAGCGCGGATTGTGTCATGTGTGTAGCGTTTGGAGACGTCCTCATTATTGACGTCGGGATCGGCGATCATCGGCTCGATGATCTGATCGAGATCGACGACGAATTCGGCGAAGTATTTTGCGTTCGAGTCGGGAACCAGCGCCGGTTTTTCACCGGACCGAATCTCGGCGATTCGCTGATCCGCTTTGGCAACGAGTCCGGCGAGAACCTTGGCCCCGTTGTCCATTCCTTTATCGATCATGATCTGGATCCGGCTTTTTGCGATCTCCAGCGATTCGATCAGGGTGTCGTCCTGCGAGATGCAAATGGAGGCTTTCGCCTTCATTTCCGCGGTCCAGTCGGTAAATGTGAATGCCTGGTCAGCGGGGAGCGTTCCGATGTGCACTTCGATGACCCGTCCCTGGAAAACGTTGTCGCCGAATTTTTTCAGCATTTGTGCCTGCGTGGCGTGGACGACATCGCGGAAGTCCATGTGATCTTTGAGATCCCCTTTGAAGGTCACTTTTACCGATTCCGGAATCGGCATGGTTGCCTCTCCGGTGGCGAGTGCGAGAGCGACGGTTCCGGAATCAGCTCCGAAAGCGACGCCCTTTGACATGCGGGTGTGAGAGTCGCCTCCGATAATGATGGCCCACTCATCGACGGTGAGGTCGTTGAGGACCTTGTGAATCACATCTGTCATGGGGTGATAGACACCGGCCGGATCGCGAGCGGTGATGAGCCCGAACCCGTGCATGAACTTCATCAGTTTCGGGATGTTGGCCTGCGCTTTTGTATCCCAGACAGACGCGGTGTGGCATCCGGATTGGTAGGCTCCATCCACGGTGGGCGAAATTACGGTGGCTGCCATTGACTCCAGCTCCTGAGAGGTCATCAGGCCGGTGGTATCCTGGGAGCCGACGATGTTAACCTTTACACGAACGTCGGACCCGGCGTGAAGTGTGGTTCCCTCGGGCACTCCAACGACATTCCGGTTGAAGATTTTTTCCACTGCGGTGAGGCCCTGCCCTTCGTGGGAGATTTCTTTGGAGGGAGCAAAAACAGGTTCCAGCTCCGTTCCAAGAGTCTGCGCTGCGAAGTTCTGCAGCTTTTTGCCGAATACCACGGCGTAGGATCCTCCGGCTCTGATGAACTCGACTTTCTGCGGGGTCAGGGCAGAGGAGATATCGACGAGTTCCTCGTCACCGTGGTAGAGCTTCTTCTCTCTGGTGTTGATCGTGAGAACTTTGCCGGTTTCAACAGAGTAGGTCTGCTTGAGAACAGGGTCGCCGTTCTCGTCGAGGATCGGGCTGCCGTCTTCATCGAATGTTTTGACCCAGTTTTTCAGGTCGATTCCGATGCCGCCGGTGACTCCAACTGTCGTGAGAAAGATGGGGGAAATGCCGTTGGTCCCGGCGACGATGGGCGCGATGTTGACGAAAGGGACATAGGGACTCGCCTGTTTGCCTGTCCAGAGCGCCACGTTGTTGACTCCCGACATGCGGGAGGAACCCACTCCCATCGTTCCTTTCTCCGCGATAAGCATGACGCTTTTGCCGGGATGATTTTCCTGCAATTCGCGAATCTCCTTCTGAGCGGTCTCTGAAATAAGACATTTTCCGTGCAATTCCCGATCCGAGCGTGAATGGGCCTGATTTCCGGGAGAAAGGAGGTCTGTCGAGATGTCGCCTTCCGCTGCGATGTAGCAAACGACTTCAATTTCTTCCTCCACATCGGGAAGCTTGGTGAAAAACTCGGCTTTTGCGTAGCTTTCGAGGATGTCTTTCGCCACTTCATTGCCGTCCCGGTAGGCTTCTTCGAGTCTTTCGGTATCCGCTTCATAGAGAAAGACCTGTGTTTTGAGGACCTCTGCGGCGGATTGGGCGGTCGAAGCATCTTCCCCGAGAGCGAGATCGAGCAGAACCCGCACCGATGGCCCGCCTTTCATGTGGGAGAGCAGTTCAAACGCGAACTCGGGGGAGATTTCCTCGACCACGACATTGCCGAGTATGATCTCCCGGAGGAATTCCGCTTTCACACCCGCCGCACTCGTGGTTCCCGGCAAGGTGTTGTAAATGAAATAGTTGAGGGAGTCCTTCCGGAACTCGTGTCCGGGGTCCTTAATTTGCGAAATGATCTCAGACAGCAGGCCGCCGTCGTCGATCGGCTTGGGGTGCAAGCCTTGATTTTTCCGCTCCTCGATTTCTTGGGTGTACTCCTGGTATGACTGCATGGATGAAGGCGCCAATTTTATCCAAACGTCAATGTTTTCAACAAGTTTGGCGTGAGACAGCTCGCGGCGGCACGACGGGCGGTTGCAGGATGGAAAATGGTCACTTCTTCGCTTTTGCCAGCGCGGCATTCACGGCCGCGGTCCACTGTTCGTAGCCCCACTCGCTGAGGTGGAGTCCGTCTTCCGCGAACCATTTTGAGTCGGGTGCTCCCTCGACTTCATCCAGCATGGGAGCGGCAATGTCGACGAAGTGAAGGTTGGGTGAGGCAGCACACTGGGCCGCAATGAGGTCGTTCGCTTTTTTCATGTCCGGCCACATGTCCCAGCGCTTCCGGCTCGGTTTGATGGCGATGTAGAGAACGGGAATGTCGGGCTTGGTCGCCTTGAGCAGTGCAGCAAGACTGCGGAAGTCGTCGGAAACCTGCTCCGGGGTGAGGTCCTTGGCGATATCGTTGTCACCCGCATAGAGAACGATGGCGGAAGGGGAGTGGGGGAGAAAAAGCCGATCGAAGTAGTGAAGGGAATCCGCGATGGTCGATCCGCCGAATCCGTTGTTTACCGTTGCCCGGTCGCTCCACGATGCACCCAGGTCCCAGAGTCGGATACTGGAGCTGCCGACGAAGAGAATGGCGCCGGGTTTCGACGCTGCCTCGCGGTCACGTTCTTCGAATTCAGCGATCGAGCCTTCGAAACGCTCGGGCCCACTGTGGTCGTCGGCTGAGATTGAAGCGTGAATCAGAAGAATGGCGAAAAATGATAAGAACTGTTTCATTGCCCTGACCCTAGCACGAAATCAAATACCGCGAGCGAGTTTTGGGGGCGTCATTAAAGCGGTGCCAATTCGGTTGCTTGCGTTTTGAAAAAGGCGGTCGACACTTGGCCGAAGATGTCGGAGCAGGAGACAAAAAGTCCCAAACAGGTTGAGGTGGAAACCATTCTCGAGGCCCTCGAAAGCGGGTCGCCTGACCGCATTTCTTCTCTGGTCGGGGAAGCTCACCCGGGGGATGTGGAACAGGCATTTGAACGCCTCGACGATTCCGAACGGGAGGACGTTCTCGATATTCTCCCTTCTGAGGTTTTGTCGGAATGGGCCGATTACCTTCCGGCTTCTGACGTGGAGCACAGGCTGAACTCACTGCCGAAAGTCGAGCAGCGAGAAGTTCTCGATTCCCTGTCGGATGACGAACTCGTTGACCTGTTGCAGGAAATCGAGGAAGTCGATCGACCGCAGTATATCGAGTTGCTGCCTGAGGAAAAACGCCAGGTATCTGAAGATCTGATGCGCTACCCCGAGGAAACGGCGGGGGGGCGAATGACGATGGCGATGGCGACGATTACCGAGGGGATTTCGGTGAAGGAGGCGCTGGACGAGTTGCGTGTAGTCCGCGACGAGGCAGAGATTCTCAGTCGTATTTACGTCGTCGATGAGGATCGTCATATTCTTGGCAAGATCCGATTGCGTGATCTCGCTTTCAGCACCTGGGATACCCCGGTTCGCGATCTGATGGATGATGATCAGATCGCGATTGAAGCAATGGAGGACCAGGAGGAGGCCGCTCAGATGATTGCCCGTTACGATCTGCTGGCCCTTCCCGTTGTTGATGAAGAGAAACGGCTTCTCGGTGTGATCACCTACGATGATGCGCTCGAAATTCTCGAGGAGGAGTCGACCGAGGATATGGAAAAGATCTCCGGTATCGGTGGTGACCGCGGTGAATATGCCTACCTGCAGACCGGGGTGCTGGCGCACTTTAAGCGGCGTTTCGGCTGGGTGCTGATTCTCGGGTTTCTCGCTCTCGCTTCCGGATTCGTACTGCACGGATACGAGAACGTGATGACCGCGTATTTTGTTCTCGCGATTTATTACCCGATGGTCGTGGCAGCCGGAGGCAATACCGGTGCGCAGTCAGCGACGATGGTGATTCGTGCGATGTCGCTGGGCGAGCTGGACACCCGTCAGTTCGGGCGCGTGATCTGGAAAGAAGGTCGAATTGGTATTTTGCTGGGGCTTCTTCTCGGTGCCTGCGTCGCGGTGCAGATTTATTTTCTGCTTCCGGATCGTTTCGCACCCGAAGGTCTGTCAATGGGGGTGGTCGGGCTGGTCGTAGCGGTGTCGCTGACGCTGCAGATTTTCACTTCAACACTCTTCGGGGCGCTCCTTCCGATTCTGGCACGGATCACAAAGCTGGACCCGGCAGTCGTCGCTTCGCCGGCGATTACCACCATTGTTGATGTGAGTGGATCGGTGATCTATTTCACCATCGCGAGAATGGTGTTTTTCTAATGGATCACCTCCCGCGCCCTTTCGGGCCGCCTTTGCCCTTTCCCTTGCCTTTTCCCATACCGACTCCTTTGGGGGCCGCAGCTGAGAATTCTTCCAGGTCAATTTCTGCATCCCGATTGGTATCGAGGCGGGCGAAAAACACTTCCACCATATCTCTACCACCGCGAAGCTTGATCCGGTCAGCCAAAGGTGTCCGGCTGAATTCCGTTTGGTTCAGTTTGCCGTTCCGGTCGCGGTCGGCTTTCTCAAACGCTTCCGTGATAAAGTTCATTCTCCCGTTTGGTTGCTCTTCGTCCCGATGCGATGCACGGACGGCATTCTTCCATTCCTTCACGTCGACGAAGCCGTCGCGGTCAGTATCGGTTGCCCGGAATTCCAGTTCGACAGCCTCCGCTTTTTCAAAATCAGCAGCCGCCTGAAGAAACTCGTTCGAGTCGAGTTTCCGGTCGTCGTTGCGATCATTTTCCTCGAACGCCGCCATTTTCACTTCGCCGGACTGCTCTTTCAGCGCAGCGTGAAATTCCTCTCTGCTTACGGCGTTGTCGCGATTGGTGTCGAGTTTGTCGAAGCGGGAGCCGATGATGTCCTCGCGCCCGGCTTCCCTCGCTTTCTGCGCGACTGCGCTCATGCCGAACTCGATGCGATCAATTACCCCGTCGCCATCGTAGTCGTATTCCTCGAAAACGCTGTCAGGGCTCTGCCCGGTCCCGTTTCCGGGGAGGAGCAGAGTCATGATCAATACAACAGCTGTGAGAGGGCGCTTCACGACAGAGAAAGTATACCGGAGAAAGATGAGGGAATCATTAGGAGTTTTCTGACAGGGAAAAGGTGAGAATTCCGCCCTCGAGTTCAGCCCGGAGAGAAAGATCGAGCGCTTCGGCGCTGGAGCGGGCGAGTGATAGCCCGAGCCCGGAATGACGGTTGTCGGAGCGGGCTGCTTCTTTTCGCCAGAGCCGTTCAAAGAGGCGGGGAAGGTCGGATTTCCCGAGGTCCGGGGCAGGATTGGAAATTCGAAACCATTCTCCACTGCCGGGGTCAGGGACGGAGAGTTGTATTGTGCTTTTCTCCGGAGCGTATTCCAGCGCGTTGCCGAGCAGATTGTCCAGGATTGTGCGGAGCAGCTCCGGGTTGGTTTCCACGAAACGATTTTCATCGCATAAGAAATCGACTCGGAGCTGCCGGTTCTCCTGTTCCGTCTTTCGACTTTCGAGCAGTTGGTCGATGAGATCATTCAGCGCGACAGTTTCCTGCTCTTCCGCCGCCGCAGCGGATTCAATGCGTGCGAGAGCCAGCTGGGATTCGACAATGCGTTCGAGTCTTTCGGTTGTCTGCAGGACGGAGCGGTAGTCATCCTTTGATGCTCTGTCAGGATAGAGGGAGGCAAATTCTGCAGTCGCCCGTATTTCCGCGATGGGGGTTCGAAGCTCGTGGGAGAGATCTCCACTGAACCTTCTCTCGCGGGCAAAGCCGTCTTCGACACGGGAAAGCAGGTCGTTGATTCGGAGAGCAAAGGGGCGCAGCTCCTCCGCGAGACCGTCAGTCTCAAGCCTGGTTTCCAGCGAGCCGGGATCGATCTCATCAACCCGGTTGCCAAGCCGGTCCAGCGGGCGAATTCCGCGCTCCACGGCGAGCCGGGCGATACCGACTGCAACGAGTGTTCCGAGTCCTCCGATCAGTGCGGAGATGACGGTGAGATTCCGGATACGCCGGTCGAGTTGCGAACGGTTTTTTGCGACAGCAACCACGATCCGGTTACCGATTTCCGCATTTTCGCCGGAGGCAAAAGTGACAATTCCCGTTGCGGCGATGCGGACCGGTTCCCCGTCTTCGAGCGTTGCATTTTCGTTGAGCGTGATCCTCGGGCGAACTTTGCGAAACGGCAGGGAACGACGCTCGAGGTTGGCCGACTTGTAGAGCGTGTTTTCCGTATCGCTGTCCCAGGCCTGAATAAAGATTTCCACGCCGCGGTTTTCCGGATTGTTAAACCCGAGCGGACCGGGGCGGAGGAGAAGCCTCGCATTCGCCAGCTCGGGGCTGAGCGCGCGATCAAAATCGGCAATGAGCGATTTTCGCGACGCGAAAACAAATGCCACCACTGCAACGACGCAAAGCAGTGAAAGCCATGTCAGAAGCCAGATGACGAGATGGCGGCGGATTGATTTCATTTCAAAAAGCGAAAAGGGCCGGCGAGCTGGAGATCGCCGCTACCGTGCTAGTCGCGTTCTTCGAGAATGTAACCCTGTCCGCGCTTGGTGTGAATCAAAGGTTTCGCGTGCTCATCGACTTTGAGGAGCTGCCGGAGAGTGTGAATCGCGACGTCGACGACATTGCTCATCGGGGAAACCAGTTCGTCGTAGGTATGCGTTTCGATATCGGTTCGCGATACGACGCGGCCCTGATTTCTCATGAGATATTCGAGAACTGCGTAGTAGCGGCTCGGAACATCGATGTCGTAGTGAAGGCGTTTTACCTTTTTGCGGAGAGTGTCGACCTCGAGGTCGGCGCAGCGCAGAACCGCGTCGGCGTCGTCGTAGCGGCGGCGGCACAGCGCGTGAACCCGGGCGATCATTTCCTCAATCGCGAAGGGCTTTACCAGATAGTCGTCGGCTCCGGCATTCAGGCCCGTGACGCGATCGGAAATCTGGTCCTTTGCAGTGAGGAACAGGACCGGCGTTTTCTTTCCCCCTTTGCGCAGATTTTTCAGGATCGTGAGCCCGTCCATCCCCGGTAGCATAATGTCGAGAACGGCAACATCGTAGTCGTGCGTTTCCGCCATCCAGAGTCCCTCATCGCCCTCTGCGGTGGAATCGACGGCAAATCCGTTTTCCTCCAGCGAACCAACCACGGCACGGAGAATAGGGGAGGAATCTTCGACAACTAGAACTCTCATGAAAAACGGCGGTCCCGGTAACCTACCAGATTTGCATGAAGGAGATTAGGAAAAGATGAGGAGGTGGCGTGACTGAACCCTGTTGACCCGCCGGCCTGACCCTTTTGGGTCCTCGATAAAACCCTGTTGGGTCACCATTTTTCCGGGGAAAAAGAAAAGGATTACGAGAATGAAAAGAAGTTGTTAGAAGGGGAGTCCGCCACCACCGAACTGCTTCATCATTTTGCTCATCTTTCCTTTGCTGCGCATCATCTTGCGCATTTGGCCGAACTGTTTGAGCAGACCGTTGACCTGGGTGACGCTGGTTCCGCTGCCGGCTGCGATGCGCTTCCGGCGCGACGCTTTGATGATCTCGGGACGGTTGCGCTCCTTCGGCGTCATCGAGAGAATGATCGCTTCGATGTGCTTCATTCGTTTTTCGTCCATGTCGACGCCCTGGAGCTTGTCGCTCATTCCGGGGATCATTCCCATGATGCTCTGCATGCCGCCCATGCGATTCATCATGCGGATCTGAGAAAGAAAATCATCGAAGTCGAAGCTGTTCTTTTTCATCCGCTCGGCCATGCGGAGAGCTTCCTGTTCGTCGATGGCTTCGGCGGCGGCTTCAACGAGTCCGACCACATCGCCCATTCCGAGAATTCGTCCGGCCAAACGGTCGGGAACGAAGGCTTCAAAGTCGGACATTTTCTCCCCGACCCCAACGAACTTGATCGGCTTCTGCGTGATCGTCCGCATCGAGAGCGCGGCACCGCCGCGGGCATCCCCGTCGAGCTTGGTGAGGACCAGTCCACTCACGCCGATCTGTTCATCGAAAGTCTGCGCGACGCTGACAGCCTGTTGTCCGGTGGCGGAATCAGCGACGAGAAGGGTCTCTTTCGGATCGAGAAAATCGCGCACCTCTTTGAGCTCTTTGATGAGAGCGTCGTCGACCTCCTGGCGTCCGGCGGTGTCGAAAATGATGACGGTTCCGTTCTGGTCTTCGGCCCATTTGAGGGCTTGTTTGGCCACTTTGAGAACGCTTTTCTCCCCGGCTTCCGGTTGAAAAACGGGAATATCGATCTGCTTTCCGAGAGTGACGAGTTGGTCGACGGCTGCGGGGCGGTAGAGGTCGCAGGCGACGAGAAGCGGGCGGCGTCCCTCTTTGCGAAGATGGAGCGCGAGCTTCGCAGAAGTGGTCGTCTTACCGGCACCGTTGAGGCCGACCATGAGAATGCGCGCGGGCGGATTCAGATCGAGCGGTGCGGCGTCACCACCGAGCAGTTCGGCGAGTTCATCGTTGAAGATTTTGACGATCTGCTGCCCGGGCTTGATGCTTTTCAGGACTTTCTCGCCCATTGCCTGCTCTTTGACATTGGCGATGAATTCCTTGGCGACGGAAAATTCGACATCGGCTTCGAGAAGAGCGAGCCGGACTTCGCGGAGAGCGTCAGAGATGTTCTTCTCGGTCAGTTTGCCGTGACCGCGAAGTTTTTTGAAGGTTTCCTGAAGGTTGTCGGAGAGAGATGAGAACATGATGATCGCGCTGCGCGCCGTAAAAGGTGAAAGGTGAGAAAATAAGAAAGTGAAGCGAGCCGCTTCGCGGATTTGGGAAGGACTTTGTCAGAGGGAGGCGGTTGGTTTTGCCTCCTCGTCCTCTTTCGGCTCTACCGTCGGTTTTTCCATCGTTTCGTTGCTGCCGGGTTTGGTGACCTCGCTGGAGATGTAGTCGGCGAGCAGATCGATTTTGAATTCCCACCCGATGATTTCGGGTTCGTTGTTTCCGGCGTGGCGAAAGCCTATCTGGACGGCGCAGTGCTCCTGCCGGAGGCGCTGGGGAATCTGGTAGCTGAGTTTCCGGCTGTCGGCATCGTAGGTGTGAGGCACCTTCCCGAAGCCGGTGATGCGCATCGAAATGCTGTCTGCCTGGACGCCTTCGAGTTTGGAGAGATCCACTTCGATCAGCGGAAGGCGGTTTCCGACAAGGGAACCGGAGGGAGGCTTCACCGTGACGAGCGGGGCCTCGACTTCCCCCTCATCGTTCTTGCTCCCGGTCATCAGTTTTCGACCGGATGAAGTGAGGTTTCCTCCTCCGAAACTGAGAGCAGGATCAAAGTTTGCGAGGGTGGTTCCGTGAACGACGTAGCGGCCGATTTCCATGTCATCGACGTCCCAGACGGTCTTTTTTCCATTTACGGTAAAGCAGGCCTCGTAGCCGAATTCGCGGGCGAGCTCGAGAACCTGGTCGTTGTAGATGCCGTAGGGAAAGGCGAACGTTTTCACGACGGCTCCGGTGTCGCCGAAAGTTTGTTCGAGAAAGTGGTGGGATTCCTCGAGTTCTTCACGAAGCCATGCGGTGTAGGCATCCTGGGATTTCCCGCGACGCTGCGACATATTCTGGTGGCTGACGGAGTGGCTGCAGAGCGTTCCTCCATTCTGCGCAATTTCGCGAATTTCTTCGTGAGTCATGGAACGTCCGCCGACACCGACGTAGTTTTTGTAGAGAAACACGGTGAAGGGGTAGCCGAATTCTTTCAGTACTCCGAGAGCGAGGGTGTGGGTCGCTTTCCATCCGTCGTCGATCGTGATCATGACACACTCGGCGGGAACGTCTGCTTTGGCCTGCTTCCAGTCGAGAAACTGCCGCATGCTGATGACGGGAAGTTCGGCGTCTTTGATTGCCTGCATCTGCGAGCGAAAGTCGTCGATGTTGAGGACCATGTCATTGCTGGAACGGCCCTCGGTGAAATCGTGGTATCCAAGAATAGAGACACGGGCGTCTTTGTTTACGACCGGCTCCATCGCGACCGGCTCGGGCGGGGGAGGGATGTCAGCGGGATCGATAGCTGGGACGTCATTCTCGTCCACGACCTCGCGGTCGAGGGCCTTTTTCACCGTGTCGATGACTGGCGCGACTTTTTCGCATCCTGAAAAAGCGAGGGCAACCGGCAGTAGGGCTGTGGCGAGATGGCGAGTGGTAAACTTCATCAAACGAATTTTCGAATCTGTTTCCCTAGTATAGAGCGTATCCCGATCAAGAAAACCGCGAAATCTTTGGGGTGCGGGCTTTGATTGACCTTTGAGAGGTCTGCCGCATCCTGGGATCGGATCACAATTCAGGTAGGCGTTGACTTCATTACTCTGCTGCCTATCTTCGCGACCAAAGAGGGGCATAAACGCAGAGTCAGTTCAAGTGGGACCCTGATTTGCCCCTTTTTTGATGTGGTGTGCGAGCATGGCCACTCTCGTGGCCTCGAAACTTTGGATGTAACCATGATGCGAATTCTTTTTTCTTCTCTCCTCTTGTTGCCCTGTGTCTCTCTTTCGGGGCCCTATCCTGACGCAGCGGGACAACCGGGGTCCACCGCTGTCGCAAAAGATGATTCTTCAATAGTCGGGTGGGTGGCTGGATGGGTGGATTATTTGCCAGGGGCAAACGTCGATCAAACCTGGCAGACACCGGAAAAGGCTCTCGGCAAGGCAGTAGGCAACAGTGTTGACATTGTCTGTCTCGGGAGTGGCGGAAGAATCACTCTGACCTTTAACGGGGTCATTACAAATGGAGCGGGACCTGATTTCGCTGTGTTTGAAAACAGTTTCTCAGACACATTCCTCGAACTCGGCCGCGTCGAAGTGAGTTCGGACGGAATTCATTTTTTCCGCTTTGCAACCGACTCTCTCACGGCGTCGCCTGTGGGTTCGTTTGGATCAATTGATCCTACAGATTTGGATGGCTTCGTCGGGAAATATCGACAGGGCTTTGGAACTCCTTTCGATCTGGATGACCTGTCCGACGATCCCAACCTGGATAAAAATGCGGTTCGCTTTGTGCGGATTATCGATGTGGTCGGGGATGGGAGCGAGCTCGATTCAAGCGGAGATCCGATCTTCGACCCCTATCCTTCCTCCGGTAGCGCAGGGATTGATCTTGAGGCGGTTGCTGTGCTGAACGGCTCGCCGAATCCTGACTGGAGTTGGTTTCGACTGCCTGATCAGCCTGCAGCGGGAGAAGTCGGTTTTCGGAATCCCAGTTTTGCGATGTTTCCTGATGGTCGGTTTATGTATTTGCAGGGACGATACACTTCCGGCGAGGCCACGCGTATCTGGACGCAGACGGTCTGGGGTGAACCCCGCCTCACGCAAACATCGGGTCAGCAGGATGCCGATCCGGCTTTTCTTGCAATACTTGATGCGAATCACGCTCTGGTCGGATCCGGTGGTAATTTTGGCGAGCTGACTGATATCTGGAGTTTTGATCCTTCCAATCCGGAGGGCCCTGCCTGGCAAAGTGTGGAGGTGATGCAGCACTACTCGGGCAGTCATTGGAGAAATCCGGATACCGGTACGGAGGGTTGGCTTGTGGTTGGGGCGAACGGGACGGGAGGCAAAAACGCGGTTTCGTTTGTTTCGCTCGATGGATTGACGAACAAAGTCATTATCGACGAAGTGTCGGACTTCAGCAGTGGTGTTACGATTGCTCCGAATGGGGATGTTTACGTAGCGGGATTCGATTTTAGTTCTCCCCCGGAGCCTGCCTATTATTTTCCTGCAGCTCTCGTCGAAGGGGCCATTTCCGGCTCTCCTCTCAATCCCGCAACCGGGGATTTTGTTTTCGGCTTCGATTCCGCTGGTGGACTTGCAGTTGATGCCCGCGGAAGGGTCTGGGCGGGGGGATTTGCTTCCGACGGATATTTGCAAATGTATGATCCGGATACGGGAGGGGTCATTCGGGTAAAGCCGGACCATCCGGAACTAGAGGGTGCCGGGAGTCTTATGTATTCGCCTGTCACCTTTTCGCGAGGAGGTGTCGACTATGTGGGATGGTCTGTTCGTGATGCCTATGACATCATTCCGGATCACTACTTTGGATACGGGGCTATTGATCATCACGAGGCTCCTCCCATCACGGGCTGGCTCCACGAACACTACGGCGACGAAGTCTATGACCCCTCAAAAGAAGCAACGGAGTGGGGCGACTCCGCAGACGGCGACGGTGATGAACTTTCTACACTGCTAGAGTATGCTTTGAAGACCGATCCGACTACCCATAACCGCCTCACCGATGCCTATACGGTTACGGTGGATGGTCCTGAATTTGAAATTGCGTTTGATCGTGATCCGTTGCGCAGTGATATCGATATCGTGGTGGAGGTATCAGCCACTCCCGGGGACGGCAGCTGGAGCGAGATCGCGCGGAGCGTCGCCGGTGCGCCTACCGCTTCGTCCGGAATTGGTGCCGGTCGCGTTTCCGAGGCTCCCAGTGGTGACGATGTTCGCGTGGAAGTTGCAGATCCTGTAACGGTTGGTGCGGTGCCTGCCCGGTTTGCCAGGGTCAGGGTAATTAGAAACGAATGAGCGAGCACAAGACTCGGGAAAGATTAGCTGGGGTAGCTGTTGTCACGGGCGTTGTCGTGATTATCGGCCTCGCGTTTCAGGGAGTCAGAAAGCAGAGCCCGGATTCCCTCAGCAAAGGGGGGAGTGGAAGTGCGCACGAAGGGTCCTCTCTGCGTGAAAATGCACTGGATCGTTCATCGGCATCAGGCCGGAGAAGGGGGAAGGCCGGAGAAGGCGAAGTTGTTGCCGTAACCATGTTCGGCCAGTCGCCAAATGAAGTCAGTTCCAACAAAGATTGGGATGCTGAGTCGATTCGGGAGCAGTTCGGGCTGGAGAAAAAAGGGGATGTCTGGCTCCCTGCGATTACGATTGCCAACGGCTCCGTTTCTTCGGGAATAGACAGAAACAAGAACTCCCCCGGGGGTGCTGCCGGTGAAAATGACGGGGTGACGCCTCTTTATCTGACGACCGGGTCACTTCCCTCAGCGGTTGAAGGGGAGTCGTATCGGGTTTCTCTCGACGCAGTCGGCGGATCCTTGCCGTACCGATGGGATATCGCAGAAGGCGCGCTTCCGGGCGGACTGGAGTTAGACCCTGTTGAGGGGATCATTTCGGGAACCTGCAGCGATCCGGGAACATTCCGCTTCCGGATTCAGGTGGTTGATGCGGGTGAGCGGAGCGACATTGCCTCATTTACGATTGCTGTCGAAGAGTCGGGAGCCCTTCGGATCCTGACGGAAACGCTGTTGGAGGGGAAGATCGGGGAGGACTACTCAGGAATGTTGATCGCAACGGGGGGGGTAGAGCCGTACACCTGGGCGATGGAATCACTTTTACCTTCCGGAGTTTCTTTCGCCGATTCCGGAAGTCTTGACGGTAAGCCGGAGGTTGAGGGAAGCTTTCGATTTCGGGTTCGGGTAACGGATGCGGGTGGTGCAAATGCTACCGGGACTGTGAAGTGGACGGTTTCCGGTGAGGAGCAGAAAGGGGTGACAAATTTCGAGGCCCTGCTGAGCCTGCGTCGTGTTGCTCTGAGTTGGACTCCGCCGGTTGGTGCCAATACTCCTGCAGTCAGAATTGTCCGCAACGAGCAGGGCTTCCCCGGAGATCCGGATGACGGAGTTACGGTGTTCTCCGGAGTGGAATCACAAATGATTGATCGCGGGCTGGATGCGGGGCGATACTTTTATGGAGCCTTCGTCGAAGGAGTCTCCGCAGAGGAGGTGCCTCCGGCCCTGCTTGTGTTGGACCTTTCGAGTTCCCGTGATCCTTTTGCCGATTCGGTAGTTGAATCGGATCCGCTCTCTCCCGCGGCATTTCAAGCAACCCTGCTTCCGGGTGTCGTGACGGGAGCTCCCCGCGGGGGGGGAGTAACGCAAGGATCCCTTCATGTGACATCTCTGGGTGCTGCAAAAAATGATGACGGTGGCGTATCCTCCCCGTATGGAGGTAGCATCATTCTGGAGTTTACCGATAATGGGGTATGGGATGGGCCAGGAGCTGATTTTACAGTTTTTGAGAACGTCTTTTACCTCCTCGACAGCCGGGGTACTCCTGACCCTGATTCCCGCTTCATGGAACCTGCGGTAGTGTCAGTGAGTCAGGACGGCACCAGATTTGTGCCATTTCCCTTCAACTTTTCCCCCCGGTTTGATCCGGAAACAGGGGGGGTGAACCTGCGTCACCCTTTTATCTACAACAGCGGTTTTGCAGGGGTGAATCCAACTCTTTCCAACGGCTACGATCCTGACCCCTCTGACCCTGCTGTTTCCGGTGGTGACAGTTTTGACATAGGTGAGCTTGGTTTCGAGTGGATCCGTTTCGTACGTATTCAATCGACCGGACACCGTTGGCTTGTTGATCGTGACGGCGATTTAGTTCTCCACAGCGAAGAAGTCGGGTCTGCCCTGCGAGGTTCTCCCAGTTCCGGTTTCGACCTGGATGCGGTCGGGGCAGTCTGGGTTGAGAAAGTGAGGCAGGAGCCGTGAAAGGAGTAGTTGCCGGGATTTGACTCCGGATCGGGATGTGCCGGTCAGCGTTGCAAAAACGCCGACCGGCATCCGATTTGTGTGGAACGACTTAAAAACACCTCATGAAGAAGTTCGATTTGATAAGTCGCTCCGAAATTCAATTCAGGTGAATTTTTCAGAATGCCTTCTGCCACCCGGCAATGATGCTGTAGTCACGGTCCATGCCTACGCCGTTTGCATCCTGATGGACAGGGAACAGTGCTTCAATTGCGAGCCGGTGCCCACCGCCCAGGAGCAGGTTCAAACCGATACCCGTTTCCAGAACGCTTCCACCATAATTCGCCTGAAGCTGGGGCGGTGCAGAGTGACCGTGGGGACCATTGTAGTGACCTTCGATGTCATTCTGATAGATGTAGTTAAGTCGCGCCGACACACTCAGTGCGTCAGTGATCGGATGAGCGAGCCAGCTGGTGAGATTGATTCCGTCGCCGTAGCGAAATCCACTGTCATTTTCCTCTTCGAGGTGGATGAGACCGGTCGCTTGCGCCCCCCATGATAACCGGTCAGCCTGACCGAGATAGGTGATGCCGGGTTTGAATGCAAAGGTGCCTTCTCCTGACTGCATTCCGTATGGGAGAAAGGAACCATGTTGCTTGTGATCGACCTCTGCCGTGGGAAGTACGAAGCCAAGATTGAGATGGACCCGCTGCCTGTTTTGATCATAGATTTTCACCAGTCCACCAACTGTAATGTCGCCGAGTCCTTCACTGGAGTGCCCGAAGGTTGATCCCGGTGCACCACCATGTCCGTGTCCTCCATGACCGTGCCCGTGTGCTCCGCCGGGAGGATTCGGGTTACTCATCAGCTCCATGTCTTTGCGGACATAGTTGAACATGCTGAACAGCGTCAGCCAGTCGGAGGGAGCGTGCATGATCCCGACCATGTGCATGTCCATGGTCATCTCCTGAGCTGCAACGCCGTATCCGAAATGGTATACGTTGTGATTCGTCAGAGATTTGGTCCCGGCACGGTGCCCGTCCATACTCATGTTCATGTATCGGTAGGACAGCATCCACTCGCCTGCGTCATGCGTGTGGTCGCCCATAACCCCGATCGGAGCGTGCGCGTCGACACGATGGGTATCGTAGTCGTTTCCATCAATGATCGGCCCTTTGCCGGTGGGAGATTTGGAAGAATAGGGGGAATAGTCGCCGGATGAACCCGTTGAGGGCAACAGCAGAGCTGCTGCTAGAGCGGTTCGAATAATAGATTTTTGAAGAAATGAATTCATAGAAAATTAGAAAGTTAGGTAGGAAAAATTTTATGGAGGTACCGGCAGATCCGGCCGGGCCCTCAGAATAGAAAAAAGGGGCGTCCGCAGATTCCTGTATTGCAGGATTTGGCTGACGGACGCGACAGGATGTTTTGCTGCATCCTGCTTAATAGCAATGCCAGCTGAGAATGCTGGCGGATAGAAATGCTGAATATCAGCTGAATTGGCCGTTCCGCGGTGGGGGAGTTGGTGGTCCATTTCCGTCCCGGCTGCGAAGTTTCACCGGTTCAGGAGTGGCGCGGAAGGTCGGTGATAGAAAATTCTCAGGTGCTTCCCACGACGTCTTTTGATGGTCTGCACAGGAGGTCAACGTTTTCAGGAGTAACTCGAAACGCTCCGGCACGGTTGGGGAAGGATGATTTCTTTCACCTGCCGGTGTCGACTCCTGAAGAGCCTTCGCGGCGCAGCAAAACTTACAGGGAGGCGCTTCAGTGAGAGCGTAGCCGATTTGGTCAAGCCCCCCCGCCTTGAGTGCCATATCGATCCAACCGTATGTTTGCATCAAAATCGGGGCGCCGCCGCTAACAAGCAGGGCAAGTGTGCATGCCACGGTACCGCGGAAGAAGCTGGAAATGCGATCGATCAATGGAGAAGTAGTCGCTCGTGATTGAATTGGTGTAGAGGTTTTCTGGAAACCGGTTGGAAACTGATCTGACAAATTATAGAAGTCAAGTCGGGACGGCGCCGAAACACTTTTTCCTTACTGTCGATCTACAGGATGATTCAGGGACCGGCTTCATGGAAAGGTGGGAAAGCACACTCATAAGCTCTTCAATCGGATTTGCGCACTGGTCCGGTCTGGGTTACCGATTCAGAGTACAAACCAATCAAAATCATGGCTGATCAAAACATCGAAATCACAGCATATCTGAAAACATTTTGCGGCTGGAGTGAAGGCGTCCGCGCAATTTTCCGCAAGTATGATCTCCAGTACGAAGAGAAGGATATCATCAAAAACCCCGCTTTCCGTTGGGAGATGGAGCAGAAGAGCGGCCAGCCGCTTTCTCCCTGCGTCATCGTAAACGGAACCATGCTCGCCGACGTAAGCGGTGATGAAGTAGAGGCGTGGATGATTGAGAACGGTGTTCTGGAAGGAAGCGATGCTGAAGCGGATGCTCCGACAGACTCCGCCTGCACCGATGAGCAGCACGCTGCTATGGAGGCGGAGGCACGGGCCAATGCGGTGCCGAATGTACGCATCATCGAGTAGTCTCTTTTCTCTTCCAACCTGAACCGCCAAGCGGATGCCACCAGCAAAAAGCACCAAGAAAGGACTGGGCAAAGGTCTGAACGCCCTGATTAAAGCGCCGCAGTCCGTTTCGGTGAAATCGTCCGGTGAAGCTGAGTCTGATCCCGCTACCGGCGAGAGAGTATTGCGAGTCGAACTCGACAAGGTGGTTCCTTCGCCTTTGCAACCGAGGAAGCGCTTTCACGAGGAGAATCTGGACGAGCTGGTCGATTCGATCCGTGAGCACGGCGTGATTCAGCCTCTCATCGTCCGGGATGTGGATGGCAAGTATGAACTTATCGCAGGCGAGCGACGCTGGCGTGCCTCGACAAAGCTCGGGCTGGAAGAAGTCCCTGTGATTCTTCGGGATGCGTCTGACCGCGACGTTCTCGAAATGGCGCTGATCGAAAACCTCCAGAGGGAGGATCTCGATCCGCTGGAAGAGGCCGAGGCGTATGCCCGCCTTGCCAAAGATTTCGGATTAAAGCAGGAGCAGATCGCACAGCGCGTTGGCAAGAACCGGGCGACAGTTTCGAATTCAATGCGACTGCTGGACCTCGACAAAGCGGTGCAGACTCTGGTCTCACAGCGGCTTATCAGCTCCGGCCATGCCAAGGCGATCCTCGGTGTGAAAACGAAAGCGGAACAGCGACTTCTCGCCGACATGGTAGTGAAGAAAAAGCTGAATGTCCGCGATACCGAGAAACTCGTTTCCGAGCAGATCAACGGGAAGACATCTACGAAGAAGCCGGCAAAGTCGAAAGTGTCTCCGCAGGCGGAAGCGTATCTCCGCCAGATCCAGG
>JAKSBG010000226.1 GCA_022361255.1 Verrucomicrobiales bacterium
AAAAACGCCGGGAAAGTCGTGGGAACGGTCGGGATTATCAGAGAAGCGAAGGAGCTTGCCGTAGTGTCTCACGCGTCGCACCTCGATATGCCTGCACCGGAGGAATACACGTCGTTCCACAGAGTTCCTGAGAAGAAAGTTACGGGGATTGCTGCGGAGGCAACTGCGATAGATCGAATTCGATCCCATATTGCGCCCCGTCCGATGACTCCGCGGGCTGAAACGTCGACTGTTAAAGTCGCTTTGGTGAACTGACCGAATCAAAGGGAGAAACGACGAGAATGCCCCCATGTCCGGGTGAGCTTTGATCCCGGGAACCCCGATAAACTACCGGCCCGGGGCGAATGAATTGGCTTCTACACATCCACGTGAAAATCATGCCTTGAAGCAGCGGCATTTCGCGGACAAATTACCGTCTTTTCCGTTAACCTCCCCGAACGCCTCCACGCATCCGTATGCGAGCCTATTTCATCCGTCGACTCCTCCTTATTCCCCCGACGCTGATTGGCATCACTTTGATCGCTTTTTTCATCACCCGTATGGTTCCGGGTGGTCCGGTGGAGAGAGCTCTCGCCGAGAGCCAGATGATCAACATGCAGGGCGGAAACTCCGGGAGCGGAGGAAACAATCAGGCGCTTTCCGAGGATCAGATCAACGAGCTGAAGAAGCTCTACGGTCTCGACAAGCCGTGGTATCAGGCCTATCCGCTCTGGGTCGGGGATCTCCTGCGGGGAAATCTGGGAACCTCATTCCGCTATCAGGAGCCGGTCCTGGATCTCATTCTCGAACGAATGCCGATTTCGATCTATTTTGGCCTGGTTAGTGCAATTGTAGTCTATCTCGTCTGCATTCCTCTAGGGATCTTCAAGGCATTGCGACATCGAACGCACATCGACAACGCCACTTCCGTTGCCGTCTTTGCGGGTTATGCGGTTCCGGGGTACGCACTCGGAGCGCTCCTGGTAGTCTATCTCTGTATGCGCGCGGAGTGGTTTCCCAAAGAAGGTTGGCCGACCGGCGACTGGGAATACATGGGTTTTTTCGAGAAGGTCAAAGATCTCGTTCACCACACCTTCCTTCCTCTGGTTTGTTATCTGCTCGGTTCCTTCGCTTTCATGACGATGTTGATGAAAAACCAGCTCATGGACAACCTCGCTGCCGACTACGTCCGGACGGCTGTTGCGAAAGGAGTCAGCTTTCGCCGGGCCGTGGTTCGTCACGCGATGAGAAACTCTCTCATTCCCATTGCGACGACGTTGGGACATCTTGTCAGCATCTTTTTCGCGGGCTCCTTTCTCATCGAATACATCTTCGATATCGACGGGATCGGGCTGCTTGGCTACACCTCGATTCTCGACCGGGATTACCCGGTATTTCTCGGCATTCTCGTTCTGTCCTCCTTTTTGATGCTGCTGGGAAATCTCCTTTCCGACGTCTGCGTTGCCCTGGTCGATCCGCGAGTCAAATTCCAGTAGACCGCCGCTTCTCCATTGATGAACTTCCTCCGACTCAAACCTCTTACCATCAAAAAGCTGAAGCGCTTCCGCGCGATTCGGCGGGGGTATGTTTCGTTTTTGCTGTTCGTCTTTCTGTTGCTGATTTCCTTCTGGGGAGTGGGGGAGTATTTCGTGAACAGCCGGGCTCTTCTCGTAAAATACGAAGGGCAAATCTACTTTCCGACGCACGGAGCTTTCCATCCCGGAACCGATTTCGGCTTCGACTACGACTACGAGACGAACTACCGCGATTTGAAGAAAAAGTTCGCGGAGGATCCTGACAGCGGAAACTGGGTTCTTCTCCCCGTGGTTCCCTACAACGCCTACGAGAACGATTTTGTGGAAGGCGAATACGGCCCTCAGCCACCCAATTTTGAGCGCCGGCATTTTCTCGGGACGGACAACACCGGCCGCGACATTTTTGCCCGACTCTTCTACGGGTTTCGCTACGCGGTGAGCTTCGCTCTCGCCTTCATGGCAATCGTATTCGTCATTGGTATCGCCGTCGGTTGCGCGATGGGATACTTTGGGGGAGCCGTCGATCTTTTCGGACAGCGCATTATTGAAATCTGGCAGAACATTCCCTTTCTCTACGTCGTAATCATCGTGGCTTCGATCGTTCGCCCGACTATTGGGATTTTGTTAGGGATTTTTGTTGTCTTCGGCTGGACGTCGATGACCTACTACATGCGAACGGAGACTCTTCGGGAAAAATCACGGGACTACGTGTCGGCAGCGCGCGTTCTCGGGGCGAGCAACTGGCGCGTCATTTTTCGCCACGTCCTGCCGAATACGATTTCGATTCTCGTGACCTTCATGCCCTTCACAGTCGCCAGTGCGATTGCCTCTCTGACCGCGCTGGACTTTCTTGGGTTCGGCCTTCCCGTTCCGACGCCGAGCTGGGGTGAACTGCTCCAGCGCGGGGTGCAGAATCTGAATGCTCCCTGGATCGTGACTTCTGCATTCGGCGGACTCGTTGTTGTCCTCTTGCTCGTTACCTTTATCGGCGAAGCAATTCGCGAAGCCTTTGATCCGAAAAAATTCACGGTTTATCGCTAATGAAGTTTCCTGCTTTCCATACAGCAAAAGCCCTTCTCCTGCTCCCGGTTCTGTTTCTTTGTGCCTGCGGCAGTGACGATGAGGAAGAAATCGAAATCTCCGGCGCGACCCGCCTTTCTCCAGAAGAAATTGACGCGGCGCTCGCTTATCGAAATCCCGGAGCCGAGGAGTTTTTCGCGGGAAAGCGCGATTTCTTCCAAGTCAAAACCGAGGCAGAGCTTCCTGAGGGGCTCGTTTGGGAAAACGGAAACGACCAGGAGGAGTTTGCATCTCCTGAAGCGATTCGCGGCGGCAAAGAAAGAATCTGGCAGCAGGATTTTCCTAGAACTTTGCGCGTTGTCGGCCCTGATTCTTCGACCTCCTTCCGGAGCTTTATTCACGACGATTTATCTGTCGCCCTTGTCAAAAAACACCCCGAAACCGGCGGTTATTATCCCGGGCTGTGTTCGGAGTGGGCTGTCTCGGAAGATCGGAAAACGGCCTGGTTCCGTATCGATCCCAAAGCCGAGTTCTCCGACGGGGTTCCCGTTCGGGCGAGGCATTTCTTCTTCACTTTCTATTTCATGCAGAGTCCGTGGATCAAAGCTCCGTGGTACAACAACTGGTATTCGGAAAAATACACGCACATCACCGCCTACGGGGACAGCATCATTGAGGTCGGGCTGAAAGATGCCAAACCGGACACGCTCCGGTTTTTTGAAGAAGACCTCTATCCGCGTCCCGAACATTTCTACAAGGACTTTGGCGAGGATTTCATCAATCGCTACGCCTGGCGTTTTGTCCCGACTACCGGCGCCTACGTCATTCGGAGCGAAGACATTCGCAAGGGGCGGACCCTGACACAGACACGACTCGACGACTGGTGGGCGAATGATAAAAAGTTCTGGCGCTACCGGTATAATCCCGACCAGCGCGAGTTTTCTGTGATCCGCGATCCGGAAAAGGCGCTGGAAGCATTCCTTTCCGGTGACTACGAAATGCAGCGCATTCGAACTCCTGATGTCTGGGAGGAAAAACTCGACAAGCCACCGGTGAAAAAGGGTTACGTCGTCCGCGCGCAGTTTTACAATCAGATTCCGCGCCCCTGCTGGGCCCTGCGGCTGAACAAGTCGAAGCCTCTCCTCGATGATATCAACGTGCGCCTCGGCCTCCAGTATGCCACCAATTTTGGCCTCGTTCTGGAGCAATACTTCCGCGGTCGCTACGAACGCATGGAGAGCAGTTCGGTCGGCTACGGGGATTACACCAACCCCGAGGTAAAGGCCCGTCGATTTTCCCCGGAAAAGGCGAGAGAGCATTTCGCGGAAGCCGGTTTCAGCAAATCCGGTTCGGACGGCATTCTCGTGAATGATCAGGGGCAACGGCTCAGTTTCACCCTCACCACCGGTTACAAGCGATACACCGATCTACTCACGATTCTGGAACGCGAAGCGAGAAAAGCCGGCGTGGAAATCCAGCTGGAAATCATTGATTCGACCGCCGCGCACAAAAAATCGAGCGAGAAAAAACACGAGATCGTTCTCACTGCTCTCAACCGGTCAGTGGAGCTCTATCCCCGATACTGGGATTTCTTCCACAGCTTCAACGCCTACCGCGAGGACGGCAGCCTGAAGCCCGATACGAACAACTACACCGTCACGGCCTATCCGGAGTGGGATAAGCTGATCGACCGCTACGAGAAATCGACCGACCTGACTGAGATCAAAACCATTGCGCACGAATTGCAGCAAAAAATCCACGACGACGCCGCTTTTATACCCGGATGGGTCCGCCCCTATTTCCAGTGCGCCTACTGGCGCTGGGTTCAGTGGCCGAAAGGATTCAGCGCACGTCTCGCCCGCGAGCACGACGAGCTTTGCATCCATTGGATCGATCCCAAAATCAAAGCCGAAACCGAAGAAGCTATGAAAGATGGCAAAGACTTCGGCGAAACCACCCTCAATTTCGATCAGCACAAGAAAAAGCCATGATGAAACCAAGCCTGCACCTTTTCGCGCTCCCGGTAGCCTCCGTTTTTCTGTCCGCCTGTGGAGGCGGGGGAGAATCGGACGGGCCTGACAACGCTTCGAATTTTCCTCCCCACGACAATACAGAGGATGTGGAGGCTCTCTACCAGTCCATGCCCGAACTGTTCACCTTCGCTTCGATTGAGGATTTGCCGAAGGATTTGAAGTGGGAGAACGGAATGGACCTTCCTGAAATTGGTTCGCCCGATGCGAAAAAAGGAGGGACCACCTACGGTGCCATGCCTGATTTCCCGCGGACACTCCGGACCAGTGGGCCCGATTCCACAGGTGGCATCCGGCGTTATCTGCTGGACGAAACAGCAATGACCTACGCGGTTCGTCACCCCAACGTTGACGGACACTTTCCGGGGCTGGCCAAAGAGTGGGCGATCGACCGTGAAAACGCGACAGTCTATGTCCGCATCGATCCGGAAGCGAAGTGGAGCGACGGGCATCCCATCACGACAGAAGATACGGCGTTTGCCCTGTACTTCTACCTCTCCGAGCACACCGGGGCTCCCTTCAGCAAACACTTCGTCGAAACCAAAATCAAAAACCTGACCATCTACGATGATCTTACTTTTTCGACGACCATCTCGGAGAACAAACCGGACTTTCCCGCCTACGTCCTCGAAGTGACTCCGAAACCCCGACATTTCTACATCGAACACGGGCCGGATTTTGCACAGCGTTACAACTGGCGATTCGCGCCGACCACCGCCGCCTATATCATCAAGCCGGAAGACATCAAAAAGGGGCGCAGCATCAAGTTCACACGAAACGATCACTGGTGGGCGAAGGACCGCAAATTCTGGAAGAACCGCTACAACCCCGACTTCATTGAGCTGACCGTGATTCGAGATCCTGACAAAACATTCGAATCCTTCAAAAGAGGCGATCTCGATATGGCGCGACTCGATCTTTCGAAATACTGGTATGAGCAGTTGCCCGATGATGATCCGCTTGTGAAAGACGGCTACATTCACAAAGTCACGTTCTACAACGACATCCCCCGCGGATCGCTCGGACTCTGGCTCAACACGAACAAGCCACCTCTCGACAATGTTCATGTCCGTCGTGGAATTCACTACGCCTGCAATTGGGACATCGTAATCGATAAGTTTTTCCGTGGTGACTGGGTCAGATTGAAAACCGCATCCGACGGCTACGGCGATGCCTCACATCAGGATATCGAACCACGGGAGTTCTCCGTCGAAAAAGCGAGAGAGGAGTTTGCAAAGGCCGGGTTCACAAAGCGGGGACCCGATGGGGTCCTGGTGAATGATCAGGGACAGCGCCTGTCATTCACTCTCAACACTGGTGCCAAAACCTTCGGCGATGCGCTCACGATTTTGAAACAGGAGGCTCTCAAAGCCGGAGTGGAATTCAATCTTGAGATCATGGAGCAGACCGCAAGCTGGAAGAAGAATCAGGAAAAGAATCATGAGATTTCCTTTACCGGATTTGCCTCGTCGACGAGTGAGATTTACCCCCGCTACTGGGACTTCTGGCATACGGACAGCGGCTACAAAGAGGATGGATCGGTGAAGCCTCAGACGAACAACTTCACCAGCACAACCATCCCTGATCTCGATCCCGTCATCACTGCCTACGATAAATCGGAATCGCACGAAGAGAAAATCAAGCTGGCTCACCAGATCGAAGAAACACTCTACGATCACGCAGCATGGGTTCCCGGAGTCGACACCATTCACTACCGCCTCGGATACTGGCGCTGGGTCAAATGGCCGGAAGACTTCAATGTGAAGCGCAGTGAACTTGCCCGCACTGCCTGGCTCCACTGGATCGACGAAGAGGCCAGGAAGGAAACAAAGGAAGCGATGAAAGCCGGCAAGACATTTGATCCGGTCATCAAAGTCTACGACCAATACAGAGTCGACTAGCAAAAACATACTGAACAGGGTTCAGCCAATGACCTGACCCTGTTGCGTCCCTGACCAAACCCTGTTTGATTTATGCCACTTCTCGAAGTCACCGACCTGCGCACCGGATTCGAAACCGATTCCGGACAGGTTGTCGCGGTCGACGGGGTCAGCTTTTCGGTGGAGCGCGACAAGACGCTCGGAATTGTCGGGGAATCCGGCTGCGGGAAAAGCGTAACAGCCCTGTCGATCATGCAGCTGCTTCCGCGCCCCGCCGGTAACATTCTCGGCGGCAGCATCCAGTTCAAAGACCGTGAGCTGGTTGAGGCAACGCCCGAGCATATGGTCGACGTGCGTGGCGACGAGATCGGCATGATTTTTCAGGAGCCAATGACGGCTTTGAATCCGGTCCAGAAAATCGGGCGTCAGGTCAGCGAAGTTTTTATGCTTCACAAGGGAATGGATAAGGCGTCGGCCCGCGAGGCGTCGATTGACATTCTCGACAAGGTCGGCATTCCTTCCCCGGAGGTACGTGTTGACGAGTATCCGCACCAACTCAGTGGCGGCATGCGGCAGCGCGTCATGATCGCGATGGCGCTCGGATGCAAGCCGGATCTGCTCATAGCTGACGAGCCAACTACAGCACTCGATGTCACGGTGCAGGCGCAGATTCTAAAACTGATCAGTGACCTCCAGGCCGAGATGGGTATGGCGGTCATACTGATCACGCACGACCTCGGAGTGATCGCAGAAACCTGTGACGAGGTCGTCGTCATGTACGGCGGGCGAATCGTCGAAAGGGCTCCGGTTCTGGAGTTGTTTGAAAATCCGCTTCATGCCTACACCAGGGGATTGCTCCGCTCGATTCCCCGGCTGGATCGAGAGCGAAAGACAAAGCTGCCAACAATTGAGGGGAACGTTCCGCCGCTCGACAAGATGCCGTCCGGCTGCCGTTTTTCGACGAGAGCCGATGTCGAGCACGACGAAGCAGCGGTGAACAATCGCCCTCCCTACGAAGAAATCTCCCCCGGACATTGGGTTGAGAAATGTCCGTTCTGTTACCAAGGATGAAGCCGCTTCTCTCTGTAGAAAATTTGCAGATGCACTTCCCCGTAAAGGGAGGTGTGTTTCTCCGTTCGGTCGCTTCCTGCAAGGCGGTGGATGGAGTATCGCTGACAGTGCACGAGGGCGAAACACTCGGACTTGTCGGTGAATCAGGCTGCGGGAAGTCGACTCTCGGGAAATGCATGGTCCGGCTTCTCGAGCCGACCGGCGGAAAAGTTGAATTTGACGGGGATGACATCACGCACATGAAGCGGCATGACCTGCTCCCGCGACGTCGTGATTTGCAGATGATTTTTCAGGATCCGGCGGAATCACTCAACCCTCGACATACGGTGGGTGAGATCGTCTCTGAACCATTTATCATTCACGGGATCGGTGACCGCAATGAACGACAGGAAAGAGTGGGTGAGCTTCTGGAGAAAGTCGGACTGAGCGCTTCAGCCGCGGAGAAGTTTCCCTTCGAATTTTCCGGTGGCCAGCGCCAGCGCATTGGAATTGCCCGCGCCATTGCGCTGAATCCTCGCATGATTATCTGCGACGAGCCGGTTTCCGCTCTCGATGTTTCGGTGCAAAGTCAGGTTCTCAATCTGATGATGGATCTGCAGAGTGATCTTGGATTGAGTTATCTGTTCATTGCCCACGATCTCGCTGTGGTACGTCACGTTTCCGACCGGGTTGCGATCATGTATCTCGGTAAGATCATGGAGATCGCGGACGCGGATGCCATCTACGAAAATCCACGCCACGCCTACACCAAAGCTCTGATTTCAGCGATCCCGATTCCCGACCCGTCGAAGCGGGAGGAACCGCGCTTTCTGGAAGGCGACGTTCCGTCGCCGATCAATCCGCCTGAAGGCTGTGCTTTCGGGCACCGCATGGAACATCCCAGGTGGAAAGACAGCGTAGGGATGGATCTGAGCCTGCGCGAGGTCGAACCCGGCCACTGGGTGCAGCCTTGTCCGTGTTGCACGGATTTGTGATCGTAGGATGGACATTCTTGTCCGTCTGCGAAGCAATTGCCATCAGCTACTGAGACGGACAAGAATGTCCATCCTACGGGTTTCACTACTACACCTCCACTTCCCATCCCTCGCGGTAGTCTCGACGGATGACCTTGTCGAGTTCGGGGTGGCCTTTGACTTTCATCTTCTCGGCGTTCCACTGCAGCTTTTTGCCCGGAGTTTTCTGGGCGAGGCACCCTAACAGAACTGTTTCAGAAAACGGACCGGCATAGGCGAAGTCGGATTGGGCGCGCTCGATTTTGCCATCGATGGCGTCGAGCCACTGCTTGTAGTTGTCATCGTCACGGGCGCGGTCGAGGCTCGGCTCGGGGAATTCGAATCCGTCGAGCAGACTGCTCGGTTTGACGAACCAGATGTCCTGCTTGCGGTTGAAGAAGAGCTTTCCATGCTCGCCGATGATGACGCTCTCGTATCTCTTGTAGTCGACGCCTTCGAGAATTTTCTCGTTGGGGCGATTGAACTCACCGGGAATGAGTCGCCAGTTTTCGCGATCAAATTCTGCCCCAATCTGCCCGTCATACCAGGTCATCTTGACGCCTTTGTCAGGAAAGTCGTATTCGATGGTAGAGTGAATCGGAGCGGAGAGATCTGTGTTTCCTTCCTCCTTTGCCTTGATCGATTTCGGTGCGCCGAGCTCAAGTGCCCAGTAGGGCATGTCCATGATGTGGCAGGCCATATCGCCGAGGGCGCCGGTCCCGAAATTCCACCATCCGCGCCAGGCGAAGGGGGCAATTTTTGAACTGTAATCGACCCATTCCGCCGGTCCGATCCATTGCTCCCAGTCAACGCCGAGAGGGACTTCCTCTTTCCCGGGAGGTGTTGTAAAACCTTGCGGCCAAATCGGACGGTTCGTCCACGCGTGAATCTCGGAAACCTTACCGAGCAGACCGGCGCGAAGCAGTTCGATGACGCGACGCATATGACTGTTTGCATGCGCCTGGTTGCCCATCTGGGTCTTCACTCCAGTTTTTGCGGCAACATCTGTTAACGTCCGTGCTTCCCAAATGGAGTGAGTCAGCGGTTTTTGACAGTAGACGTGCTTGCCCGCCTGCATCGCGAGAAGAGTCGCGTGAAAGTGGTGGTGGTCGGGCGTTGAGACGGTTACAGCGTCCACTTTGTCGCCCATGTCGGCGATCATTTCCCGGTAGTCGGTGTAGAACTTCGCGTCGGGGAACTTGCTGCGGGCCTTCTCAATGGATTTCAGTCGGGCTTTGGTTCGGGAGTCAGTATTGGCCTGACTGATTTTTTCCGCATCGACGATATCGACGAGGGCGACACATGCCATGCCGGCATTCACACTGCCGCTGATGTCGGCGTCACCTTTTCCGCCCGTCCCGATTCCCCCGAACTGAACCCGCGAGTTCGCGCCCCAAACGCGGGATGGAACGAATTGAAAGCCGAAGGTGCCTGCCGCTGTGGCGGTGGTGGCCTTTTTCATAAAGTTGCGACGGGAGCTTTTGGAAGATTCAGGGGATGGCATTCTTTAATAATGAAAAATCATGAGCCCTCCGTCCATCCCGCAATTCAGGCAGGAGAGAAATCCACAAAGCCCCGCTCCCGGTCGATGCTGATCAGGCGGACGCGAATGTTCTCTCCGGCGCGAAGTGCGGGAGCGTTAGTCCTGCTTCGGAATTCATTCCGGGTCCGGTCGAAGAAGTATTCGCCGTAGCGGGGGAGGTCATTTTTCCGGATCAGGCCACGGATGAGGAGCTCATCGAGTTCGACGAAGGCCCCGATCGGGCGGACCTCCTGAATCGTAGCGGCGAGCGTGGTGTCAGCGTTTTCGGAGAGGAGGATTTCGAGATACTCGTAGATTTTGATGCGCCGGGTTTCCTGTTCGGCTTCTGCTGCGATTCGCTCCGTTTCGGAAATGTGGGCTGCAAAGTCTTTGATTTCGGCGGCCTTTGGAGTGCGATCAGGTTTTTCCGGCGCGGTCGGTTCGTTTCGGTTGGAAAGAATTTTTCGCAGCACGCGATGCACGGCGAGGTCCGCATAGCGGCGGATCGGGCTGGTGAAATGGGTGTAGTTCGCCTTCGCCAGTCCGTAGTGTCCGATAGGATCGGCCGAGTAGGCAGCACGCTTGAGGCTCTTGAGAAGGGCTAGCTTGATGCTGCTTTCACCGTTGGTCCCCCGGATCTCCCGCAGCAGGTTCTGCAGCTCGCCACGCTGGGTGACATCGCCCACACGATGTCCGAAGTCTCGGGCAAGTTCGGCAAATTCCTCCAGTTTTCCCGGATCAGGATCGTCGTGAATCCGGTAGACTGACGGGGCGAGTTCGTTTTTCGTCTCCAGAGCTAC
>JAKSBG010000499.1 GCA_022361255.1 Verrucomicrobiales bacterium
GGATACAAAGTCAGCAAACAGATACGCGCCCACCAACTCAGGAAAAGCACTTCCCCGATAGACGAGACCACCGGTCACCGAGTTGCCCTGAAACTCCCCGCTGCCGTGACCGTATTCGTAGACCGGATCAACACCGGTCCACCCCGCAGGAGTTTCCCCGACTCGCGGTCCGTCGATTGTTCCCTCGCGGAACGACCACCCGTAGTTGCCCCCGGCGGTAACGAGATTGATTTCTTCCCGGGCATTTTGACCCACATCCGCGACCCAGATTTCGCCGGTGACTTCATCGATGGAAAATCGCCACGGATTGCGAAACCCGTTTGCCCAGAATTCTGTCCGGACCGTATTCGCCGGCAGATCCTGTCCGTTGTAGGAAATCGTCGGATCATTCGTCACGAAGGGATTGTCGGCAGGAATGGAATACCGGGCCACACCCATGTCCGTCGGGACCGCAGCGTGAGGATGCGGCTCCGGATTTCCCGGATTCTTGTCGACATCGATTCGCATGATTCCGGAGAAAAGATCACCGTCGATCGTCTGGCCGTTCGAACTGCCGTCAAACTGCCCCCCTTCATCTCCGGTGGAAAAATAGAGATACCCGTCGAGCCCGAAGTGCATATCGCCCCCGAGGTGCAGACCATGCTCGTCGAGTTGCTGAATGAGAACAAGTTCGCTCGCCGGGTCAGCAAGGTTCGGGTTTCCCCCATCCACCGAAAACCGGGAGAGCCGACTGAAATTATCCGCTCCGATACGAACCGAATAGAAGAGATAAAAGTATCCGTTCACCTGATAGTCCGGATGAAAAACGATCCCGAGCAGCCCCCGCTCATTGCCCGGATTTCCGATCGCTTCGCCACGACTTGCGAGCAAAGCAGGCAAATCAAAAAACGTCGTCGATGAAGGAGCCGTCACATCGGGAATGAGACGAACCATCCCGTTTTTCTGCGTGATCCAGAGCCGGGAACTATCACCGGGAGCCGCGGCTACATCGGTCGGCTGGTTGAATGTCAGGCCCGGGAAGGCGGGAACAACCGACACAGAAGTCGTCGGAGGCTCGTCGGGAACATTGATGTCGTCGTTCGCGATTCGCATCGTTGAAGAAATGTCGACGGTAACCGTTGCCGGATCCGAAATCCCGAATGCTCCCGTCACACGGTAGGTAAAGTTGTCATTCCCCGCACCTGCTCCATTGTGCGCATAGAGAATGCGACCGTCTCCCGAGGGCGTCGCGATTCCGTTCACCGGAGCCTGCACAATCTCCACCGTCGAAGCATCGAACGGCCCCACGTCGTTCCCGAGCACGCTGGCATTCACCTTTTGCCCGTCGTGAATGGTGTAGGTGTCGTCATTTGCTTCGGGAGGACCAAACGAAGCATCGGGCCCCGCGTCACGACTGGCAATGACCTCCGCCGCATCGAAGGTATGATCGTAAAGTCGAAACTCATCGTAGCTCGCATTCGTCGTCGAAAGGGAGCTCCACTGATTTCTTCCCAACCAGTTGTTTACATCCTGGATATCATCGAGGTGATAACTCACGTCAGCAGTTGTCACGAGCACACCATCGCGATACCAGCGAACCTGCCCGCCGGACACCCCATGAATACCGACTCCCTCCTCAAAAGTGAGCACGTAGTGGTAGGCCTGGCCGGCAGTCGTCGCCAGGTTCGCATCGAGCTGATTCTCGGCTCCACCATCATGACGGTTTGACTGGCGTTGCTGATTCAGACTATTTCCCCGACACAGCGTGATCAACAAAGTATCCTGCGATTGCGCCCCACCCGGCGGAGTCGCACCCGCCGTCCCCGTCCACTCGCCGTCCGCCCCCGCACCGTCACCGGCGTGGTTGAGCCTTCCGAATTCAAACAGATGCTGCCAGAAGCGGGCCGCGATTGGCGTCGCCCAGACCTCCACGGTAAGATTCGTTTTCGAAGAAACAATTCCATTCGGGAGATCAACATATGCGGAAATCGTCGCGTCGGATTCTCCGCAATTCGTCGTACCGGGAAGAACAATCTGAGTTCCGTCGAAAGTCGCACCAACTCCCCGAATCACGGCAGGGGCAGCGCTGACCTCATCCGCAACGACGGTCCCCGCCGATGCCGCGCCGGCAGCGTCATTGAATGACCAACGATGCGTGAGATCAGCCCGCGCCGGGATGGATACCACAGCAAACAGGAATAGGGTGAGGAAAAAACACTTCTGCATACCCCTTTCTTGGGAATGCAGACTGCGCGGTTACAAAAAAATGAAATTTTTCCAGGCGGAAGAGGAAGCGACCGGACTTGACCCTGTTTGGTCGGGGACTCAACAGGGTAGAGTCCTCAACCCAACCCTGTCAGGTCGATCCATTTTCTCTCTTCCCAGCTTTGCAATCCGGCTTCGGCGAGCTGGACGCCCTTCGCGCCCTCCATGAGATCGTAGGGAAACGGCTCATCGAGAGCCACATGACGAAGAAACAGCTCCCACTGAATTTTGAAAGCGTTGTCGTAGTCCGTCGCATCGGGAACTTCCTGCCAGCCCTCGTAAAAATCGATGGGCTGATCGATGTCGGGATTCCAAACCGGCTTCGGTGTCATACCAAGGCTTTGCACCCAGCATTTGCGGAGCCCGACGGTAGCGGAGCCTTTCGTTCCGTCGACATTCATGACGAACAAATCATCGCGTCGGACCCGGACATCCCAGGAGCTGTTGAACTGGCAGACAATCCCGTTCTCCAACTCGAAAGTCGCATAGCAGGCATCGTCAGCGGTGCACTGGTAGGCCTTTCCGTTCTCATCGATTCGCTCGGGAATGTGAATCGCCCCGTGACAGGAAACGCCGGTAATTTTCCCGAAGACGTTATCGATGAGATACCGCCAGTGACAGAGCATATCCACAATGATGCCGCCTCCATCTTCTTTCCGATAGTTCCAGCTCGGGCGCTGCGCAGGCTGGTCTTCATCGTGCCCGGTAAAAACCCAGTAGCCGAACTCGCCCCGGACAGAGAGAATCTCCCCGAAGAATCCCTGGTCGATCAACATCTTCAGTTTGCGAATTCCGGTGAGCCAGAGCTTGTCCTGCACCACACCATTTTTGACTCCGGCATCGCGACAAAGTTGCGCGAGGCGAACAGCTTCATCGGTTTCCACTGCAGTGGGTTTCTCACAATAGATCGCCTTACCGGCTTTTACCGCCATCTCTACAAAGCGGGCCCGGTGGAGGGTGGAACTTGCGTCAAAAAAGATCTGGTTCGACTCATCGGCAAGAGCACCTTCGAGATCGGTAGTCCAGGCGTAGTCTCCGCCGAGCCTTTCGGAAAGTTCGCGCAGCTTGTTTTCGTTTCGTCCGGTCAGGACCGGGTGAACCTTGATGACTTCGTCAGGTGACACCTGGATTCCGCCCTGTTCCCGAATCGCGTGAATGGATCGAATCAAATGCTGATTGGTTCCCATGCGCCCGGTGACGCCATTGAGTATGATTCCGATATCGTGTGTTTTCATAGGAGAGGCAGCTGCGCCGCGTAAAAAGGTGGAAAAGTAAAAGGTGAGAAGATTTCGTTTTGCGCTTCGCACATGTATTTCAGGTGTGAGCCAAATACGCTTTTTTGATTTCTGTTAAGAAGTGATCCTGGTCTTCCGCCCACCAGCGGTCGGAGAAAACTTCGACTTCGTTGAAGCCGGAGAATCCTGCGGCCTCAACCATGGCGCGGATACCTCGAATATCGATGCAGCCCTCGCCCATCAGTCCGCGATCGTTGAGCAAATCCGCCGTGGGAGTCATCCAGTCGCACACGTGAAAACCGAAGAGGCGGCCCTTTTCACCGGTGATTCGAATTTGTTCCTCCAGATCTGGATCCCACCAGATGTGGTAAACATCTGCCGCGATTCCAACGAGCGGGTGGTCGAGCTGATCACAAACCGCATTTGCACTCGCCATTGTATTGATCGCGCTGCGGTCGTCGGCGTAGACGGGGTGCAACGGCTCAATCGCGAGACGAACGTCGTGCTCCTCGGCGAGCGGAAGGACGGCGGCGATCCCGTCGGCAATTTGCTTGCGGGATTCCTCGAGCGCTTGTCCGGGAACGGCGCCGCAGACGAGAACGACCATGGGGGCTCCCAGCTCCGCAGCCTCCCGGATAGCGAGACGGTTGTCCTCAATCGCTTCGTCCCGCCCGGCTTGTGTAGCAGCGGGAAAAAACCCTCCGCGACAGAGCGATACCATTTCGAGACCGCTCGCGCGTGCTTTTTCCCCGACTGCACCGATGTCCCGCCCTTCGAGCCATTGACGCCAGACGGTGATTCCACCGATCCCCGCCTCCGCATACTTGTCTATCGCTTCCTCAACCGACCACGGTTTTGTCGTGATGGTGTGGACACACAACTTTGAGGTATCTGTCAGGGCAGCGGCGCTCATGCGAGGGAAAACTTTTCAATTCCCAGTCTTTCCGCGACACGGATGGGACGACGCAACGCTTCCGCCATGCGATCCGCTTCATCGTCAGGACGGCGGTCACGGCAATCCGGATGAATCTCGCTCGATTCGATCAGGCCGAGATGCTTGAGAACGTGAGCGGTGCTGTGTTTGTACGCCGCGGCACTGCCGTTTTCGTCGAGTCGGAAAACGGCATCTTCGAGCGACTGGAAAGCCTCAAACAATTTGTAAACCCGGGTATCGAGCGGATTGGTCCTCCACATTTTTTTCGCAGCACAAATCAGCGGACACGCAGAGACTCCGGCCCCGATCAAAAGCGGAAGCCCGAGCTTGATCGCTGTCGCGATGCCGAAGTCATCCCCGCTGTGGGGAGCAAACGGGAGATTGAGATCCCGACACATCGCGGCCCAGTAGAGAAAGTGCGGTTCGTCGAGCGTCGAGATTTTTCCTCCGGCAACTTTTTCGTGGTTCGCCAATTCGTAGAGCAGCCACGGACTGAAGGGAGATGCCCAAGGAACAAAGGACGGCTCGAGAGCGTGCACGATTGCCGGAACATGGACGTTTTCGAGTATGGAAAAATAGGCATCCCGGCGTGCTTCAGTCGGAAGCTCATTGAGCAGTTTTGAGGTCATCAGCATGACTTCCACATTTTCAAACTGCTGCGCGGCTTCGAGGTGCGGCAGATACCACTCCGGCTGAAAGGTGTCGCCACTCGCTCCCGTGGCGGTCGTTCCGCAAATGATTTTCGGTTCGGGAAAGGCCGCGCGGAACCGGCGGATCACTTCTCCGTAAAGATCAAGATCGAGGTCAAATATGTAGCCGGTGTCGGCATTGAGAACAAAGGCCAGTTCAACACCATATGCCTCGCCAGCCTCAATCATCCAGCGGATGCTGTTTTCAAATCCCTCCCAGTCGGGCTTTTGATCGCGAAAGGGAAGCAGCGTCGCAACGCAGAGGCGCGCCTCACTCTCGTGATCGACGAGAGATTCTTCCGGAGTGTGAGCCCATGCTGTCTCACTCCACGGGGTGTCGGGTTTCAGGTCAGAGGGATTCGCGATCATGCCGGAAGAATACGCAGGAACGGAAAAAGAGGTGAGAAGAAAAACGATTGCATTCGCACAAAACCGATGTCGTTTTTGTTATGAAAGAGGAATTGCAACCAATCCTGCTGGAGGATTTCGAAATAGCCGTTCCCGGGTTTCGATTGCGCCGACTCGCCCTGAACCAGCATATGCCGCGCGTCGAGAAACTGAGCGAGCACATGCACGAATGGTTTCAGGCCCTCCTCTATTTGCGCGGACGCGGAGTGCAGCATCTCGACGACAGGACTGTTGCGGTGCAGCGGGGAAGCTGGCTCGTGATCCCGCCCGCTTGTCGGCATCGTTTTGTCAAAGAGAGAACGATGCGTCCGGTTTGTCTGGCGATTGATTTCGAAACGTCGGGAGAAGGTTTCACCGGTCGACAGGAAGGCTTCTTCTCCTCGCCGGAGCTCGGCCGGGTGGAGCAATTGCTTGTCTCTCTCCATGCAGAAGAACGTCGCCCCTCTCCGCGACGCCTCGCGTTGTCGTCACTGGTGTTGCAACTCGCGGCTTTGTTTGAATCGGCTTCCACAGGCGATGTCACCACCGGCTCGGGGCGGATTCAGCAACGGGTGCGCGAAGCCATCGAAAAGGTTCCGGTGGAAACACTCCGCCCCGGACTTGTCGCGGAAGCGACAGGGTGCTCGCTCGACCATTTGAACCGGATCCTGCAAGCGGAATGCGGACGAACTGTCGGTGCCGAAATTTCCGCCTTCCGCCTCAAGCGGGCTACCGATCTGCTGCGTTCCACCGATAAAACGATCGGAGAAATCGCGTCTGAAGTGGGAATCGACGACCAGAACTATTTCGGGCGATGGTTTCGGAAAGAGACCGGGCAATCTCCGACACGGTGGCGTGAAGCCATGCGGGCATGATGAGCTGTCAGTAGCTAAATTCCGGTTGATCAGCGGCTCAGCGGGACGCTTCGCCCCACCCCGCTTATTCGACCAAACCCCGTATCCGAAGCCAGTCAGTCCCGCGATTACTTCAACCGGGTTGCCCGCCTCGCCGGGACAGAATTACATATTCCGATACACGTGCTGAAGCGTCAGCAGGGAGTATGCGGTCACCAGAGCGGGGTCGTCCTCGAGCCAGCGATTGGATTGCTCATTGATCCACGATCCGTCCTGCTGCTGGGTGCTCATCACTTTGAGAGCGAGCTCCTTTTTCCAATCAATCTCCTTGCCGTCGGGAGTAACGATTTTCTCGGTTCCGCTGATGGCGAGAGCTTTCGCCATTGTGTGGTAGTAATAGTAGAGTCCCTGTGCATCCATTCCCGGGTTTTCCTCCAGGGTGAAATTTTTGCTGAGCCAGTCCATCACGGCTGCGATGCGCGGGTCATCCCGGTCCATGTCGGCGTAGATAAACGAAAGTAGACCGGCGTAGCTGATGCTGCCATAGCTGCGTAGCGCATTCTTTTCCCCTTCGTCGGTCTGAACTTTGAGAACTTCCGATTTCGTGTTTCCGGGAAAGTAGACAAAGCCCCCTTTGTCTTCCTCTCTCAGAGTGGTCTTTTCACCGAGACGCTCAACGGTCTTTTCCGAATTTTGACAGAGACTGACAAATTCGATGGCCGCATCCCAGTCGAGATCGAACTCTTCGCTTTCGTCATATTTCGTGTCCGAGAGGGCTTTCTTCGCGTAGTAGAGCGCTTCGAGGGCAAAGCGGGTATTCGATAAATCGGAGTGGGCGTAACTGCCGCCGTATCCAATCCCGCCGTCGAAAAGATTGTCGGTTTCGCCACGCTTGTCGAAGTCCTGCTGCTGATTGATGAGAAGGCGGCGGGCTTTGGCGACGATGGGAAGATATTCCTCCCGACCTGCCTGCAGCAGGGCAACCATCGAGATCGAGGTATTGTAGGTCGCGAGTCCCTTGCCATAGATCCCGCCGTCAGGTTTCGCCTGACTGATAAGATAGTCATAGGCCTTCTCTATGTGCGCGGGAATGCCGTCAGCCGGATCGAGGTTCGGGTCGCCCAGAGTTGCGGAAACTGCGAGGCCGGTGAAGGCAGGAAGTTTTTCATCACTCCAGGCTCCGGTCTCCGCATTCTGGTTCTCCTTGAGCCATTTCACCCCTTTTTCCACCGCACGCTCGATCTCGAGCTTCAATGACACATCTCCATCGGGAGTCCTGCTGATCTGCTGCGTTTGTGCAAATACGGTTGTGGTCAGAAAGAAAAGGGAAGCTGAATAGCAGATCGATCTCATACAGTAATGGTGCCTGATTTTGGTGTTTCGTTCAGATATTTGTGACTACTTTTTTGCGGGGGACAAAATGAGGATCCCTTTCACCCCGATCTCAGGGATCGCCTTGCTGTTCGCACCCCATCGATCATCATTGTCGCTACCCTCCCGGCTCATATTCAGTAGAGCCAGATTGTCGAGATAGATTGCAATGATGGAACCCTCTGCCTCCGCCATGAAGGTTCCCTCCTCCACTTTCGAACCGGTGAAAATCCACGGCTCGTCCGACATCGGCTCGGCGCGCCCGCCGTCGATGATAGTTTCGCTCACGGGAATGGCTTCCTTTTTTCCCTCTTCAAGATAGTGCACCTGAATTTCCTCCCCCCGGTCTTCGATTTTCCCGCCCTCTTTCTCGAGAATCTCCGGAGCAAGAATACGATTAAATAGATCTCCAAATCCGGCTTTGTACTTCAGCAACTTCATCGCAATCTGCAGATGGAGGGGGGAAACTTTTGTCGTAAAGACCGACTCATGAGTTTTCCCGTTCTCGTGAACCAGAACATACTCGATCGGCCCTCCCTCACGCATATTCACGGTCACCGGCAGATGGATTTCGCGGCTCTTCGCATCAAATTCGATTTCGCCCAGACGGTAGCGGGTCTCGCCAATCTTCGTGACGGCAGGGCGTTCGGGGGCAGGAACCTCCTCCTCAGCCGGGGCTGGCAGAGTGATCATGCCTGCGGCAAGGGCAATCGTGAGACGAAAAATCATGTCGACAGCATAAGCCGCATTTCCTGATCGTAAAACCCGCAGTAGCCGAACGAAATCCCGAGTCGTAATCTATCCGAAATGAATCGCCCGAAAATTGTCATCCTCGGCGGAGGATTCGCCGGAATCGAATGCGGGAAAGCTCTCGCCAAAGTAGACGCTGATGTTTTGCTGATTGATCGGCAGAACCATCACCTCTTCCAGCCCCTTCTCTACCAGGTAGCTTCCGCCGGTCTTGCCGCCCCGGAGATTGCCCACCCGATTCGAAGCATCTTCAACGATCAGGATAACCTCACCGTGAGAATGGAGGAGGTTGCCTCCGTCGATCTGGAAGCCAGGCAGGTAAAAACATCCGGCGACCTGATCGACTACGATTATCTGGTGATGGCGACCGGCGTAAAAACCGGCTATTTCGGCAACGACTCCTGGGAGAAGCATGCCCGGGGATTGAAGAGTCTCGACGACGCCACCGCGATTCGCCGCGATATTCTGCTCGCTTTCGAACAGGCCGAAGCTTGCGATGATCCGGCCGAAAGGGAAAAGCTTATGACGATCGCCGTAGTCGGAGGCGGCCCCACCGGCGTGGAGCTGGCGGGAGCGTTTGCGGAACTGGCCAGGCATGTTCTGCAGCGGGATTTCCGGCACATCGATACGGACAAGGCGCAGATTTTTCTCATCGAAGCCGCGCCCCGCCTGTTGACCATGTATGACGAGGAACTCTCCAACTACACCGAACGAAGCCTCACGGAAATGGGCGTGACAGTTCTCGTCGACACCCCCGTCGAGGAGCTCAGGGAGGAAACCGTCCAACTCGGCGAGCGCACAATCGAAGCTGCCAATATCGTCTGGGCAGCGGGCGTTGAGGCCGAACCGTGGACCAGAAACCTCGGTGTGGAAACCGACAGGGGAGGACGCATCATCGTCGAGACCGACTTGAGCATCCCCGACCATCCCGAAGTGTTTGTCGCAGGCGACCTCGCTCACTGCATCGACCAGTCCGGGACCCGCGTCCCCGGGCTGTGCCCTTCCGCCATGCAGATGGGTCAACACGCCGCGAAAGTCATTCGGGATGAGATTGAGGGAAAAACCGGAAAGAACTACAAGGTCCGGAGGCAGTTTCGTTATTTCGACAAAGGCAGCATGGCTACCATCGGCCGCAGCCGCGCCGTTGCTGAAAGCATGGGAATGAAATTCGACGGCTTCATTGCCTGGCTCATGTGGCTCTTCATCCACCTCCTTTTTCTCGTCGGATTCCGGAACCGGATCGCCGTTCTCATGCAGTGGTTTTATGCCTATGTCAGGTATAGACGTGGAGCGAGAATCATTACCGGTATGGGTAACACCCCCTAGGTGGCCCCTGCGGGAAACGATTGCGCTGATCAGCAAATCCGTCGACGGTTAGCGAGTATGCTCCGGCTTTTCTATCTGGCAATTTTCTGCAGCGCTGTCGCGGCTTTTCCCGTGTCAGCCATCGCACAGGAGCAGCTGCCCGCGCTCGTCACCGCAAAATGTTCCGCCTGCCATCAGCCTCCCCGCCCCGGCTCGATGCCCCGCCACGCCTGGCCTAACATCCTCCAACTCATGGTGGTCCTGACGCAGGAAGCCAACCTGCCCATTAACCAGGCGGAATACGACGCCATCCTCGATTTCTATCTGGCAAACAGCCCGACGAGGCTGCCGGTTATCGCCGACAATCTGGCGGACACCGGACTTTCCTTCGAAAAACAACCCATTGGTGCCGTACGCAGCGAGGAACGACCTCAGATCACCAGTTTGAAATTTGCTGATCTCGACGGAAAGGGACAAAAAACAGACCTCGTCGTGACCGACAACAACTCTTCCGGTGTCTTTCACCTTCGCCGGGAAGAGGACGGGAGCTGGAGTGAAACGCGAATCGCCACCATCCCGGCTCCGGTCAACACGACACCCTTCGATTTCGACAAAGACGGTGATACCGACCTCGCCGTTTCTGCAATGGGCATCATGCACCCGAACGACGACTTGATCGGAGAATTCCACCTGCTCATCAACGATGGAAACGGAAGCTTCACCGACCGCACTCTGCTGAAGCTCGTTCCGCGCATCACCGACTGCGCGCCGGGTGACTATGACGGGGACGGCGATATGGACTTCATCGTTTCCCATTTCGGATGGCGGGACACCGGAATGATCAGCCTGCTGCGACAGAATTCGGAGGGCGATTTTGAGCAGGAAACCATTCTCCCTATCAACGGAGCGATGCGAGTGCTGCGGAATGATGCCAACGGAGACGGCAAACCCGATTTTGTCGTCCTCATCACTCAGCAGCATGAATCCATTGTGCAGTTCACCAACCTCGGGGATGCTACCTTTTCCAATTCCTACATCGCCCGTGCCAACCACCCCGCATTCGGCTCTTCGAGCATTTTTCTCCATGACCTCGACCAGGACGGCGATGAAGATCTGCTCTATACCAACGGTGACATGATGGATCAAAACCCCGAGCCGAAGCCCTACCACGGCGTTCGCTGGCTCGAAAACGACGGGAGCGGAAACTATACCCTGCATTACATCGCCGGTATGCCTGGCTGCTACGACGCAAAACCCGTCGACATGGACGGGGACGGCGATCTCGACGTCGTCTACTCGGCCCTCTACTTTCAGTGGGATCAGCACGATTTCCCCACCCTCGCCTGGGCCGAAAACACCGGAAATTTCCGCGAATTCACCCTGAGAAAAATCGCCTACTCCCCGACCAACATCGCCAATATCGCCATCGGTGACGTAAATGATGACGGCAAACCCGATATCGTCGGAGGGGGAATGCACGTCCCCGGCCCGACTACGCGAAAAGGACGACTGACGCTGTGGACGCAGGACTAGGGACGCGGTCAGTGGAAGAATTTCTCTTTAACCTGCTCTTGCGAAATCGAAAACTGAGAATACATTTCTCGCCCCGCCATTCGCGGGTTGGAAAAATGCCATTTTAGCTCAGTTGGTAGAGCAGCTGATTTGTAATCTGCAGGTCGTCGGTTCGAGTCCGACAAATGGCTCTTTCATTATCAACAAGTTACAGAAGTTGTAGGAAGATTGACACTGAGCCTGTAACTGTTTTGTAACCGTTTTTTCTCGATTTTCACCGCCTTTCTTCTACCTTCGTAGTGATGGCACTCGGTTCGTTAGTCTCGGTGAAGAAAGTAACAGGTCATCCTCGCGGCTACAAATGGAGAGCCAATTTTGTCGAAGAAGGCAGAAGGAAGCAAAAATATTTCAAAACGAAATCAGCCGCTGACAAATGGGCGGAAGAACGGGAAGAGGAATCGCAGGAGCACGGCACCTCAAAGTCGCTTAGTGGAGCAGAAAGATCGACCGTCATCGATACCCGGGATAAACTCATCGAAGTCGATCTGGATATTCGAGAGGCCATCGAGTTTGCGATTCGTGCAAAAGAGGCGACTTCCCCTTTTGAGATCACTCCCGAAGAAGCGATTCAATTTGCCGTAGCTATCACCGGAAAGCAAGCCGTTCGATTTCCGTGGCTGAACTGGTCGAGGAGGTGATCCAATCCAAACGGAACGCAGGACGGTCCAAGCGGCACGAGCGTGATCTTCGAACCAAACTGGATCGGTTTGCAGAAGCGTTTGGAGAACGGGCGGTCGCAACTCTTGAAAGCGACGAAATTGAAGAATGGCTGCATCAGCTCGGACTCGCCGCAGGAAGCGTGAACAGTTATCGCCGAATCCTTATACTCGCATTCAACCACGCCAGAAAACGTGGCTACTGCTCTGCGAATCCAGTCGAAAATATTGATAAGGTAAAAGAGACCGCTGCGGAACCAGAGGTTCTCACTGTTGCGGAGGTCAAGGCGATCCTCAAAGCAGCGGACGAAAGAATACTGCCCTCGATTGCACTCGCTGCGTTTGCCGGTCTACGCAGTTCGGAGATTGAAGGAACCGTAGATCACGATGGTCTGGATTGGTCCGAGATCGATTTCAAGGAGAGCACCATTCTCGTTCGGGCAGATGTGGCGAAGGGTCGGCGAAAGCGACATGTCACAATGTTGGATAATCTGGCAGCCTGGTTGAAACCGCTGGCAAAGAAAAAGGGGCCAGTGTGGCCCAGCAACGGTCGCAAGCTCCACGAAGCGGCGAGAAGAAAAGCCGGTTTCGGCAAGCCTGGATCGGAAACTCCGAAAGAGAAGAAAGGGAAAGTGAAGCTCAAGCCGTGGCCCAAGAACGCTTTTCGCCACTCTTACGCCAGCTATCATCTCGCCCACTTCAAGAATCCGGCTGAACTCGTGGTGAACATGGGGCACCAGGACAATGCCGAGATTTTGTTCAATCACTATCGGGGGATTGTAAAGCCGAAGGCGGCGGAAGCTTACTGGGGGATTGTTCCGTAGTTGGCAATTTGCATCGAAAAACTTATGAGAGATCGAATTCTGTCACCCACCGAACCTCTGTCTGATGATGATTTGAACGAGATTTATCGCAGAGTGTGCCGGGAAGATCCTCCTGACGACATAAACTTCGTCCGTTTTCAATTGGCTGACATCGCCACGAGGATGCTTCAAAACTTTGCTTGGAGATCGTCGCAAAACGACGACAGCGCTTTTGGAGAACTGTACTGCTTAGCTAGCAACGCCACCAAGCTGTACAATCAAGAATTAGAAGCCCATCCCGATTGGTTTGACGGCCATGCAGATCGAGTAGAAAACATCCCTGTTTTGATAAACGAAACAAGAGAAGCAAAAGAGCGATGTGACGAGTTGTGTAGAATAGCAAAGCCCGGAAAGTCTATTGGATTGAAGTCAAAAGGCACTCGCAGTGAGTCTTTTTTCGCAAAACTCGTTGGTGATTTGATTAGGGAAGTACACAAGGACCGACACCGTTTGTGCTTCGATGAAAGCAAAAGAGTTCGCTTGAACGACCTCAGTCGTGAGCCCGAGAATCAGAGAGCATGGTGGAAGCATATCGAGACAAAGTTGGTTGAGAGGTATGGCGAGAATTTCGAAGAGAATGCTGTGTTTTCCATACTTCATGAGGATGCTGTCTATCGCGATTTAGAAGAAAGGGCAAAGGCCTCCCGAGTGAGGGCTGATATTAAAAAGAGGCTAAAGCAAGCCTTGAAAGTGTTCCCAAAAATCTGATTCTCAATGCATTACGAACATGGGATAAATTCGCCTTAACTATATCCCATGAACTTTCTGTAGGTTGGATTGACGATTCGAAGCAATGAAGGACTTCGAACTCAAAAGAACCAATCATCACAGAGCACTCCTCACCACGAAAGAACTCGCCCGGGAACTGAAAGTTACAGAGCGAACAGTTCAGAATCTCGTGAGCAGAGGAACCATCCGGAAAATCCAAATCGGACGCTGCGTCCGCTTCCGCCTTAGCGAAGTCATCGCAGATCTCAAAAACCAGGAATAAAAGAGCCGCGCCCGCCCCGAAGGACAGACACGGCTTCTCTGGTAGGAGGCTATATCTCTACCCTTCGACGGGACGGCTTGCAACCTATTTGCAAAGCCATGATCCAACGTATATCCCGTGGACAGATTGATCTGATCAAGAAACTCAAAGCTCCTTTTCGCCGTAGGCTACGTGAAATTATTCTTCAGCTTGGCGAAGAGCCAAAGAACCTCGCCTTGATCGAGGAAGCCGAATTAATACGGCAGCAGTTCTTCGCAATTGAACGTGCCATCAGAGGAGGTCATCATGAGTAACAACGACGTTATTCGGAAGGCGGAAAGAGACGTGGTGGCGAACTACATCCACAATCATACTCCGCCGGAACAACGGATCTCCAACGATTGTTTTCACGATCCCTTCGCACAGGCAGCGATTCGTGCTATCGAACATTTGGAGGCAGAGAATCAGCTCGTCTCGATGGAATCAATCGGCCTGGCTCTCAACCGGTTGGAGAGTCTTCCCGCCGATGCTGGTAAAATTGTGAGTGAACTGCACAACTATGAAGCTTGGAATCTTCCTCTACAAACGGTGAAGCAACTCGAAGAGGAAATTCGTTCGGCTTATTCTAAAAGGCTCTTAGAAAGTGGCCTGGCAGATTCGTTGAGAAAACTGAAACAAGGTGAGAATTCAGAAGGAGTTCTGGCTTCCACGCAGGAAGCTCTTGCAAGGATTCACCAGCTGAACTCAAACATCGATTGGCCCGAGCCCCTCCCCTTGTTTCAAGAGAGCAAAATTGCTCCGTATCCCGTCGACAAGTTTCCGTCGATTATTAGGGATGCGATCAGCGAGGTGGAAACATCTACTCAGGCTCCTCTCTCGCTAGTGGCCCTTAGCGCACTTTCCTATTCCAGCTTAGCAGCACAACATCTTGCAAATGTAGAGCGAGATTCTCACCTGGTTGGTCCGATCTCACTCTACTGCTTGGCAATCGCGGAAAGTGGGGAAAGAAAATCAGCGTGCGACAACCTCTTTGGCAAAGCAATTCGAAAATTTGAGCGGAAATCGCTCATTAGGCTGGAGCCAGAGATTCGTGACGCACGCGCTGCTATTCGCGCATGGGAAGCTCAGCGAGATGGAGTGATATCAGCGATTCGGGAATATTCCAAGAAAGGAAAAGATGATTCTGATTTACGCGAGCGATTGAGTCAGCTTGAAAAGAATGCTCCTCAAGTTCCTCGAGAACCGAGGTTACTAATGGAGAACGAGACGCCTGCATCATTCAGAAACAAACTGTCGTATATGAATGCTCTAGCCTGGCTTTCAGCAGGACAGATAACAAGCGAAGGCGGAATACTTTTCGGCGGGCACGGAATGTCGAGCGACACTTCGCTCGACTACCTCGCTACTCTCAACCTAATATGGGACGGTGGAAATATCCGAACAGGGCGCCGTGGAGATGGTGATCAGGATATAGACGGAGCACGTCTAACTTGCGGTATTGCCGTGCAGGAGGAAGTGATCCGGCAATTCATTGAAGCTTCGATGGCACGGGACAGTGGATACCTATCGCGATTCATTCTGGCTTGGCCTGATTCGAACAGGGGAAAGAGAATGTTTCGACCTGCGGGAGATCTGAAGGGGCTACGGGCATTTCACGATCAAGCCAACCGTTTACTGAGTGCCGCTCCAAACAGAGACGCCCATGGACGGATTTGTCCGGCAGTGCTGAAATTCTCCAAAGAGGCAAAAGAAGCTTGGGTGGAATACTTCAATGAGACTGAAATTCGACAGGCTAAAGGGGGCGACCTTCATGACATTCCCGATGTGGCCAGTAAATCAGCCGACCAAGCTGCGAGGATTGCAGGAATTTTTCACCTCTGGTCAGGTGGAACTGCGAGCTGTGAGATCAGTGAAAGAATCGTCAGCTCGGCATGCTCTGTCGCCCGATGGCATTTGAATGAAGCGCTCCGTTTCCTTTCTTCGGGAGCACAGACTTGTGCTGAATCAGATGCCCTGACACTTGAACGTTGGTTGATTGATCGGCTTCGCGGCGATTGCTCGACTCGAATTTCTCAGCGTGAGATTCAGCAAATGGGACCAAAGGCTATTCGCAATGGAAGAAAATTGGAGAGTGCGATCGAGTTTCTCTCCGAAAAGAATCGGGTTCGTTCGTGTAAAGCCGGACGCAGGAAATTTATCGAAATCAATCCGGCTCTTCTTCCTGGAGACATTGCTACACTGCTATAGGTGCGACACTCGGATTCAAACGAAGCAGAAGTAGCCGTGTAGCATAGTTGGTTTCAGCACAGGATGAGAAATTGGGCTGTGTTTCATCTAGTCGGAGAATAAACAGAAAAACACAAATGACACGAAGGTTCACGAAGGGACCCGAAAAAATGGCGTTTCAGAACAGAACGGTGGACAGAAGAAACGTTTCCGAAGAGGGGGGGGGACAACTGGAGTTGGCTCGATCAATGCAACTCAAATTGCATATCCCACTTTTCGATACCGAACATAATATCGCCCACACCACCTTTCCCATAGAAGGCCATTTCCCCTTGATAGTCGTTCCGAAACGGAAGCGGAAGGGCGACGAAAGTACTGCCAAGTTCTTCGGAAACAGCTGCATTCACCTCTCAGTGCTCCCTCAAGTTTTCAATCCAGTTGGAAATTTTGAAAAAGGAAAATCGAACTTCTACAAAAAGTTTTACGCTCTATGTACCTGTATCGAATTGGCTTTGATACTTGCGACCTATCGAGGTGGCGAGGGAGGTCGTGGTCAAGAGGATTGATGATGAGTTGATTTCACAGTTTCATTGCCCTAACTCCCTACACATCGATCTGCCCACAACGCGACTCGTTCCTGTTCCGTGGTCTCGCAATCGACGAGTAAAAGCTCTCCCGACTCAATCCAGAAGATCGCTACCTGTTGAAAGTCACGTCCCAGTTCAATTGCCTCAAGGAGACTCACATCAATAGCATAGCTGCTTTCCCGATGCGTGAAGTCTTTGGAACCCGCCTCCAGTCGAATCGCTGATACTCCCCGTGATTGGAGATCCTCTTCGAACTCCCGGCATCGCTTCTCGTTGGTCTCCGGGCTTACCACCTCTCCATCAGGATTGTCCGGAGTCATGATCGCAAAGCTGCTCAATGGAATGGCTCTCTCCAGTCGAAACCAGGTTCTCCGATAGAATGGATAATAAAAAACCTTTGGAGGAAGCCAATCCAGGGATCTCAAGAACCACTGCTTCACGGCATGGTTGTTCATTGCGAGATCGAACAATTCTTCGGAGCCCACGACTCGGCTCTCTTGATCACTCTCGCCGATCGCAACGAGGTAGTCTGCCCCATCCGGACACCCGCGTCCCGTCCATTTTCGCTTCACTTGGATGGCGACCTTCTCGCCGGCCGCGACTGAAATGGGCCCACACTGAATCGTTTCGTCTCCATCATTGTGCGCAAAGATATCGACCGCATTGACTTGGCCTCCTCGGTAGGCCGGCACGAAACATCCCGCTGCCTCCATAGACTTGGCTACCAGAGTCTCCAATCCCACATTGCCAAGACACTTCAAAGGACGTCCCGACCGCATTCGGAAGAGCTTCCAATGATCTGCTCGGGCAGGCTCGTCACGACCGGGAACCCTGCCTTCCACCCAATCGATCGCCATGAGGTTCCCCACGTCTTTGATTTCACGGAACGTCCCGCTGCCATAATATCGATTCGAAGCCACTTCTGCGAGAACCAGGGGAATCTCGCTAACCGAACACCGCTTCAGCACCTCGACGGGCATGGCCTTAACGGTAAACCCATAGTATTCTCCGATCTCATCACCGGAGACAAACTTTACTTCTCCGGCTGGTTTGAGGAGGTAAAACGTCCCTTTCGAAATGACGACCATCCGGGTTTGCTCCCGGTTTTCCGCTTTCCCCCGCTCGACGAACCTTCGCGGCTGTTTCTTCCCGGCTCCGGCTTCGTATTCCTGCAGCGTGTGGTTGTCGAAGAACAATGCTGCGGCTGGCACACCGAGAGGATTGCGCCCCGCCAACCAATCTTCTGCGAGCCAGTTCCCCTTACCGATCTTGAGGTAGAAATACTTCATTTGAGAATTGCCAGACTCTCTCACGCTCTCACGTCTTGCGATGGAGAATGTCCCAACGGGTGATTATCCCAAGAAGTGACTCCGATTTTTTGCTGTTCTGCGTAATAAAAATAGCCTCCAGCAACTCATGATCTCGGAAGATCTGCTCGGCCCTACTGATCGTACAATCACGATCGACAAACCGATAGTTACGTCGATTATCATCCTGCTTGATTATCTGCTGTATGGTTGCCTCCTCGAAATCAACGAGGGAGAGGGTATTTGTAACCTGACTTGCAAGCCACCGGGTGATTCCATTCTCAGTGAGCAATCCTTGAAAACGATCCTCTCGATAGACCGGGAACTGCGAGTAGTCCCGCTTTTCAACCAGAGCCAGAACCTCTCTGAGCGAGTCCTTCATCTGAATTCGTTCCACCTTCGTCTGAAAAACTGGAAAAACTCTCGGGGGATTGGTAATTTCTTCAGCAAGAAGTTCCAATCGGGTCACGACAGTTTCCGTCGGAATTGCGAGCTGAAGATGTGGCTTCACTTTCTCGTGAATAATTACGTTACGAAGCCCTGCCACCATCCGCAAGAAGTCGCCTGCTTCTCCAAAGCGATGACTGGACTCGTAGGCCTTGAGGCTATCGGTAAACGTTTTCCCTCGCCCGCTGCCGGTTTGCTTTCGCATGGAGCGATCAATGGAATTGAAAGCTGCCAAAAAACGTTCAAGACGATCAGTTTGAGGTTCGGTCGTTTTCTCACTCATTGCATACAGAAACTGGAGGTCTATGAGAGGGAATTACCAATCCGCTTTCCATGGAAGGAGTAGGTGACAGATCCGGTTCCGGCGGATGGAAAATAGCGCAATTGGCGTCCGTGGGGCATGGGAATATCTACTTCTTTCAATTGATTTCTAGAAGGATCGAAACTCTCCTTCAGTTACCATCTTCAAAAAATACTCGTGAATCCGTATTGCGCTGGCCGGATGACAAACCTTCACTCCCACCTCGATGTTCTTCGTCTGCGCGGCATTCGTGAAGTTCGCCGACGAAATAAACACTTCGGACCGATCCACGACGACGACTTTGGCGTGCATGGATGCTCGTTTCTCAGTATTCGACTCAAGGGCCGGTAGAAAGTGATAGAGCTCCGGAAGGTTCTGCCCGGGCCACTCTTTCTCGACGAATCTCTTCCGATATCTCGCGACAAGGGCGGATTCGATCGTGGTGTCATTTCTTGGACGCGGAATGTCGAGAAACAGTTTCACCGATAAGTTTGGTCGTTCTTCCCAACGCTTCACGAGAGGTGCGAAGATACTTTGCCCGTTGTAAATTGCAAAGGAGGCCAACAGAACTTCTTCCTCTGCTCGAGAAACCATCTCCTGAAACACCGATCCGGTCGCCCTCATCGTCACCCCGGGCACGTCGGGTCCAGAGATTACCAGATCCAGCCAGTGCGAGAATCGACTTTCCTCGCTTCGGGCTTCAATGACTTGATCGAGCATGAAGCCCAATTGGCCAGAGTGCCACCCCTGTTTGCCTAATCCAAGAATCAATTCGGAAGCAGCAGGAAATGCCCCTTTCCAAATCTTCTCAACCCCTACTTCCGAGATACCATGCGCCAATGACCCCGAGGTCAAATCATTGACCAGCTTTCGCAACTCGGTCGTGGGCACCTCCTCCAAACCTCTACACTTCATAACCCGTGAAAAAGTGCGCCGCCGCATTGTTCATCGAATCCACCACTAGCGAACGATCGAGGAAACAGTTTCTCTGTTCGCATGAAGTCTCGGCAATGAGCAGACATCCATGGCATGCGGCCCCCAGGAGCTCTCGCTGCGTGTCATGATTTGGTTTTTGCCCAGCACAAACTGGATCATTACTACAGAGGCGTGCGGACTGAAGCGCTCGTCGAACGATCCCCGATATGTTCTTACCGGACTCCACCAAACCACCCAGGGTGCCTTCCGCATCAGGAGATCCTGTATAAATGAGAATCCCGTAGGTTCCATTCTCTGCATAGATTCGCTCTCGGAGAGAACTCGATGGATAGCCACACTCCAGCGCGATCTGATTGATCAACAAATGCGAAAGCGAATGAACCATGTAAAACGCGGCCCCGTGAAAGGTGGGTGAACTATCTCCTTTGTCGAACTTCTCAAGAAACCCTGCCTCCAGCATCGCCGCTCGTTCTTTCACTTCCGGCTTCTTACTCCATTCGAGAATCGAACCGGAATCGAATTGGAGAAAAATCCCCTCACCTCGATTCTCCATCGCCGGCAGCCAGTTTTCACTTCGTGAAAGCACCGCCGGTTCGACCTCAATCGCCAACTCATCGTCGTATTCTCCACTCAGAGATGGGGTGATCGATTCGAATCGGGTAAAGGCCAACTGGGCCACCACCTCTCGCAGGCGATGAACAAGGACGATGCGTTGGAATCCGTCCATCCACGGCGCATCCGGTCGCCACTTCTCTTCGTCCAGTTCCCGCGCATAGAAGTCGCCATCCGGTTCGTCAGTTCCCGTTTCGGCCTCGGCCCGAGTCAGTGCTTCCAACTCCACGGACTTAACTTTCCGATCCGCGTCAGCTTCTACTTTTCCCAGGAAAATCGAGATCGCTTTCTCGACTTCCTCGTCACTATAGGGCTCCAACGTAGCCCCAATCTCCGAATTATATTTTCTCAGACCAGAAAGAGTCATCTCTCCATCAGCTACTCCTTGGAGCCCTTTCTCCCACAGTTTCCCCACCAACTCCGTCAATTCGCTCCCCGAATCCGGAATAGAAATGACGGAAAGCAGCTGAGGAAAATAGGCATTGCTGGCGCTTCGGATCAATAAGCGGGAAGGCAACGTGCAAGGATCTTTGGATGCTGCGCCCAACCATGGACGTCGACCGCTACACCTGCCAAGTGAACCTGAGTCTCGCTTCGCCGCCTGGCTCATTGAGCGCTCCGCTCCGCACCCGCACTTAATCCAGGTGTCGGCGAGAGTTCCTGAGGAATTGCGCTCTTCGATGTAGAGGGGTTGCAAGCATTGCTCCCCGCAGTTTCCACCCTCTGCCCCCCGAACAAATGACCTCCAGTCGATATCGTCGCAATGCCCCTTGTTGCAGGCGCGAACAAATCGAATCGGAACGACGGATAGAAACTTGCCAGACGCATCGTCCTTGATCTTACCTTTCTTCTCCAACATCGACTTCGGGACCAGCCTACGACGCTTGATGTTTCCCGGAGCAGGTTCGCTCTTCTGCACCATGTACCACTCAGGAAACTCCCAGCCGACAATGTGGGGACTGAACCCGTGACCGAAATCTTTCTCCGTCGGTGGGCGGAACAGGTACTGAGGAGGCGTCCAATCCAGCCCTTCAAAATGTTTCCGAATCGTGGCCAGCAATCGCGGCTCTTCGACAATCGGCTTTTGCTCCTTGTTGTCGTAGTTCCAGAACTCCAAACCGCCCACCATAATCGCAGAGTCGGGCAAATCGATCATCGCTCCCGGCCCGAAGGTGGTGACAGTTTGTCCGGATCGTATTGTGTTTTTCGCCATGTCGAGGAATCAGGTAAGCGGTTCATCGATGGCCTGGACTCGCAGTTCCACCGCCGGTTCTACATCGCGCATCGAGCGGTTGGCCCGGAACTTTTTGAACGCCGCGGTAGGAGTCGGCAGGTCCTCCGCCAGGAAATCGTGTAGCAGTCTGGCCGTCCCACCTCCTCGCATTTCGTCCTGGTATTGGAGTTGAACGCCATCATTCGATCGAGACTTCTGAATCTCCGACCAGACATCCAGCAGATGCTTGGCCCGCTCCAACACTTTGTCATGCAGCTCTTTCTTCGCATCCTTGCTCCCTGAAGCCTGATTTTCCGCGCGTTCGGCGAATTCCAGCGCAAAAGCATCGAGTTCCGCCCGCTTTGTGGCAATAGCAGACGCACCCAGAGCCGGGGTCATCGCCGGATCGGAATGACGACAAACGCCCACCAGCGCCGCCGCAAGAGCGCGGTCCAACGCCCTTGGAGAAAAGGGAGTCACACTCGTAGCCTCGACCGAACGGTAAAAGGTCTTGTGGAAGAGCTGGAAATATTCGTAGTGCGAACGGTCTCGCGGACGATGAATGTTGAGAAGAGTCACCACCAGTCCCGGCCGTTTCTCGTCCCGCCCGACACGACTGGTCGCCTGGATGTATTCCGAGCTTCCTTTCGGTTGCCCGAGGACCACCATCAGCCCGAGTCGGGTGATGTCGAGACCGACCGAGATCATGTTCGTTGCGAGCGCTACATCGATGGTCCGTTCACCGCTATCGAATGTATTCCCAAGATTCTCTTTCGTCCGCGCTACCGCGTTGGTAGAAACCCGGGAAGTCAACTCGCTCGGCTCGTAGTCAACGGCACGGTTGGAAAAATAGGTCACATCCGGCTCGCGTCTCACCCGCTGCGCATACTTCGCCGCCCGGCTCACCACCTCATCCTCAATGATACGCCGACTCCCGCCCAACTCGCGCAAGCTGTTGAAATAGCCCATCATCGTCATGTAGGGGTCCGCCGGATTTCCGGAAACCTTCCCCCCGCTCTCATCATACAGTTTCTTTCCCGCACAGAGCAACGCGAGCCCGGCCCGCATCAGGATGACCTTTAGAGAGCGACCTTGCGCGGCGATGCCGAGGTAAAGTCGTCCGTTCGATTGTTCGATCGCTTCCGTCCGTGAGAAAAAGGTATCTCGTAGATCCGGGCCGGGAGGAGGAAACACTTTCGCCGTGTGTCGATTGAACAATCCCTGGATCTGCGCATCGGCCCGCCGCACCGTAGCAGTACTGGCAACGATCTTCGGCTTGAGAGTCGTGCCATCCTCCCGCTTTCGAGAGGCGAGGTTCTCGATGGCCGTTTCATAGAGCCCGGCAATTGTTCCGAGAGGCCCCGAAATGAGGTGAAGCTCATCTTGAATAATGAGATCCGGCCCGGGAAGCGGCCCTTCTATCCCCTGCCCTTTGCTCTGGTCGACTGGCCCATAGAATCCGTTCTGATCGTGGCGATGCACATGCCCAAGGAGAGCTCCTGCCCGCCCTTCCCACGGTAACGACGCAAACTTGTCCACGGTAGCGATGAGAAAGGCTGGCAGTCGACGGTATATCGGTTCATCCACCGTAAGGATCGGCAAAGTACGTTCTCCCGAAAAATCGCATTTCCGGTTCACACAACCGATCTGCAAATTAGTTGGCTCATTCTGGTTGGGCACCAGACGAAAGGAATTGCGATCAAACTTCTCCCCACACCAGGGACAACTCTCGAGCGGAATCGGAGACGGTCTCTTGGTGTCACTGCGGAAGGCATTCACTTTCGCGTAGGCGGTGAACTCTTTGCCCGGTCCCGAATATTTTCTTCCGCCCATACGATTGGGAGTGGCAGCGGAACCGACCCACAGGCCGATCTCGAAGGGCCACTCTCCCAGCTTCGGGTTCCTCTCGCGCTCCAGTTCCAGCGCACACATCAGACCTGCGGCACGACCGAGTTGGTCGAGGGTCAGGAGACGCAAGGTATAGCGCATCAATACTGACAGACCGCACCCGTTCACTCCCGGGTTGCGAAAGCGCCGCAGCACCATCGCAAACGCGGCCAGCCCGAGGTATGCCTCCGTCTTACCACCTCCCGTGGGAAAGAAAAGCAAATCGACTGTTTCGCGGTTCGACTCTGCCTCATCCACCAATCCCGGCAGGTTCAGAAGAATAAAGGCCAGCTGGAACGGACGCCATTTCAAGTCCTCCAGTTGGATCTTGTCATCCGTTTGTCGAAATCGCTGCCACGCGGCCTGGGCGATTGTACGATTGGCGATGCAAAAGGCCTCCAGGGCATCGGGATCGTCGGCCAGTGCGTCGATGCCTTTTTGAATTCGGCCTGCCGCCACCGCCGCCTCGGCCAAAGCGGTTTGAGCGACTTCCCGCCGCGCGTCGGGTAGCTCTCCAAATACCGACTTCTCTCCCTCGATCCACTTCTGATATTGCTCCACGAGAGGCGCCAAAGCACTTCGCAGAGCATCGCCGTCTGCGACCTCGCTCAATTTCATCATCCCGAACTCGACAGCATCGATCTCCGTGTTCGGCGCGACTCGTTCCACTTCGTGCTGCGGCAGCCAGCAGGTCTTTACTCGATGACATTCTCCGGATTCTTCTTGCTCCACACCTTCCGTCGCAATTCCGTGACCGACCGCGTAGTCGTGAATGCCCCGGTATTGCAGATCGGCGAGCTTTTCGTCCCATTCTTCCCCGGGGGAAAACCCGGATCCACGGAGGTCCGGCTGATTTAATAGTGGTCGTTCGCTGTGGACCTCCAACTCCGCCTGAAAAGCACAGCCATGAATACTGATCTTCTCATCCTCGCGGTAGTTGACCAGAAAGATAGTAAAGGTCCTCGCGCCTGTAGGGAGTCCAAGCGCAGCGGCATGATGCAAGTCTCGAGCGATGACGGAAACATAGAGCCCACCACTGTTCGGAATACCAAACGACTGAAGATCGTCCGAAGCAAACCCATCCGCATTTACCGCCACCGTTTCTTCCCGCGCTTCGCGACGGTAGACGGTTTTCATCCGGCGTTTCTTTTTACCCTCTCCGTCATCGTCGCCGTTGTCCGATCCCGACTCTTCCGCCTCACCATCGATCGCAATTCTCTCGCTGGTATAATCACCCCACCGCGCAACGATGGACAACTCATTGGCCCCAGCAGGGACCATCACCGTGAGTCCGATCGAGGATGGCAGGTAGGACTTCCCTCCGGGAGGAGCCTCCGCATTCGTGTCATCGTCCGTTCCCGCTTCCCCGGCAGACAACACTTCTTCTCGGGAAGTCTCGTCGAACTTAATTTCCTCGGGAGCCTCAGTGGGCACCAGATAGCCCGTCAGATACCAGGTGTAAGGAGACTCGTTGAGGACTTCATGGGTGCACTCGTGATCATTCGACGGACCGACCAGATCGAGTTGGACGGCTTCGACGAGAGAGGTGCGGACTTGGCGGGAGGTCATTCGGGATTGGGTGGGGGCAGATCACGTTTCACGAGCAACTCTCCACTGTTCTGGTAGAGATCACGGTAGTTCGATTGGATTCCGAAAATTGCATCTTCCTCGCGTGTCACCACACCATTGGAAAAGCATTGCATCAACATTTTATCGCGACTTAGGACACAGCTTCGACGCAATTCCTCAAAGCCATTTCGCTCATAGAAGCGCAGGAGAATCTCCTCGAAACAAATGATCCGACCTTCCAGTGATTGAAGAATCTCATTCAGCGTTTTTCTTCTTGCATAGAGGGCTTTAACGGCCCGCTTGTCTCCCGTGAAGACATGCGCCTCGCCTTCCACCGCCAGAGCGAAGAGCAAGGCCTCTCCCTCTTCGA
>JAKSBG010000500.1 GCA_022361255.1 Verrucomicrobiales bacterium
ACGGACGGTGTTGCGATCAGCCCGATTGATCCGGAAAACCAGAATGACATGTTGAACAAGGTTGCTGCGGCGACCCGACTCGTCACCCACGACTCGGATGCGCCCGGTTCCGACCGTCTTGCCTACATCGGAATGGACAACTATGTGGCCGGCCGGATGTGCGGGAAGCTGGTGAAAGAGGCTCTACCCGATGGCGGGAAAGTCATGATCCTGATCGGACGCATGGAACAGGACAATTCCCGGAAGCGCCGTCAGGGGGTCATTGATGAGTTGCTCGACCGGAGCGATGATTCGAGCCGATTTGATCCTCCCGGCAGTCCCATCGAAGGGGAGAAATACACCATTCTCGGAACCCTCACCGATGGATTTGATCTGACAAAGGCAAAAGCGAATGCCGAAGATGCCCTTTCCCGTCACCCCGATCTCGATGCGATGGTCGGACTGTTCGCATACAACCCACCCGCGATTCTGCAGGCTCTCGAGCAGGGTGGAAAGTTGAATGAAGTGAAAGTGATCGGCTTCGACGAGGATGCTCAGACTCTCGCCGGAATTCAGGCGGGAACGGTTCACGGTACGGTGGTCCAGAATCCTTACGAATATGGCTACCAGTCGGTGAAGTTGCTCCACGAGCTGGCGGAGGGGAATTCCTCACTGCTTGCCGAGGGGGACTTCATTTCGATTCCCGGTCGTCAGATCAGAAAGGATAACGTCGATGCCTTCTGGGCGGATCTGAAAGAGAAGACAGGGAAGGAGTGAGGGAATGGGTGGGTTCAGTTGTTTGGAGACAACCGGTTTCTCCGCGATTGTCCTCAAGCGTTTCGCCGCAGTTTGAGGGGAGCGATTCGCGTGATGCAGGACGCTTCAGACTCACAACGGGTTTCTGCTTTTGGAGAACGGTCGGCGGAATTCAGATTGTGTTTCTTTCCTTCGATGTCGCTGAATGAGATGCTGGATGCGGGGACGAAATAAATCTTTCGGAAAGTAACCCCTGCCCGTCCTTCGAGAAGATCGAAACCTTCTCTGTGCGGAACTATTTTACTATGGACGGGCAGGGGCAGAACTTTAAGCCTCGCGATCCGGAAGGCCAAAGTGTGACATTTATTTCCTGCTATCTTCCCAGGGTTCCACGGGGCGTTGGCCGGGTGATGGGGGTTGCCGGCCGCGAAGGTGCCTTGAATCTAATCTTCGCTCCGTTTTTGTCCTTCAGAGCGGGGGCGCTTACTGATCGAGCCTGAATTGATTGATTGGCTTTGATGTCGCGAAATTTCTGACGAGCCATGCGTTTGCCGTATCCAGTCAACGATGTGCGGATTTTCAGCACGTCGATTTTGTCCGGATCGAGTTCTGTCACAAAGCGTCCGGTTAGCAATTTGCCAGTGACGTTTCTCATTCTTCCGTTCTGAAAGTCATACGCCTTTGATTTGAATTTCCGGTTACTTCGATTCATTTTCGCCTGAAAGAAGTCCGTACGATCCCCTCTGTTTGCGATTCCTGCTCTCCAGGTTGGCTTTTTGGTGTAGCGGGTTGTTGCCCGGTATTTTTTCGTAGATCGACTTCTTGCCAGTTTTCGGTTGTTCTTTGCCGCCAGCACTTGAACCGAATGATTCAGCTCGAAATCAAACGAGATATTGTCCCAGAAAACCTCGTAGTCCTCCGCATTGTCTGAATACTCAGAGCTCAGGTTCGTGTCGTTGTAGTTGTAAGCCTGAATGATGATATCGCGCATTCTTGCGGTCCCGTTTGCATCCGACCTTCCGACTTCCGTCCCATTCACTAGAAAGATGAATTCCTCTCCTTCGAGGAGGATATCAAACCGATACCACGTATCGGGAACGGGAGTGATCGAAGTGTTAACCCAGGTGTCCGTATCCCAGTAGCGAATCACAGGGGAGCCGTCATTGTTTGCGATTCCAATAATCGGGTAGGCGGTGATCACATCGCCGTCATCCACAGCCGTTGCCCACAAATCGGAACGACGACGTGTATTTTCGCCTTCCCATGAGGCGCTGTAGAACAGTTCGCCACTGAGCTTGTCAGTTTCGGGGGGGAGGTCAAATTTCCTTCCCTGGGTATTGTAGAATCCGCCGCTGTAGCCACCCGGAGGACGATTCTGCGCTCCGTCGCTGTTTAAAATCTGAATGCGTAGGACATTGCGATCTTCAAGCATCGATGACTCAAAGGCGGCAGGCCGGTAGCGATCGACAAACCAGACATCCGGTGCCTGGCTTTCGGCTACGGGGACAGGGTCATCGAATGTGATGACGGGTTTGTAGGTGACATCGGCGAAGGCCGACTGTGTAGCTATGAGAGCCACGGCTCCGAGAATCCCCGGCAGGCAGAGTTTCGCAGTTTTATTCAGGATGGTATCTTTCATGTGTTTAGGTGTTATTAGTTGTTTGGTTAAGAGAAATGGTAGCTGCATCAAAGGTGATTGACGGGGGCGCGTCTGTGAGCGGGAAGGGTGCCGGGTGAACTGCTGTCAGGCTGCATCGCTTGAGAGGAGGGGCGGAATAAAGGCTTTCCTTGCAGAGAAATGTTCGGGTATGTCGGGTTTGGCAGGTTGCGTTGTGAATGTGTGAATGTCTGGAAGCCGGAAAAAAAGGTTTCTATAGTTATCTGAACTGAAGATCAGAAATGGTTACTCGAAAAATCATGACGCAACTCTTGTTTGCATCGGGGATCTGTCATCCCCCTGAAATAGGGGGGAACCCCCTGTATCAGGGGGATGCGACAGTATTGTGATCAGACAGATGACCGGTATTTCCTGGTTTGCGAGGAGAGCGTCTGTCGCAACTTGCTGCTACACAATTGACTGCTTCGGGTGCAGTATATTGTATACTATTTCGGATACCGGTAGGTATAGTGGTATCGCGTGGGAAATGGGTCTAAAACGTAACACATTGTATGTGTTTTCTTCGCGCGAGTGCGGTTAGATAAAGACGAATGGTCCGTCTGCTTCCCTCTAGTCGAAGCGGTGATTCCCCGGTTCATCGCCGCAGTCCCCTACCAGAAATCGACGGAGAAGCCCGGCGTGGGAATGAACCTCGAAGCGGCGGTAGATTTCGGCGATGTACTC
>JAKSBG010000501.1 GCA_022361255.1 Verrucomicrobiales bacterium
TCGGAGCGTGCATGGGACCGTGGGGAGCGTTCAGGGAAATGTAGGCGAAAAACGGTTTCTTCGCTTTGGTCTGTTGTTCAATGAATTGTTTGGCATAGTCGAAAAAGACATCTGTGCAAAAGCCTTCCACCGGGACCGGCTTTTTGTTGTGAAAATAGGAGCCGTCGAAATAGGCGTTGTCCCAGTAGTCAGGCGTCTGTCCTACACCACCACCGCCGTGACGGAGCACTTCGGTGAACCCACGGTCCTCCGGTCGGAAGGGGTAGTTGTCACCGAGGTGCCACTTTCCGAACATTCCGGTGGCGTAACCATTGTCTTTGAAAATCTGCCCGACCGTGATTTCGTTTTTCCGGATCATGGATCGACCCATGATCGTGTGCCAGACTCCGGTCCGGTTTGTCCAGTGGCCGGTCAGCAGAGCGGCACGGGTGGGTGAGCAGGTCGGGGCGACGTGATAGTCATCGAGGCGGACAGACTCAGCGGCGAGTGCATCGAGGTGTGGCGTTTTCAGCGTCGGATTGCCGTGGCAGGAAAGATCTCCGTAACCCTGATCGTCGGTGATGACAAAAACGATATTCGGCTTGTCGGCGGCAATTGCTGTCGTGAGGAAAAGAAAAGCAGCAAGCAAATGGAATCCGTGTTTCATGGCGGGGTATTAGCAGTGATTGTATGAGCCGACAAGCACGAAACTGCGCCGTCTCAGTTTTCCCGGAGTGATATGGTCTTCTTCCAGAACCCGAAAAATCCGGCGGTGGCGGGATTCATCGCGGCTATGTCATCAGCGCGTCGGAGCCCGATCAGTTCAATGTTTTCTCCCGAAAGGGATGCCTCAAGATCCTGCCAGATTTCTGTTAATGGTCCGACGAACGGACGCATTGTGATCACTGCACTGAGCGAGTTTCTCACGGCCCAGTCGGTGAGAAACGGGATCAGTTGTTCCGAATCGCTTTGCTCGACGGTCAGCCCGAAATGATCTCCGGCACGCCGGCATCCATCCTGCAGTGCGCTCTTCAGGAACTGCTGCTTTTCCGGTGAATAGTTCTCCCTGTCCCAGATCCCGACGGGCGATGGAGCGCATACCGAAGCGGGAGCAAGTTCCTTCAGTGGCGAATCTTCGGGAAGCAAGTCTTCGTCGTGGATCCAGATCCCGATGTTTCCTGATGCAGGAGTCTCTGTGGGGTAAGAGATGGGTTTCGGCGATGGAGGCGGGACAAATTCGTGGGTTTTCTCAGCAGTGTCTTCGAGTTTTTCCAGGCCGACGATGTTTGCTCGCAACAGCCCTGGCTCGACGTATCTCTCGAGGTTTGAGCGCCGGACAAGATAGGCTTTGCCTCGGGTGTGGAGTCCTGCAACCCATCGCCACGAAAGAGTGTTCGACGCGGCATCGCCATCACGCAAATGACGAAGAAAGAAATCGGCTCCCAGCTGCCAGGGAAGGCCTTCGACATGGATCCAGAAGGAGGCCCACCACATGCGGGCATGATTCGCAAGGTAGCCGTCAGCGATCAGTTCTTTCGCAAAGTGGTCCATGATCGCCACTCCGCTTTCGCCCGCAGCGACCTCTTCTGCGCGGTCGGTCCATCTGATGTGCTGCAAGTCGGTTCGGTAGTCTTTCCAAACGGACGGCCTCTGTTCGAGCCAGCCTTTCCAGTAGAGTCTCCACCAGACTTCCTGCTCGAATTTTTCTCTCGCCGCAGGCGGGTGCGCTCTCGCCACCGTTTCGCAAATTTCCCGTTCCAGGATGAGCCGGGTCCGCGTGGCAGGGGACAGCCGCGAGAGATTGGTGTTTCCCGGCACTACTTGATTTCTCTGATTGGCGTAGTGGGGGACGACGGGGAGAAAATCATCGAGTCGCGCGAGGGCTTCGCTGCGAGTGGACGGCAGACAGGCGGTATCGGTCATTTCGAGATTGTTTTCCCGGGAGGTGCGGATCGACTTCGGCGACAGCGCTCCGAACAGTAGCGAACCTCGTCCCAGCAGTTGGTCCATTTCCTGCGCCAGGCGAATGACCGCCCGCAGACAGGGCATATTTTCTCCGGGAGATGGGGTTTCCGATGCATTTCCCGACTGGTTACGAACGACAGGCAAAAAGTCGTTGCCCGGACAGGGAAAAAGCGAGCTTGCCCGCGGCGGGGATTCTGGCTTGGTAGGTCATCCGGTTTCTGAACGAAATCCCCGCACTTCATGCCTGTTTCCCGCACTTGCTCTTTCACCGAAATCCGTGCTGCCAGTTCCGCTGGTATGCGCGCGAATTTGATACCGGGAATTGCGTTGTGGATTTTCGGGATGTCGATCGTGCTTTCCTACTATTTCCTGGAGTCGGCCCGCCCTATTTTCGACCGGGTGACATCTTTGCGCGAAACCTACGGATTTCTCTATTCCGCCATTTCGACCGGAATCTTTGCGGGTCTGATTCCGTTTCTCTATCTCCTTTTCGCAAAACGAATCGTGCCGGGGACGGTGCTGACAACGGGACTCTTTTACCTGCTGTTCTGGTCCTATCGGGGCGTCGAGGTGGACGCGTTCTATCGGTTCCAGGCATGGCTGTTCGGCGACGACAACGGATGGAAAACGATCGTGTCCAAAGTGCTCTTTGACCAGTTTGTCTATTGTCCGGTATGGGCGGCACCGATGACAGCTGCCTGCTATGCGTGGCGGGATGTGGGGTTCTCTTTTCCGCAGTTGCGACGCAGACTGAATCGCCGGTTTCTCGTTTTCGAGGTGGCCGTTATCCTTCTTTCCACCTGGACCATCTGGATACCGGCTACGGCGATCATTTATTCTCTGCCCCTGCCGCTGCAGGTCCCGCTTTTCAACCTGGTGCTCTGCTTTTTTGTTCTCCTTGTAAGCGTATTGACCTCGCGGGAATCGAGGGAGCCTTCCTGAATGGCAGGATCACTCGATGTATCCCTCCAGCCATCCACGGGAACCTTGCGGAGGAATTTGGTCGGCCCGGTCTGATCCGTCTGCGAGCCGGAAGGCAATGGCCAGAGGAAAGTTGCCCTTCGGCGCTCCGCGCGTGTATTCCCCTTCACCCCGGAAGAGCCCCTTTGCGACGATGTCGAACCGGGACACGCTGCCGTCGGTCGTTTCCACGTAGCCCAGCAGCTCGACGCGGTACTCGCGGTCCCCGGAATCGGTGCGCAGATGGACGGTGCCCCGCAGCGTTTTGCCGGAGAGAAAGACATCGTGCGAGCGAACTTCGTTTGGTTCCCACATGGGCGGTTCGCCACGCGTGTTGTCGACGAGATGAAATCGGGCAAGGCGAAGCACGAGGCTCTCAGGGACATCTCCACGGGTGAGCGCCCGGTGTTCGTCTGCAGTGATCCAGAAATTGTCGCGACCGATTCCGTTTTGAAAGATTTTTTCTCTTTCGCTCGAAGGATCCTTGTATCCGTCAAGAATTTTGCTGTGCACTCTGACGACAAGCCCGCCTTCCGGTGGTTGAAAGGCGTAGCGCCGGTCCGGTTGCCCCGGTGTGATCGGAACCGTCTCATCAGGCTTATACCGTTTCAGGGCGAGACGTAAACTCTCCAGCACGTGCTCGACTTTCCTGTCGTTGTGGTAGGCGTAGAAGGTTCCGTCCGGAGCTGCGATATACAGTCCCTGGGTGGTAGGGCTTCCATCCCCAACGGGGCGTGGGCCCTGGTTGGCAATTTTCTGATAGAATTTTCCTTCGGCATCCTGCTGCCGCCGCTGGTTGGCCTGATCAATGGCGACAGGGATAAACTTCTCCTGCAGGAGGGAAACCACTTCGGGATGACTGAAGATCGACGCACGGTCGAGCACTCCATTGTTTCACGTGCATCCGAGGGGATGGCCGTCCATCGCCCAGATAAAGATGGGTTTTTTCCCGGATGCCGCTTTCGCCTGAGCCTGGAGAAGCGAAGTCTCCCATGGGATCGTGCGCCATACCTCGTCCCCGGACGGTTGCAACTCCCGGTGCAGGTTCTCAAAACCGGCAACGGTGAGGGAGGAGGAAAGGGCGAGCAGCGCGAGAAATTTCATTCCCGTAATGTATCATGATTCCGTTGCCGCTTCTCTGGAAAGTACGGAATGTGATTGCGTAGTCACCGGAGACTGCGTAAGGCTCACTTCCGGCAAACGTCAAAACCCCCCGTCATGAAAAAACTGATTAAAAAAGCAACCGCCATCGGATCTGCGGCCACCGATGTTTCCATTGGACTTCTCATTCTGCGTGTCGGCACCGGCATCTTCATGCTTCTTGCCCACGGTTGGCCCAAGCTGTCCACATTTTCCGAGAAAAGCGGTGGATTTCCCGACCCGATTGGTCTCGGCAGTCCGGTCAGTCTGAGTCTGGCGGTTTTTGCGGAAGTGTTTTGCGCGCTCGCTATCGCCCTGGGCCTTTTTACACGCGCTGCCGCGATTCCTCTTTTGGTCACCATGGTAGTTGCTGCGTTTGTGATTCACGGAGACGATCCGTTTCAGAAGAAAGAGTTCGCGCTCCTGTATGCGATCCCGTTTCTCACGCTCATTTTCACCGGAGCCGGGAAATATTCGATCGATGCGAAGCTTTCGAAGTAGCTGGAAGCCCCTGAAGGAAACAGGGTTGGCTGCGGGACTGAACCCTGTTTGGTCAGTGACCTGACAGGGTTGAATTTGCCGGAGCAAAAGGAAAACAATTTCTTGCTCTCCCCGCTACTTCGGGGCCACATTGCGCGCATGCGCTCTTTCAAGATTTCCGCCCTTCTGGTAACCGCCTTCTTCGTCCTGGTTGGATGTAACCTGCAGGCGGAGGATAAGAACCTTCTCGCCGCCCTTTTCGGGGAGAAAAAGGCAAAGTCAGCGCGGACATCCAGTCCTGGTAAGAGAGTGGAGATTGACCTGACGAAACAACAACTCAAGGCATATCAGGGCAATCGTGTTGTGATGCGGACGAACATCAGTTCGGGGAAAAATGGCGGCACTCCCACAGGAAATTTCCGCGCCGGCCCCTACAAATCGGAGACCCATTTTTCGAGCCGCTATCACAATGCGCCGATGCCGTGGAGCGTTCAAATCAGCGGGCACATTTTCGCTCATGGCTCCAGCCATGTCCCGAATTACCCGGCGTCACACGGGTGTGTTCGTTTGCCGCTCACGGGACGTAACGCTGCGAAGCGTTTCTACAAGTGGTGCGACGTCGGCACCCCGATCCGTATTTACTATTCGGGGCGCTGATTGCCTCTCATTCCTCCCAGACGAATTCGTCTGTTGAAGCGCGCTTGTAGTTCCACGCCCGTGGCGGGAGCTGGTTCTTGTTAGCCAGTTCCATGTAGGCAAGGATCCCGTCGGCGATTGCCGAGGCAAACTTTTCGCGCCACGCGGACGAGTGAATGTTTTTCGCTTCCGTGGAATTCGTGAGAAAGGCACCTTCAATGAGAATGGAGGGAACGTCGCAGTGCCGGAGCACGGCGTAGCGGGCCCGCTTCACACCCCGGTCAAAGCTGCCCAGTTTCCCGAGCAGGGTGTGATGCATGGTGTTGGCGAAAACGAAACTGGCGGGAACCACGGCATGCCCGTCGCTGGGGCGCCGGTCGAGGATCGGATCAGGTGCTTTTCCGGTAGTCGGAAGCCCCTGCGGGGGAAGAGCATAGACCTCAACGCCGTTCGCAGAGGGTTTCCAACCGGCGGAATTGAAATGAACGCTGACGAAAAGAGGATCCTTGTAGTTGCTCACCATTGCGGGACGCTGGGAAAGCTCAACGAAGAAGTCAGACCGGCGACTCTGGACAACTTTGACCCGTTTCGACTCGAGGATTCGCCGGGCGCGGTTGACGACATCGAGCGTGTAGTCTTTTTCATATCCGTAGACGCTTTTTCCCCCGCGATCGTGGCCGCCGTGGCCGGGATCGAAGACGATGGTTTTGATCTTCCGGTGCTGCACGGAGCCGGGGCTCTGCGCGGGCCCGAGAGTTGAATTGATATCAGCCAGTGAGACGAAAGCTTTTCCTCCGGAAGTAACAACGGGATAGGAAAGCCAGTGTCTCACGCCGTCGACGATTGCTTCGCGGGTTCCCGTTTTGACGACGAGCTGGTGGTGCTCACCGGAGAAAGCGAGCTCCCGTTTGTCCTTTCGCTTCTTTGCCGGCTGCATTCGAAACGCGGTCGCGTAGTCCTGAAGTGCGACGTAGGTGACGTCGCTGATTTTCGTGGTTTTCCAGTTTGCGGCAACGTTGGAGGGAAGGGAGAACGTGCAACTGGCGACAGTCACGATTGCGATGGTGCGGAGCCGGGTATCGAACATGCAACGCAAGTATGGTGCATGGTTGCTCTGGAAATCCAGAGCTTTCTCGGCGCAGTCGGGTTTTCTCTACTCGACTCGCGCTTCGGTGCCCTCATCCACTTCCGTGTCGCCGAGTGCAATGAGGCGGTCGCGGAGTTCGCGGACCTTCAGTATGCTTTCAGACGCGCTGTCCGTTCCGTTTTCGGTGAGTCCGGAATTGGCAAAGGGATTGTTGGCACCCCAGTTTTTCCAGGGACCGTCGGGAACCTCATCGATATCCACGAAGCGCCAGTCCACGGTGCCGTAGCCACTCGGAATACCAAGGTAGTCGCGAACAGCAGGGGAGATATCGAGGCCGGCTCCTTTGTTCTTCCGTGTCTTGGGGCGGGAATCGCCGAAGACGTATTTCCA
>JAKSBG010000503.1 GCA_022361255.1 Verrucomicrobiales bacterium
AAACTCTTCGCCTTCGAACTCATCCGGAAACTTATTCAAGCCGGTTAACCAAAGTGTTTTCCCGGCCTTTTCCTGAACTTCTTCCGTCAAATCTTCCGAAATGAGAATAGCTCCTTCCTGAGTGTAAACGTAAGCGCGAAAAGCGTTGTCTTGATCGGGAAGAATAAAGTCGTTTCTCACCACGTCGCGATTCAGCTTGGTCGAGTTACAATTTACACAGCCCAGAACGAAATTATCCCAGGAAAGTTCCAGCTCGGGATAGAGGGACTTGGGGCGGACATGCTCGACCGCCAAATTCGTTAGAATTGGTCTTTCGCAGTAACTGCAATACAGGCCGAGCCGAGCCACCAGATCTTCTTTGGCATCGCCATACTCCTCAAATTCACCGGGAGCCTCACCTCGATCAATGGGGCGCATTTTACTCTGAGTCTTCCCGCACAACTGAAGAGGCGGCGGTGGTTTTCACATCCAGAAATGCGTCGAGAGCGGGATTTGCCGAGTAGCTCGCCGTGATTTTATCGAGCTTCTCTTTCGCATCTTTGACTTCTTCATCTTCCAGCGTTTTGCCATCACGGAGCATTTCGAAATACTGTTTTGCAGCTTTCTTCTTTTCCGCATACCGCTCGCTCACTTCGGGAGATTCCACTCCTTGAATGAATCGAATGATCTCTTCGATTCCCTGATTGGAGTATTCGATCTTCGGCTCTTCGCGACCCAAAACCCTGAGCTCGCCCGGTTCGAGGGATTGAATGATGAAAGGGGAGTGACTTGTGGCGATGAATTGGATCTTGGGGAAAGTCCGTTTCAGGTCATCGACAATTCTCCGCTGCCAGCGCGGGTGAAGGTGGAGATCCAACTCATCGATTAGGACGACGCCGGGGGTTTCACCGATAGTTGAGCCCTCAAGATGAGGATTAATTATTGCGGCTCTCCGAGCAATATCACCAACCAAAGAAATGGTTGCCCTTTGCCCGTGCGAAAGTTTCGAGAAAGGGATTGTAGTTCCGTCTTCCCAATGTACTACAGGTTCAGCCAACCGTGCAGAAAATCCAAACTTCGTTGCATTTGGCAAGCAACTTAAAACTGCAGCCTTAACAGCCTTTGCCGCTTGACTCTCTGACGATTCCTGGAATGCAATCGCCTCCTGTCTTCCCATCCATTCGATAAAAGCAGAAGTCGATTGTTCAGAGTCTGACCAGTCAAGGTAACCGTCTGGTCGAATCAGTTTAGCAGTCATGATTTTATTCCAATCAGCACTGTTTACCGGAGGACTACCCCGATCAGCTCGATAATAAGACAACAGAGGCCATTCGTTTTTCTCGCCTTGTGAGGCTCTGAGTTTTTCCGCTTTCGAAACAAAAGGCTGTAGGCCTTCATCTATTCTAATTGATTGATCTAGATAAGTTTTAGAATCGTCTTTCCGCTTCCAAGTCATTTGTTCTTCACAAACCTTTCCAGTGGCGACAACAGAAACTGGAAAAACTTCGCGAAACTGACCGGAGTCAGAAAGCTCATCAGGTACGATGCGAACAAAACCATCGTGCCACTCGAATCGAGATGCAGCCCCCATTATCCAGGGAAAAAGAACAAAAGATACCGCATCCAAAACCGTCGTTTTCCCGGACCCATTCTCCCCGACAAAAACAGTAAAATTGGAATCGAGTTTAAAGGACTCCTTTTCGATTCCTTTGAAGTTCTCAATTTCGACTCGATCAATTCTCATTGCTTCAAGTTATCGCGATTTCATTCTGCTGTCGACAGTGATCACAGCGCAAAAAACCCGCAGCCTCTCGACTGCGGGTTCTTTTTTCCAAAAGGTTGGATTCCGAAAGTTTGATCAGCCTGCTGTTCCCGCAGCGACGATCTGCGCGAAGCTTTCGGGATCAAGGGCGGCACCTCCTACGAGGAATCCGTCAATGTCCGGACAGCCGAGGAGCTCGACGGCGTTGCCGGGCTTTACCGAACCACCGTATTGGATACGCGTAGCGGCGGCGACGTCGCCTCCGAACAATTCTTCGAGAACGCTGCGAACGAATTTCTGCGTGTCCTGCGCCTGCTCTGGTGTTGCGGTAACTCCGGTTCCAATGGCCCAGACCGGTTCGTAGGCGATGACGATGTCAGCCATCTGCTCGGCACTGATGTCGGCAAGGCTGCCGGAAAGCTGGGTGCGAAGCACGTTTTCCAACTGACCGCCTTCGCGCTCTTCGAGAGATTCGCCGATGCAGAGGATAGGCTTCATTCCCGCAGCGAGAGTGGCGTGGACTTTCTTATTGATGACGGCGTCGTCCTCCCCGTAGAGCGAACGTCGTTCGCTGTGACCGAGAATGACGTAGTCGGTGCCGATGTCGTTGAGCATCGCGGCACTGGTCTCCCCGGTGAATGCTCCGGATGCTTCGTGCGACATGTTTTGTGCGGCGACGGAGACGGCGGGGTTGGGTCCGATCAGCTCAGCTGCTTTCGGCAGAGTGACGAACGAAGCACCGATGACAATGTCAGTGGCTTGCGCTTCGGTGTAGTTGGCGAGGAACGTGTCCAGGTAGGTGGCTGCCTCGGAAGGCGTCACGTTCATTTTCCAGTTGGCGGCGATGATAGGTTTGCGGCTCATGTTTTTGAAGAAGTGGAGTAGTTGAGAAGTAAAGGAGTAGAGAATGTTGGTTCCGAACTTTTTTCTTACTCTTACTCCTACTCTTACTCTTCTTCTTACTCTCTGGCGAAGAGTAAGACTAGGATTAGGAGTAAGGGTAAGATTTTGTATTCAACAGGGTTTGGTCAGTGACCTGACAGGGTTAGGTGCTTGCCGTAACCCTGTTCAGTTTCGTTGTCAGGCGTCGTCGAGGGCGGCAATACCGGGGAGTTCTTTTCCTTCGAGCAATTCGAGGGAAGCTCCTCCGCCGGTGGACATGTGGTCCATTTTTTCACCGAATCCGAACTGGTTGGCGGCAGTGACAGAGTCTCCTCCGCCCACGATTTTGATAGCACTTTCGTTTGCGGCGATTGCGGCACCCACGGCTTTCGTCCCGATGTCGAATCCGCGTTTCTCAAAGACGCCCATCGGTCCGTTCCAGACGATAGTTCCGGCTTCTGCAATTTTTGCGGCGAATTCTTCGCAGGCGAGGTCTCCGATGTCGATGCCCTCCCGGTCGGCGGGAATGGCTCCTCCGTCTTCCCATGGTGCGGTGCACTCAGTCGGTGCATCGTCAGCAAAGTCAGCGGCGTGTCGTGTATCTGCGGGGAGAAGAAATTCGGCGTTGTTCGCTTTGGCGGTTTCGATGATATCGAGAGCCATCTGGCGTGCCTCGGGAGTGTCTTCGACAAAGCTCTTTCCGACTTCGTAGCCCTGGGCGAGACGGAAGGTGGTTCCCATCGCCCCACCAATGATGAAAGCGTCGGCTTTCTCCATGAGGCGTTCCAGAATCTTAATCTTGTCGGAAACTTTGGCTCCGCCCATGATGACGACGAAGGGGCGCTGCGGCTCTTTGAGTTTATCGACGAGGAACTCGAGTTCTTTCTCGATGAGAAATCCCATCGCGCAGGTGTCGATGTGGGCGGTGACTCCGGCGGTGGAGGCGTGGGCCCGGTGAGCGGTTCCGAAGGCGTCGTTCACGTAGATGTCTCCGTGTGTGGCGAGCTGCTTGGAGAATTCGGGATCGTTGTCCGTTTCCCCTGCATAGAAGCGTACGTTTTCGAGGAGAAGAACTTCTCCATCCTTCAGGTCGGCGACAGCAGCTTCGGCATCGGGGCCGACGCAGTCATCGACGAATTTCACATTTGCGGAAATGAGCTCTCCGAGACGGTCTGCGGCGGGTTTCAGAGAGAAAGCGGGATTCTTTTCCCCCTTGGGACGGCCGAGGTGAGACATGAGAATGACGCGGCCGCCGGCATTGGTGAGATGCTCAATGGAAGGGATCGCGCCTTTGATCCGGCTGTCGTCGGTGATATTGCCGTCGTCGTCGAGCGGGACGTTAAAATCGACGCGCATGAGAACGCGTTTTCCGGCAGGGGCGATGTTTCGGATGGAAAGTTTCATAGGGTTGGATTCTCTGCTCCTTTTCTTCGTTGCTACTAGGCTTCTTGAAAGAAAAAGGGCGCCACTAACTTTGCAGCCAGGGCGCCCGAAGTTCGGATTGCGATGTAACTAACGCAGGCGGTCGGGCCTTAGAGGCTGCCTCCCACAAGTTCCATTGCGTCGACGGCGCGGTTGGAGTAACCCCACTCGTTGTCATACCAGCCGACAACTTTCACGAAGTTACCCTGTGCCATCGTCGTGAGACCGTCGAGGATACAGGAGTGAGGATCACCTACGATGTCCTTGAGGACGAGGGGATCTTCGCTGTAGTGGAAGATTCCTTTGAGGGGGCCTTCTGCGGCTGCTTTGAAAGCGGCGTTGATTTCCTCGATGGTTGTTTCCTTGGAAAGAACAGCGCTGAAGTCAGTAACAGAACCGGTCGGAGTCGGAACGCGGAACGCACCGCCCTGAAGTTTCCCGTTCAGCTCAGGGATAACGAGGCCGATTGCCTTGGCCGCTCCGGTGCTGGAGGGGATGATGTTTTCTGCTGCTGTCCGTGCACGGCGAAGGTCGCTGTGAGGGGCGTCGAGTACGACTTGGTCTCCGGTGTAGGAGTGAATCGTGCTCATGAATCCTTTCTCCACACCGAAAGAGTCGTTGAGGACTTTTACCATCGGCGCAAGGCAGTTGGTGGTGCAGGAAGCGTTCGAGATGATGTGGTGCTCGTCTGCGTTGTAGAGATTGTCGTTGATTCCGATGCAGAAAGTCAGATCAGGCTCTTTGGCAGGAGCGGAGATGATTACTTTCTTGGCTCCGGCTTCGATGTGCTTTCCGGCTCCGGCGCGATCAACAAAGAATCCGGTGGACTCGAGCACGACGTCGACACCTTTGCTACCCCAGTCGAGAGCAGCAGGGTCACGCTCGGCTGTCGCGATGATGCGGTGCCCGTTCACGGTGATGGACTCATCGTCGTATTCGACGGTTCCGTCGAAGCGGCCTGCGGTGGAGTCATACTTCAGCAGGTGAGAAAGAGTTTTGTTGTCAGTCAGGTCGTTGATTGCAACGACTTTCTTGAGCTGTTCATCGGTCATGGCGCGCAAAACATTGCGGCCAATCCGTCCAAATCCGTTAATTCCGTAGGATGCCATAGTATTATTAGGTAAGCGTGTTTCGTTCCAAACGAGGGTGTTCAATCACTGGATTGAACGGGTTCGTCACCATCCTCCGGGAGGCGACCGGCGCTACCCTATGGAGGAAAGACAATCCGTCAAAGGAAAAGCCCGTGCCAAAAGAGATACAATGGTAGCGCAGGGATAGGTTTTTTAGAGGGGGAACCTTCCGATCAGGGGAAAATCGACGCAGAATTGCGAAATTCTCCAAATTTTTTTGCGAAATTGTGAACATAAACGGTGGGGCAGGGTCGTATGAATAGGAAACTTCGTGGCGATCCCGCCCGAAATACAAACAACAACCCAAAACAACATAACCTCCTGCCGCAAATTCTTACGGATTTAATAATTTTTTAAAAAACTTAAATTTTTGGCTTGCGGTGCTAATTATAAAATTTATAGTCAAGCTGTAAATTTGACCTGCCATGAAAAAGCTTATTGTAGTCGTTAACGATTTGGAGCGCTCCGGGAAATCCTCCACAGCACGTGCTATCTCCCACCACCTCAAGGATCTTGAGGTCAATCATCTCTTCGTCACTTCCAACGAAATGGACATGACGGACTCCTTTTCCGGAGAATTCTGGGATCTGGAGGATCAATTCGAGATTTCTCAACTGATCGGTGCTCTCGACCACCACGACGCGGTCGTTTTTGACGTTCACACCGGCGCCGCGCGCATCTTCGGTGAAATTTGTGAAGAAGGTGAACTGGAGAATCTTCTCGCCGAGCTGGATACCGAGATGACTCTTGTGATTCCCAACAACCAGAGCGAACGCTGCAACGAGGAGATCAGCGACCTCACGGAGATTTTCGCGGATGCGGCAGACTACGTCGTCGCCCACCTGCCGGGTGACGGGCACGTCGTTGAATGGAAGAAAAGCGCTGCGGAAAAGGCCACCCGCTACCTCGGAGCTTCCCAGATCGAATTTCCCGGGATGGGAGACGATTTGAAAACGGCGATGGAAAGCACGGAAGTCGAATTTGCCGAAGCTCTCAACAACCCTTCTGCTCTTCCCCGCTTCGCTGAGGTGCAGGTGATGCAGTGGTTGGAAAAAGCCTCCGAAGCTCTTGCGGAAGGTCGTGACTACCTTATTCCCGAAGAAGTCGGTGAAGTTGCTCTCGACTACTGATCCGATCAGGCAGCTTTTATAAAACGAGCCGAATTTACCCCTCACACCCTCAAAAAGAAAGGGGCCGTCCTTGCCAAAGGACGGCCCTTTTTTGTTCGGGGGAGGAAAGGCGTTTATCGCAGGGCTTCTGCCATTCGTTTCCGCAATTCTCTCTTCAACCGGTCGAGCGCTTCTGCGTGTTCCGGTTCGGTGGCAACGTTCGTCTCTTCGCCGGGGTCTGCGGCCAGGTCCGTTAAAACGAAGGCCTCGGGCTTCTTCTCCTTTTTCCGATACCATTCGGTGTAGCGGTATTTCCCGGCGCGGATGCTGTGGCCCGTCACTTGTGCGTGTGGATAGGAACTGTAGGCGCTGGTCCGGTGATCGGCGTCCGGGTCGGAAAGCAGGTTCTGAAAACTCTTTCCCTGGAGATGGGCCGGCTTTTCAATGGAAGCGAGGTCGCAAAGGGTGGGGTAAAGATCGATCAGCTCGACGGGTTCCTGGCAGGCAGCTCCGCTTTCTCCACCGGGAACCCGCATGATGAGGGGGACCCGCGTATCGACCTCGAAGTTGGTATGTTTGCACCAGCTGGAATGATCCCCGAGCTTCCAGCCGTGGTCGCCCCAGAAAACTACGATGGTGTTGTCGGCGGCGTCGGAATTTTCCAGCGCGTCCAGTACCAGGCCGACATTCGCGTCGGTGTAGCTGACGCAGGCAGCATATCCATGGAGAAGCCGCTTGTTCAGTTCATCGGAAAAATCGAGCGGTGACTTTCCTTCGTAATCGGAGTATTTGGACATCTCGCCGGCTTTGGCATTCCGGGCGTAATCGGGGTATCCAGGTGGAAAGGAGAGATTGTCCGGCATGGAGAAATCGCTGCGTTCGTAGAGATCCCAGTATTTCTTCGGAGCGATGAACGGCAGGTGCGGTTTGATAAACCCGACAGCAAAGAAGAAAGGCTGATCTCCTCCCGCCAGTTCGCTCAGTTTCTCCGCTGCTACGACGGCTCGTGCTCCGTCGGTGTAGACGTCATCGGCAACATCGGCAGATTCCGTGACGGTTCCGCGATGGTCTTTGCCCGTTGATCCGGGATTGGCTTTGATACGCCGTTTTTGTTCTGCGGTGCTTTCAGGAAGAACGTACGATTTACCCGGCACCTGTATCCACTCATCCCAGTTCTGCGGATCAATTCCTTCGCCGCCGGTGCCGTGGTAGATTTTTCCGGTGCCAATGACCTGGTAGCCGTTAGCCCGGAAGTGCTGATTCATCGTGACGAGATCGGGGTGGCGTTTTCTCCATCCGGTAACGTGGTAGTTTTGTTCCCCGGTCTTTGTCGGATAGAGCCCGCCCATCAGGGAAAGTCGCGAAGCGCCGCAAACCGCCTGATTGCAGTAGGCGCGATCGAACCGGACCCCGCTTTCGGCGAGCCGGTCGAGGTGGGGCGTTTTTACTTCCGCTCCGTAGGTCGCCAGTTCCGGGCGCAGATCGTCGACGGCGATAAAAAGAATGTTGGGTGGTGCCGCGTGCGCGACAGAGGAGTAGAGAAGGAGAGCGGTGAAGAAGGAATGAATGGTTTTCATGAATCCGGGGGCGCTGGTCTTCCGTACTCGGAAAAGAATTACTTAAACACCGCATCGATCCCCATGGCGCTCTTCCGGGCGATTTTGGGAACCATTTTCGGGCGCGAGCGCTTCAGCGTAAAGTAGGCGACGGAAAGCAGGCGGAGTCCGATGAGGCGGTCGACGATTCGGTAGGAATGCTCCTTGCGGACGAGGTATTTGAAAAACAGACCGATGTAGCGGCTGTTCAGTTTGAATGGCTCAAAATCCAGATTCACGGTGTAGCGGAAGCGTGTTCCTTTC
>JAKSBG010000138.1 GCA_022361255.1 Verrucomicrobiales bacterium
TAAAACAGGCCCTCCAACTATTATGAGAAGACAATCTATATGCAAAACAGAGTAAATGCAAATTTGGAAAGTTGGAAGTTGAATACCTGGGCCACATCATAGGTCATCAAGGCGTCAAGGTAGATCCACAAAAGACCAAGGCAATTCAGGAATGGAAACAGCCCAAACCGGTCGACTCGACCAACGGTTTTTACCGCCCGCTCGATCCGGCTAAACGACCCGACATCAGTGAAGCGGTCAAAGCAAGCCTGCAGCCGGTATTTGACACAGCCGAAGGCAACCTGATCAGCCTCGCGACCGGTATCGCTCTTGAATACGGAGCAGAAGCACCTGAAGAGCTGCTGGTAAAACAAATATCCGATGAAGAAGCCGACCTCGACGCGCGAATCGGGTCGTTGCAGGGCCTTGCCCGTCAGAATATCGACGCGCTCGATCCGCACTGGGACAGTCTACTTTCCTCTGAACAGGCTGCCTTTCGCGCTGCCGTCGTTGATCAACTGAGTTCTGCCAATCAGGAACGTGCTGTTTCAGAGGCGATCAAAATGGCGGAGTCCGGTGATCTGAAAACCCGCCAGCAGGGGTATCGACTTCTTTCCAAAATGGAGAGTCCGAAAGCGACAGAAGTTTTCCGGAACAGGCTCGCAGACTGGAAGAAGGAAAAACCCGGAGCCCTGCTCGACCTTCTCGAAGGGGCGGAAGCAAAAAAGGCTGACGAAAGTATTGCGAAACTTCTCGCCGATTACCAGTCATCCCTCGATGCAAGCGACCCTGTCGCCCCCTTTCGCGCCGCTTTGAAAGGCGGCGACGTGAAAAGCGGGAAAGAGATTTTCCTGACTCATGCCGCCGGTCAATGTGCCAAATGCCACAAAATAAACGGCGACGGAGGTGTCGCCGGACCGGAACTCACCGGGATCGGTTCGCGCGTCGATCACGAACATCTCCTCGCAGCGCTCGTCGACCCGAGCGGTTTCGTCGTCCCCGGATACGGCATGACGATGGTCACCTTGAAAAACGGGGAAAGCATCGGCGGCGCCCTGCTCGAGGAAACCGGGGAGAAAGTCGTCCTCAAAATCCCCGATCCCGATGATTCCAGTCAGCAGGTCGAAAAGACAATTGCCATGTCCGAAATCGAGACACGCCAACCTCCCGTATCCGCCATGCCCCCGATGGGATACATTCTGACGAAGACAGAAATCCGCGATGTCGTCGCTTTTCTGGCATCATTGAAGGAGAAAAAAGGAAAAAAGGGCCATTAAATCCTGTTTTCATTCGTTACAAAGAGTGTCGACGGGCTGCCTTGCCCGGGTTGCCCCCTTCTGATATACTCCTCATATCGAAACACTGATGAAGAAACTTTCCTTCACTCTCCTCCTCACTCTCGCAATTGTTCCGGCCGACGCTCAGGTCGAACGGGGCGGAGGGATATTCGGCTTCGGTCGCAACAAAGAGCAAATCAGCGCCGGGCTTTTCCCCGATTCCCCGACCGCTCCAATGAATGCGTCCTACACCGCGCCTACGGAGACTCAACAGGCCGCACCGAAGCCTCCGGCCATGCCCGCTCCGAACGGCGAAAACATCTTTCGCGGAGGATCGCCTCAGCAGGTTGACTCCGTCTCCTACGTGATCGAAGACGGTCAGAAAGTCAAAAAGGGAGCCGCTAAGAAGAAGACAGGCCTCTTCAGCTTTGGCAAAAAAGAAAAGAGCAATGCAGCTACCGATACCAATGTAATCGAGCCGATTCCTTCTCAGGCTGCTCCCGTGTATCCCGACCAGAACCAGCCGGCCCCGACGAGCGATTACACCCCCACCGCTCCCGTGGTCGTGGAAGAGGCCATCGCTGATACACGTAGCGACGTTTCCGATATCCCGAGCGAAGCCATTGCCGGGGCGGAACAGGAATCGGAGAAGAAAAAGTCAAAAATGTTCGGATTCTTCGGAAGAAAATCCAAAAATGATCCGGCGGATGCCCCGCAGGATACGCCGGAAATGAGCGCCCCCGCTGTCACGACAGGTCCGGAGCCCGCCCCTGCACCGGCGCCGCAAGTGGTGGAAGCGCCCGCTCCGGTGGAAGCAGAACCAGCCTCCACTGAACCTCTCCCCTCCTTTGCCGGAGTCGATCCTCCGCAGAAAGAGAAATCCGGATTCAATATTCCGAATCCAATGAAAAATCTCAAAGTGCCCTCGATTAAGGCTCCGCCCAATCCGATCAAGGCAATCCGTCCTTCGAAGAAGGAGAAAACCATCGATCTTACCGGAGCCGAAACAATCATCGCTAACGGCGAGATCGTGGAAGGTCAGGGAGATATCGTCGAGTCCAACATGGTGGAATCACAGAGCAGTGGCCCCCGTCAGGCTCCGAGAGTCGTCAACGGAGTCACGACCTACTCTTCCTGGGATGACGTGGGCGGGCGCTCCGTATCGGCTGCTGACAAAATTCTGAGTCAGATTCGATAGGGTCCGCCGACCTTGTAGATCCTACCCTGTCAGGTCGCTGATCTAACAGGGTCGAGTGCACGACTCAACAGGGTTGGGTCCGAAAAAGTCACTCTCGTCCTTGAATCAGGGCGCGACTCTCCCCATACTCTGCTCCGTGATCCTCGATCTCGATAAGTTCATCGCGAAGGAGCAGCCATTCTGGGATGAGCTGTCCGGCCTCCTGCGCGCCCGAACCGAGGACCCAAATCGCAAGCCACCCCTCGAAGAGGCCCAGCGTTTTTTCTATCTTTACCAGCGCACTTCATCCGACCTGGTGAAGCTGAAGACCTTTGCCGGGGAAGTTGAGACGGCACAATTCCTGGAACGCCTCGTCGCGCGAGCCTACAGCCACCTCCACGGGAACGGCGGGGAGTCGGTTCCCTTCCGACCCTGGGACTGGTTCTGGCGCACCTTCCCCAATACCTTTCGCCGGCACTGGCTTGCCTTCGTGATATCCTTTCTCGCCTTCTGGGTTGGAGCGGGATTCGGAGCCGCCGCGATCGGAATGAATTACGACCTGAAGTCGGACTTCATACCGCCCCAGTTTTCGCACCTCAATGAAAAGCCGTCAAAGCGGGTTGAGCGGGAGGAAAAGCAGGATTTCGACGCCTTTCAGGGGCGCCACACTTTTTCGTCCCAACTTATGGTGAACAACACCAAGGTGACCATTTTCGCGATGGTGCTGGGGTTTCTCTGGGGGATTTTTACGCTCGTGCTGCTGTTTTACAACGGAACATTGATCGGAGTTGTCATGTTTGATTACATCGCAGACGGTCAGGGGGTGTTTCTCACGGCATGGTTGCTGCCGCACGGATCGTTCGAGCTCCCGGCGATCTTTATCGGAGGGCAGGCAGGACTCATCATCGCGCGGACGATGTTCGGCTGGGGAACAAACCTGAAACTCCGACAGCGTTTCTCACGAATCAGGGGCGACTTGCTCACGCTCGTCGGAGGCGCTGCTCTTCTTCTCGTCTGGGCCGGCATCATCGAATCGTTTCTTTCCCAGTATCACGCACCGCAGTTCTACCCCTGGAAAATTGCCTTCGGCTCTCTACAGCTCTGCGCCCTTCTCCTTTACCTTACTTTCTGCGGGAGGAAGCGCCCGGTCCGGGAGGCCGCCTGATCCGGAATACTATTGTGACATGTTAGGAAACACGACATCGCTGGAAGTCCGCACGCCGGAGGGAGTGACCTTCACGGTCCCCATTGCGAGTCCTTTCAGCCGCTGCATGGCCCTCGCGATCGACTTCGCGGTGGTTATTGCTTTGACGATGCTGGTTTCCCAGGTCATTGCGATCCTCCAAATCAGTGTCTCAGCCATCCCTGTAATCGGAGATCTTCTTTCTGATTTCGGGACCGCAATGATCGTTCTCCTGCAGTTTCTGGTCGCTACTCTCTACGGGATGATCGCGGAATGGCTCTGGGGCGGTCAAACTCTCGGCAAACGTGTTTTCAAACTCCGTGTCATCGACGAACGGGGACTCTCGCTCGGGCTGAAACAGATCGTCATTCGAAACCTGTTCCGCTTTCTCGATATTCTCCCGTCCACTTTTTACCTGCTGGGCGGTATCTGCTGCCTTTTCACGAAACGCTGTCAGCGAATGGGAGACATTGCTGCGGGCACCCTCGTGATTCGCGAAGTAGAGGTTCCCGCACCGGAATTCAGCGAAGCCATGACGGTAGAGGAAAATTCTTTTGCAAGACTCCCCCACCTCGAAGCGCGACTGAGAAGACACACTTCTCCTGAGGAAGCCCGCATTGCCCTCGATGCCGTGGCACGAAGAAACGAGCTCAATCCGGACTGTCGCTTGCAACTTTTTTCCCAACTCGCAGACCACTTTCGGGAGATCACGGAATTTCCCGAGGAAGTAACGATCGGACTGTCGGACGAACAATATGTTCGCAACGCGGTCGACTCTCTCTACCGAAGAGCCAGCGCGTGATTCTCTCAATCAACGGCTCAGGTCTTCCTGTCGAAGCACTTTGAATCCGGCTTTCGACAGGATCGAGTCACCGAACTGATTGTCCTCAACACACATCGCAACGGCGGCACGCCCGTTGGGCTGCGTCAGAAGCGGGTAGATGAAATGCACATTGGTCTCTGCATTGAGGAGGATGCGAAGGCATTCCGGCAACTGCTCCGCTCCCTCCCGGAGTTCCACCACTACGAGGTCAGTCGAGTTGAATGGAATTCCTTTCTCCATAAAAACGGTCTCCACTGTGTCCGGGTCACTAACCACGAGGCGAACCACCGTGTTGTCGATGGAGTCCTGAACAGAAAGCCCCAGAACCACGACATGGTTGCTTTGCAGCAGATTCAAAATCGAGACAAAAGCACCGCTCCGATTCGGGAGAAACACGGCAATTTGTTTGATCGCGCTACCTTCGTCGGTCGCGGAGTTTGCGGAAGTGGGATCGTCGCTATCCATTGTCAGAACTCTGAAAAGATGCCCTTTTTGAGAGGAAAGTCAGGCGTAAAATTCACCGACAGTGGGACAGAGCTTTTTGTGTCTCACTTGATGACGGAATGGTGTCACCTGCAATTCGCGCGGATGCTACCGGCATGAGACCCGCCTGCGCCGCAATCACCGCCCTCCTCTTCCTCTTTGCCATGGCCAGCTCGGGCGAAGAGGCACCCCGCCCGAACATCCTTTTTCTCCTGGCTGATGATCTCGGGTATGGTGATCTCGGATGCTACGGAAGCGATGTCGCGCAGTCGCCTCGACTCGATCAATTGGCCGCACAGGGCACACGATTTACTCAGTTCTACGTCAGTCACTGCGTTTGTTCGCCGACCCGCGCCTCGGCAATGACGGGACAGTTTCCTTCCCGACATCGGATTTTCGGGCATCTCTCCTTCCTGGCGGATAACAAAAAGCGCCACATGCCCGACTGGCTCAGAATCGATGCCCCGTCTCTTCCCCGCGCCCTGCAAAACGCCGGATACCGAACGGCCATGATCGGGAAGTGGCACCTTGGCGGTGGGAGTGGGCGCAGCTTTCAGATCAGCGATCTCAAAAACCCGACCGGGGACTTCTCCGGGCGGACCGAAATTCTGGTGAATCATCCCGATGCGCCAATTGTGGAGAAATACGGATTTCACTATGCGCGAACCACCGCCGGTAACGGCCCGACGTGGAAGCATCTCAAACTTTGGCCGGAACCTCACGAGATTTATCCCTACCTCGATCAGAGCTGGGTGACCTTTTCCAGCAAAGCGGTGGTCGATGACTCGATTCGATTTCTCAGGCAACACCGTGAAGAAAACGCTGACGCGCCTTTCTGTCTCAATGCCTGGTTCAAGGACGTTCACACCCCACATGCGCCGACTGCAGACATGCTGGCCCCGTTTGCGGACAGCCCTGAGAAAGAACGGGATCACTATGCTATGGTCCGCTACATGGATACACAGATCGGGCGTCTCCTGGATACGCTGGACGAACTGGAATTAGCAAATGACACGCTCGTCATTTTCTCGAGCGACAATGGAGCAGGGAAAAATCGTGGAGGTTCAAACGGCCCGCTTCGCGGCTGGAAGCACTCGCTCTATGAAGGCGGAATACGCGTCCCTCTAGTGATCCGCTGGCCGGGCGGCGGCGTTCCGGCAAGACGGGTCGACGACCAGTCTGTCCTCAATATCTGTGATTTCACTCCGACCTTCTGCACACTCGCCGGTGCCAAAATGCCCGCAGGATATGAGAGCGACGGGGAAGATGTTTCATCAGCTCTGCAAGGGGACTCTTTTACCCGAAGCAAGCGACAGTTCTGGCACTACCCCACGCGCAGCCCCGGCCTCGCGATGCGTGATGGCGACTGGAAACTCCTGATGGACCTGGACGGAGAAAACCTGGAACTCCACAATCTGCAATCGGATCCGGCGGAGGAAAATAATCTTTCCCAGAAGAAGCCGGAACTTGCTGCGAGCATGAAGCAACTGCTTCTGCAGTGGCTCGACGAGATGCCGACGGACCCTCTTGAAGCCACGGAGTAAAAGCAGGTGTCTATTCCACCGTCACGCTCTTGGCGAGGTTTCTCGGCTTGTCCACGTCACAGTCGAGTGCCACTGCAAAGTGATAGCTGAGAAGCTGCAGCGGAATTGCTGCCAGGATCGGAGCGAGGCATTCAGAGACCGGCGGGATATAGATCACGTCGTCAGCGATGCGCTCGAGCTCCGTCGAGCCTTCCGTGGTAATTGCGATGACGGGGCCTTTTCTCGCCTTTACCTCCTCGAGAGTGCTGACGTTCTTTTCATACACCGAATCCCGCGGCATAATGAATACGCTCGGCGTTTCCTCGCTGACGAGTGCGATGATTCCGTGTTTCAGCTCAGCAGCGGCATGACCGCTCGCAAAGATGTAGGAAATTTCCTTCATTTTCAGAGCTCCCTCCAGAGCAGTGGGATAGTTGAACTGGCGTCCCAGAAAGAGCATTCCCTTCGCATCGAGATATTTCAATGCGATCTGACGGATGTGTTCGCTCTGCAGAAGAATCTTCTCCACCTTCGCCGGAAGCTCACGCAATTCTTTCAGCAGCTGCTGTCCTGCATCCACAGAGAGATGCCTCATTCGTCCGAGAAGGATCGCGAGCAATGCGAGAAGCGTAACCTGCGAGGTAAAAGATTTCGTCGCCGCTACACCGATTTCGGGACCGGAGTACAGGTAGCTCCCGCCGTCGGACTCCCGGGCGATCGTTGAGCCGACCGAATTCACGATCCCCAAAACGCGGTGGCCCTTTCGCTGCCCCTCCCGCATCGCTGCGAGCGTGTCAATCGTTTCCCCGCTCTGGCTGATCACGAAAACCAGCGTATTTTTGTCGAGAGGAGGATTGCGATACCGGAACTCACTGGCAATCTCGACCTCCGTCGGGATTCGAGCCAGGTGTTCGATGAGATACTCTCCGACCATCGCTGCGTGGGAGGCGGTTCCGCATCCGCAGAGCACAATGCGGTCAACGTCGCGAAGCTCGCGGGGGGTCAACTGAAGCCCTCCCAGAATCGCCGAAGCCTGATCATCAATGAGCCGCCCGCGAAAGGCATTCTGAATTGAGGTCGGCTGCTCGAAAATCTCCTTCAGCATGTAGTGGGGATACTCCCCTTTTTCCGCCTGTTCCGGAGTGAAGTCGACGGTGCTGACTTCGTATTCAGCCTGGTCTCCGTCCACGTTTTCAATCGAAAAGTCGTCTTCGGTCAGACAAACCAGATCCCTGTCCCGCAGATAAATTGCGTCTGTGGTGTGGGAAACGATCGCGCCGACATCGGAAGCGAGAAACTTTTCCCCCTTTCCTAAACCAACAACAAGCGGACTACCAAAGCGGGCGCCGACCAGAAAACCGGGAGCATCGGCGTGCATCGCTACAATCCCGTAGGTGCCGGCGACCTGATGGAGCGCCTCACGAACCGCTTCGACCAGTCGACGCTGCGGATCACTTTCGTTGCTCGCGTCATAGGCGTTTCCCACGAGATGCGCGAGGACTTCCGAATCAGTCTGCGAATGAAACACATGCCCGTCCTCTTCCAGGTGATCTTTGAGAACCTGGTAGTTCTCGATGACTCCATTGTGAACGAGCGCGAGACGCCCGCTGCTATCGTTGTGGGGGTGAGCATTCGCGTCAGTCGGCTCGCCGTGGGTTGCCCACCGGGTGTGACTGATTCCACAATGCCCCGCAGCCGGTTTCTCTGTGAGCAAAGTCCGCAAATTGTCGAGACGGCCACTGCGTTTACGAGTCTGAATCGGAGCGTCAGAACTCCCGTTCATCACGGCAATCCCCGACGAATCATATCCACGATATTCCAGCCGGCGCAAACCTTCCAAAAGAATGGGAGTTGCTTCCGCTTTGCCAACGTATCCGATAATTCCGCACATAATTGTAATAAGTTCCAGATTCCGCAAGATTGCAGGCCGCAACACTCGCCCAAATCAAAAATTTGTCACGAAAACAGTGCAAAATCCCGGCAAGACAGATTACTGTAGCATCACGCTATGGCAATCGATTCACAACACCGGACACTTCAGAATACGTTGGCAATCATCATGGGAGGCGGTCAGGGAAGCCGACTCTTTCCTCTGACCCACCGCCGCTCGAAGCCCGCCGTGCCACTTGCAGGAAAGTATCGAATTGTCGACATCCCGATCAGCAACTGCATCAATTCCGGCATTCGCCAGATGTACGTTCTCACTCAGTTCAACAGTGAGTCCCTGAATCGCCACGTAACGAGCGGCTACAGTTTCGACCACTTCGGGGAAAACTTTGTTCACGTGCTTGCCGCTCAGCAAACCCCGGGAGATGACAACTGGTATCAGGGAACAGCCGATGCGGTTCGCCAGAACATGAGCTACTTCCTGGAGAAGCCTTACAAGCATTTCCTGATTCTGAGCGGCGACCAGCTCTACCGGATGGATTTTCGTACCATGCTTCGCCAACACGAAATAACCAAAGCGGACCTCACAATTGCCACCACGCCTGTCGAGCGCGATCCCGCGAGAGCATTCGGCCTGATGCACACGGACGACGAAGGACGCATTACCCGGTTCGTTGAGAAACCGAAGGATAATGACGAGTTGCTCGATCAGTTGACCATGCCCCCCGCCCTTCTCGAAGCCGCCGGCATTCCCACTGATTCGGAACGCTTCCAGGCATCTATGGGAATTTACCTCTTCAATCGAAAAGTGATGGAAGATGCTCTCGACAATGACATGGAAGATTTCGGGGGCGATATTATTCCTTCCATCATTGAGAAGAAGAACGTCCACAGTTTTGTGTTTCAGGGCTACTGGGAAGACATTGGAACGATACGCTCTTTCTACGAATCAAACCTGGAATGCACCAAGATCGTTCCTGCCTTCAACTTCTTCGACCCGCACAATCCGATCTACACACGCGCGCGACTCCTGCCAGCGAGCAAAATCAATGATGCCGACATCCAACAGGCGTTGCTTTCAGACGGATGCATCATTTCAAATGCGAAAATTCGCAACTCCATCATCGGTGTTCGCTCAGTAATCGAAAAGGGCTGTGAGATCACAGCCTCAATTATTATGGGCGCTGACCACTACAACAAAAAATTTGTCACAGAGACTGGCGACGTGGAGGAATTACCGATTCGGATTGGTGAGAATACCAGAATCCACCGTGCCATTATCGATAAAAATGCGACGATTGGAAACAATGTGGTAATCGATCCCGGCAACCGTGAGAACGAAGATCTCGAGCGCTGCTACATTCGCGATGGGATCGTCGTGGTGCCCAAGAGCGCGGATATTCCTGACGGGACTGTGATTTAAGCGCCGACTTCCTTCCGGGGATCCCTTTCGAAACGGCTCTCACTCAACCCTGTTGCTTCCGGGGCACAACCCTGTCAGGTCGAAGACACAACCCTGTTGAGGGGGAGGTTGGTTGGAGAGCCCTGCCGACGCCCCCCTTACGGTTCGACCACGCCATCCCTCGCGATGGTGACAACCTCGTCGGTGGCGAGGTCTTTGACGACCACTCCGCTGGCGCGAATATCGAGAACCTGGTAGTCCTTGACGCCAAGATCAGGCTGCGAGGTGCGAAAGACATCGCCGCGCTTTACGACATAGCGATAGTTGCTGTTCGCTGATGTCAGAATCGCGTAGGTGTCAGAGGGCTGCCCGGAAACATCCTGCACCAGCAAGTGTGTGGCTCCGCTTTCACGGTTTTCGATCTTCACCCGGGACACGTCGACCATGCGCCCCTTTCCTTCCTTCGAGCTCACGAACTTGCGGGTAACTTCTTTCACCTCGTATGGTGTTCCGGGAATCACGGTGCCTGGAGCTACCTCGACCGGCTGTCCGCTTTCATCAAGCCGGCGAATCTCGGCGCGGTCCCCGTCCACCTTTTCCACAGCGATGGGAAGAGGCTCTTCGTGGTAGGAAGCGAGAATCATGGATTTCACCGGGGCCACTTTCGGGCTGGTCGAGTGAATGGTTGACCCGTTCAGCGCCGCGACAGGCTTTTCTTTCGCCTGCTTTCGCACTTGCATTGCTGCAGAACGTTTTCTCTCGACCGGCGGAGCGGCGGCCGCAGCTGAAACGCTCGCGTTCGCGGTTTCTGCATCGAGCTGATTATTTTGCACCAGTGCGCCATCGGTTCCCTCCGCTGTTTCGCGGTCTGCAGCGAGAGAATTTTCCGGGCTCACTAAAGAAGCTTCAGGTGCGAGCGTTTCCTCTACAGCTGTACCGTCAACAATCGCGTTCCTCGCCTCCTCGCGCTCAGCGGCGAGCTCCATAGCCTCGGGAGTTGACCCCCATTCCGAGGGAGAAAGAATCAAATCTTTCACTTCAACATGCCCTGCCAACTCAGCGAGGTTTGCGGCTGTCTGGCCGTTGTTATCCTCCGCATACGGGTTTGCGTGGTTCTGGAGCAAAGCACGAACGGCATCAGCTTTGCCTCCATCAGCAGAGATCATCAGAGGTGTTTTTCCCTCCGGACTGCGGGCATTAATGTTGGCACCCAGGCCCAAAAGCTTGTTAATGACACCGGGATCTCCACTGAAACTCGCCACGAGGAGTGCGTCGTCAAGTTCATCCGGAGTCGCGCGCGACGAAAGAAGCGATACGAGCTCTGAGTGCCCATTGTAGGCAGAAATGGAAAGTGCGCTCCACCCCTCCTTGTCTTTTACAGACGCATCAGCCCCACGGCTGAGAAGCATTCGGGCTACATCTTCATAGCCTTTGGCTGAGGAGGTAAGCAAAGCATCCCTGCCATTCAAATTTACATGACGCGGATCTGCTCCCATTCCCAGGATCTTCTCCACCGTTTCAAGCTGGCCGGCCGACGCGGCGTTGATCAACGCTGTGTTCCCCTTCCCGTCTGTCGAATTGATATCGAGACCAGCATCCATGAAATGAATGAGGCTCTCCGAATCTCCTGCTCCGGCAGCAACGAGCAAGTCGCGAGTTACAGCCTCGTATCCCTTCTCCTCTAAAATCTTTGCCGCCTGCTTTTGCGGATCACTGCAGCCAGTCAGCAAAAAAGAGGCGGCAACGGTAAAGATGAAAAATTTGGAAGAGGTGATTAACTTCATAACTAGATCCAGTCTGAAAATTCTATTAACCATACATTTTTGCCTGATTTTGAACGGAAAACAATCATTTATTTAATTTTTCTTAATTAATTAACAGAGCAAATGAACCAACGAAATTCTTCGATTTGAGAAAAGCAGATTTCTCTCCTAGTGTCCGTATTTGAGACACCTCTGAGTTTGAAAATCGATACTCTCATTGTCGGGCAGGGACTTGCAGGCTCCATTCTTGCCTGGAAGCTGCTGGAGCGCGGTCAACGGATTCTCGTGGTAGACCGGGATGAACCGGTCACTTCATCAAAAGTCGCCGCCGGATTGTTGACGCCGATCACGGGCACCGGATTTTCAATCCCCGGGGATCTCTCGACGCGACTGAATTTCGCAAAGCAGTTTTATTGGGATGCAGAGGAGAAAACCGGGCAGCGTTTTTTTCATCATACCCGGATTGCGAGGATTTTCCGCAATGCCGCAGAAAAAGCGAAATTCGATGCCCGAAAGTCAGCAGATCCAGCCAGCTGGGAGATCTATGCAGAACATCTGAATATCGATACGGCAAAATTTCACGCCCCTCATTCGGGTATTGAAATGAAAGAAGGCGGCTGGCTGAATGTTCCTTTATTCCTCGAATCGACACGACAGCATTTACTCGAACGCGCAGCTTACGCGATCGCCTCGGTCGATAGCAGGGATGTCCTGGCGGGATCGGAAATCGGTGCAGCCCATGGAGTGCGCTGGAAAAGAGTCGAAGCGGACCGGGTCATTTTCGCGCAGGGGTGGCAAGGTAATCAGAACCGGTTCTTTGACTGGGTACCAATGAACCCGGCTGCCGGAGATATTCTCGACCTCGACATTCCCGAACTCGAAGGAGAAAAACGGATAATCAACCGCGGAGGTTGGCTCCTGCCTATCGGATCCGGACGATTCAGGGCCGGATCAACCTACCGCCACGACTTTGCGGAA
>JAKSBG010000532.1 GCA_022361255.1 Verrucomicrobiales bacterium
CGCGAGTCGAGATGCCCGAAGGAAGTTTCTTTTCTTAGAATCTTATCGAGCTCGCGCGGAGACCACGTGCGTTTCGCGAGAAGGTCGTTTCGCGAAAAGGTCTTGTTGATAACGTGTTCGGAATCGGGTGAATTGGCTTCAAGGATTTCGAAGGCAGCCCGCAACAGGTGCTGGCGATCGACTTTGTTCTTCAGCCTCTTCTGGCGCAGTGACCTCGCAAAAACTCCGCGGTTCGGGGCGAAGATCATGCTGATAAGAAACACGGTGGAAGTTACCACAACGATGAGCGCTCCGGCGGGCAGACGCGGCAGAAGTGCGCTGATGAGAGCACCCAGCAGCCCACTGACAGCGCCAATGATCGCGGAGAGAAATACCATCAGGGAAAGACGGTCAGTCCAGAAACGGGCAGCGGCGGGCGGGGTGATGAGGAAGGCAATAATCAGGATCAGTCCGACCGACTGAAGCCCGGTTACGGTCACTGCCGTGACGAGGCCTAACAAAATCACATCCAGCCAGAAAGTCGGCCATCCTTCCGCTGCGGCAAAAGATTCATCAAAACAGAGCAGGGTGAACTCTTTGAAGAGGAAAAGCGATGCGATGGCGCAGAGAATCGCGATCCCTGTGATCAGCCAGTAGTCAGCGAGGACCATAGAGGCGACTTTTCCGTAGATAAAGGATTCCAGGCCGGCGGCACTTGCCTTCGGCATTTTCTGAACGACGCCGAGTATTGCCAGTCCCGCGCCAAAAAAGACGCTGAGGACAAATCCCATGGCTGCGTCATCGCTGAGGCGGGTCGTGTTCCGGATGGCAAGCATCACGAGCAGACCGACAATTCCGGAAACCGCCGCCCCGACGATCAGACCGGGGAGCGCCTTGCCGGTTCCCCCGAAGGCAAGCATCACGATGAATGCGACAGCGATTCCCGGTAGGGTAGAGTGTGCCAGCGCATCTCCCATGAGAGAACGTTTTCTGAGAAGGAGAAAGGCGCCGACAATTCCCGCAGCAAACCCGAGGGCCGTGGTGGACAGAGCGACGAGCCGGGTGTTGTAATTTTTTAGAAGAAGAACATCGGCAACTTCTCCCCAGGTCAAAGTCGCTGCTCCTGCTGTCGAAGGGAGCAGACAAACCAGACACAACAGGGTCAGGTGGAGCATCCAACCCTGTCTGGTCACCGGCATAACCCTGTTGCGCTTGTTTCTGTCCCTAGCGAACCACATCGGCGAGAGCATGGGCGGCGTCGTTGAGAAGGCTGAGGCGACCGCCATAGGTGTTTTCGAGGTTTTCTTTTGTGAACACCTCGTCGGTCGGGCCGGCAGCGACAATGCGCATGTTCAGCAACACGACCCAGTCGAAGTAGCGGGCGACCGTAGCGAGGTCGTGATGCACAACGACGCAGGTTTTCCCGCGCTCGTTGAGCTCGATGAGGATTTTCACGATGGCTTCTTCGGTGGCGGCATCGACCGCAGCGAAAGGTTCATCCATCAGGTAAACCTTGGCATCCTGAGCGAGCGCCCGGGCGAGAAAGGCTCTTTGCTGCTGTCCTCCGGAAAGTTGGCTGATTTGCCGGTCCGCGAGGTGGGAGATGCCGACATGGTCGAGCGCATTCATCGCAGCTTCGCGTTCCTTTTTCCCCACCCGGCGAAACCATCCCAGTTTCCGGTAGGTTCCCATGGCAACGAGGTCGAGAACGCTGACAGGGAAGTCCCAGTCGACACTTTCCCGCTGCGGGACGTAGGCGACGAGGTGTCGCTGATCCTTGTAAGGATGCCCGTAGATCCCGACTTCGCCCGATGCTTTGGGAATGAGGTCGAGACAGGCTTTGAGCAGGGTACTTTTTCCGGCTCCGTTGGGCCCGACAACGGCTACGAGTTTGTTTTCCGGGATATCGAGGTCAACATCCCAGAGAACCGGTTTCCGCTGGTAGGCGACCGTGAGGTCGTGGACGGCGAGCGGGACATTGTCAGGGTGAAAAGAGAGATCCTCGCCGGTGGCGTCACCGGGAGGGGACATGGATTGCAAAACCTGACTCATAGATTGTGGTGGATCGGTTAGAATCGTTTGGTGAAGCCTCCAAAGATCCCGAGATCCTCAGAGTTGTCATTCAGTCCAACCTGGGTTCCCCAATCTAGCACAAGATCTTCACTCAGGCTCAAAGTAAAGCCTCCTGCAAAGTATGCCTGATAGGTAGACGGGCCGGTGATTCCGATGTATTCGGTAAACATTCCGAGCCTGTCGGTAAGATCGATTCCCAAAACGGCAGAGTGAAGAAACTCGATGTCGTGGTCCAGAGTGACATCGTTGTAAACCGCATCGATTTCCGCCATCAGGCCGAGGCCGATACCGTCGGTCAGATCCATGCCAAAGGGGAGGATGAGCCCGCCTTCGACTTCGCCGTTGCTAAGAGGTGTTCCCGTCGGAATTTTGACAAAAGGGAAGATGGCGAAGGCGTTGCTGCCCCCCTCATTTCCCCAGAGATTATGCTTCAGGCGGAGCTGGACGTCTCCGAAGCCCTCGGACCCGGCTCCTGCTGCCGGGTTTTCCCAGGTGTAGGAATCGAAAACAAACTGGAGGTCGGTATCGTTGGTCAGGCCGAGCTTCAGGTTGGTCGCCATTACGGTGTAGGATTCGTCTCCGTTGTCGCGGCGCCAATCGAGATAGCTCGCTTCAACAACCCACGCGCCGGCATCGACGGTGACCGGACTTTCGGTTGCGTCGGGCCGGTCGGGGGAGAGGTCCCGCCAGAGCTCGCGTGGTGTCGGATTGAAGAGTGTGTAGCCGGATTTGTCGACCATAGAGGGATCAGCCGGAGCTTTCCCGTAGTCAACCGGGTCGCCTGCCGAAGCAGCGAGTGTTGCGAGGAGGGGGATTGAAAGAAAAAGAGAAAGTTTCATGTGGAAAGAAGGAAAGCGGTTAGTGGGAAAGTGTTCCGTTAAGCCCTTTTTCGGGAGCCTTGCCTCCCAGTGCCCGGGCGATCGTCGTGACATTGTGATCGATCATGCCGATGTAGGTGCCTTCGTAGGTGCCGGCGACTCCCATCGCATCGGAGTAAAGCTCACCACCGATAACGACGGTGTGGCCTTTCGCTTTTGCCCCTTCGGCAATCGCTTTCACATTTTTGTCGGAGACGGATGATTCGACGAAAATGGCGGGAATGCTGTTTTCGGAGAGAAAGGAAACGAGCTCCTCAATATCGCGAACGCCGGCTTCAGACTCGGTGCTGATTCCCTGAATGCCGCGAACTTCAATTCCATAGGCGCGTCCGAGGTAGCTGAATGCATCGTGAGCGGTGACGAGAACTCTCTGAGACTCGGGAATCGAGGCGAGCGTTTCTTTTGCGTAGGCATCGAGCTTTTCCAGCTCACTGCGATATTTGTCAGCGTTACCTGCGTAGAC
>JAKSBG010000504.1 GCA_022361255.1 Verrucomicrobiales bacterium
CCCTTCTCTCACGACTCGAAAGACGCCCTGGCCTTTCACCTCGATATCCCACTCGACACGACTCCAACTCTTTCCGGAATCCCACCAGTCCCCGACAGCATACCAGGGGCCGACCGAGGCAATGACCTCCCCCGTGACCGTCGCTGCCTCCAGACGCACCGGTCGTCCGTCCCGCATCACCACCCCGGCCCGTGTTCCTGCCCGAAAGCGTCGGATTGGCGCTCCGACCGTCGGCGCTCCGGCGGCCGGCGCTCCGGTGACCGGTGCTCCACAAACGGAGGCGACCGCCCCTTTCTCCGCGACGAACTCTTCCAACTCTGCCGGAAGCGGAACCAGTTCAAAAACACCGGGGCGATGCGTATCACACGGCCTCGGCGATCCAACCCGCTCGCTGCCAACGATTCGACGCAGCCGTTTCATTGTTTCCTCATACCGGAACCGGCTTTTTAATCCGGTCCCGAACAGATTGCGCTGTGTTGCAACGACATCCGACGGCTCAACACGCAGCCGGAGTTCCGTGACCGGAGCTTTCATATCGAGTCCGTCGATGTGACCGCTAATGAGGTGAAACAGAATCTCGTGTTCCAAAACCGGTTCGGGCAGCGACAGACGCTTTGCATGACAGGATCCGTCGGAGAAATGCAGCAGCAAATGCACTGCCGCAACGCCCCGTCCCGTTGCGCCGACACGCTCAATAAGGCGATCAAGAAAGCGATTCACGACAAACAGGAGAGGCTCGCGATCAGAAATCTCGTAGTCGAACGCGAGATGCTCCTCGAACAACTCGTCGAGCCTGGCATACCGGAGCGTGCTGCCGGTTTTTCCATTGAGACGAAGCCAAAGTGCCACGCCCTCGTCCCCGAGTCGTGAGGCGACGTCCTCCCGCTGCAGTTTCGCAAAGGCCCCCAGCGTTTCCATGCCCCACAGAGCCAGTCTTTCACGAAGCCCTTCCTCCACTTCGCCAATGACAAGAGGAAGCCGCTCCAGTTGTGCCTGCCGATGGGACGGCTTCAGATGCCAGACGCTTTTTCCAACCGCTCCTGCAGCGAGAGCCGCAATCCGTGCCAGGGAAGGCGTTTCACCGAGGCCGATGGTGACTTCGAGACCTTTCTCATACAAACGGCCACGCGTACGGCAGGCACAACCCTCCCATTTCTCCGGAGACTGAGTCGACAAATCGAGAGTGAGACATCCGGGTTCCGTTTCCTCAATACCCGGCACCCAGCTGAATGCCGTTTCGAGCAACAGTCGGGATGCCAGCGTTTCCGCCGGAGCAGATGGCGACTCGACCCGTAAGCCCGGGCAACGGGCCAGCGCCTGAACCGTTTTCATACCGCTTTCCACGCCGAAACGGATTGCCGCTTCATTGCGGGAAAGAATGACCGACTGGCGTTTCGAGTCATCCACCAACGCGATGGGATCCGACAAAGTCTGCACCCGGCGCACCACCGATTGCAGGCGGAAATCGGCACAACGGATCACGGCGAAACCGGGCGTATCGTGAACAGGCGAAGTCATTATGCTACGGGCGTTTTCGGGTAGCAGCCCGCCGTTTCGGGCAAGCGGGAGCTTGCCCCTCCACGCTTCGCGCGGTTCGGAATGGAGGGGCAGGTTCCACCCTGCCCGCTGAGGGACGGACGGTTTGGGTTGGATGCTTTCGGGTTGCAGCCCGTCGTTTCGGGCAAGCGGGAGCTTGCCCCTCCACGCTTCGCGCGGTTCGGAATGGAGGGGCAGATTCCACCCTGCCCACTGAGAGACGGATGGTTCGAGTTGGATGTTTTCGGGTTGCAGCCCGTCGTTTCGGGCAAGCGGGAGCTTGCCCCTCCACGCTTCGCGGGTTGTTCCTGTGGGATTTTGCGCCTCCTCATCGCCCTTTTATCCCACGCGCTGCCATTCTGCTACGCCGCTGTGTAACGGAAGCACGGTTGTTTTCTCTGCCGGAGAGAAATGAAGACGTTCCCACAATTGTTCACGATCCTCCCCGAGGTCGCGACAGCTCAGCCCGACTTCGACCCTGACGCGATGTTTTGCTGCTGCTGTCACCGACTCGGCGGCGAATAGAACGGCAGACGCTTCATTCTGACGCAACTGCCCCAGGATACGCTGCCATTGATTCGCACGGACGGACCGCCAGTCACGCGGGGTGCTGCCCCGCAAATCGACGAGAAAGAGAGAGAAATTGCTGTCCCGCGACACGGTATCCAGCGCCTCAACAGCCTCTTTTGCCGAGCTGCACCCGACCCATAGCAAACTGTCGAGATCATGCCGGGGAATGCCTTCAGGAGAAAAGCCGCAACCAACATCCACCCACACCACATAGCGCCCTTTCCGCCTCGCCCCGGCCAGTAGGGCCGCCAACACAAGACCGCCTCCGCCCTTTCCCCCGTCAATGATTTCCGTCAATTGCCCTTTCGGCAAACCACCGCCGAGTTGCTCATTCAGCCCCGCCATACCGGTGGCGGAGCGAACCTCCCGTGCCTCCTGCACCTGCAGCAATTCGCTACCAGTCACTACGCGGGTGCCCAACTGCTTGCGCAAGTCAGCAAGCGCGGCGACCTTGTCGACGGTGTTTCGTGTCATGCTTGCGTAAAATTTGAAAACTGTTTTTATGAACAGTATTTCACATAAGGGCACTTCGCAAGGCTTTGTGGAGGAAAATGCAAGCAACAGGGTTCAGTCGAGCATTCCACAGGGTACGCTCATCGACTCAACCCTGTTTGCCCCCGATAGAGTTCCCCAGCCGACTGCTTTCTATCAATGTGACAAAAACCCCATCATTCCGCGATTTTCCTCTTGCATCTGAGACGCTGTCTCATTATGGGTCTGTAGCTTTTGAGATCGTCTCTCAATAAAGTAAAAAACTGACTCATGACTACTACGAACCGCAATTCTGCCCACTCATGCAGAAACGCCAGCCAACAGAGGAGGCTTGTCGGCACTTTGATCGCCGCAGCTTTTCTTCTTTTCCCCCTCCTTGCTTCGGCACAGGATAACGATACCACGAGCGCTCCCGTAATCGACGATGCGACCAACAATATCGATACGGCAGCTCTGGATACCACCACCAGCGAGCTTGACGTGACGGTCGTCGAGTCCACTCCTGAGCCTCCCCGCGCTCCTGCACCGACTCAAACAGTCCGCCGCGCAACTACGACACGCCCGGTTGAAGTGACAGTGTACGACACGATCGAACCGGAAATCATCACCGGCGGTGCGGAAGAAACCTTCGACCTTCCCGGTTCCGGATTTTTCATTACCGAAGGCGACATTCGCGACCAGAACTACGTGAACGTAAACCGCGTCCTCGCTAAAGTGCCGGGCGTTTACGTCCGCGAAGAGGACGGCGCCGGCCTTTTCCCGAACATCTCCATTCGCGGTGTGGACGGAACCCGTTCCGAAAAAATCACTGTCATGGAGGACGGTATTCTTCAGGCTCCCGCTCCCTACGCAGCCCCGAGTGCTTACTACTCACCCAACGTGGCCCGCATGGCCGGGGTGGAAGTGTTGAAAGGCTCCAGCCAGATTGCCTATGGCCCTCACACCACGGGGGGTGTCATCAACTACCTTTCCACTCCGATCCCTGAAATCGAGCAGTTCTACCTGCGCACGACCTACGGCAGCAACAATACCTACCAGGCGCACACACACTACGGAAACACGATCGAAACAGCCAACGGACGCTTCGGCTATCTGGCCGAGCTGTACTACAAGCACTCCGACGGATACCGCACAGTCGACTCCGGAATCGGTATCCCCGCTTCCAATGACACGGGTTATTCTGTGATCGAACCCATGGTGAAATTCTTCTGGGAGCCGAATACGGCACTGGATCAGCGCATCGAATTCAAATACGGCTATTCCGACATCGACGCGGACGAAACCTACCTCGGCCTCACCGAGACGGATTTCCGCATGAATCCCTATCGTCGTTATGCGGGTTCTTTTCTCGATAACATTCAAACGCAGCAGCACCGCACCTACCTGAAACACAGCATCGCGATCAACGATGACTTCGACGTTCAGGTCGCCGGTTACTACAATCAGTTCGAACGGGACTGGTTCAAAATTCGCGGGGTAAACGGAAGTTCCCTGCACGACACGCTCGGACCCACCGGCCTCGCCACTGATCTCGCCACCCTCAAAGGTGCCCGTGCCGGAACGCTCAACTACCGCCACAACGCGCGGAAATACGAGTCCTACGGCGTACAGTTCACCGGTGAATACCGCATCGACACCGACCTCGTTGATCACACGATCGACTTCGGTGTCCGCGAGCACAAAGACAACATCCGCCGCTTTCAGGAAAACACCGATGTTCTCATCGGCGGGGCAGCCCCGATCATCAATGACCTCGGTCCCGGAACGGGCGGAAACCGTTTTCAGGAATCCAATGCGACCGCTTTCTGGGTGCAGGACTCCATGGAAATCGGCAATCTCACGATCACTCCCGGTGTTCGCCACGAGAGGGTTGAACTTCACAATACAAACTATCTCTCAGACGCCACCAACACCGTCGTCGACCAGTTTGACGGAGAAATCGACTGGTGGGTGGCAGGAATCGGCCTCAACTACGAGATCGATGAAAACCAGTCTCTCTTCGGAGGAGTTCACGAAGGAGTTTCCGTTCCCGGTCCCCGTTCCATTCTCCGCAGCAATGTGGATCTGGAGGAGAGCACATCGTTCGAACTCGGCTACCGCTACGGCAGTGAAAACCTCAACCTCGAGGTGGCTGGTTTCATGACTGAATTTGACAATATCATTTCCACCGCAGCCGGTCTCGGACTCGGAGGTCTTGCCACGCAGAATGCCGGAACCGGAACGGTAAAAGGTGTCGAGTTTCTCGCTGGATTTGATCCATTCCAGGATCGCCAGACCCGCCTGCCGATGTTCATCAGTGCGACCTACACGGACTCCCAGCTGGATCAGGCACTGAATGCCGGTGGGGGTGAAGACATCTTCGGGGACGGCGCTGGAGGCCCCGGGCTTGCCGGAGCAATGATGCCTTACATCCCCGAGTGGAAAGTTTCCGCCGGTATTGGTGTCGAAACCGATATCTGGGGCGTCGACCTCGTGGGAACCTACATCAGCGATACCTACGGGACAGCACTCAATTCGCTCAATCCGGTGACTTCCTCACGTCAGGGTGAAGTCGACGGAGGCGTCATTGTTGACTTGGGCTCCTACTACCAGCTGAACGACCGCGTCAAACTGATCGGTGGCATTCACAATGTATTTGAAGAAGTCATGGTCGTGAGCCGTATCCCTGAAGGCCCGCGTGCCAACGCCCCGCGTGAATTCTACGTGGGAATGGAAATCCTCTGGGAAAAACCCTGAGAAATCGAAAAGACACTTTACGCATACCCCGCGAAAGCGGACTTTGCCCCCGGCCTCGCGTAACGCGAACCGGGGGCTTCGACTTTACTAACCTCATCTTCATGCCTCTCATTCGAAACATTGTCGCCACCCTGCTGGCCCTGGCCACGGTTTCTGTTTCGGCACAGGAATCACCTGCAGATCTGGTGCAGTCAAAGTTGGAAAAATGGGTCGAAACAAAAAAGGCAATCAGTAAAGAAAAATCCGACTGGGACGCCAAGAAGGCGACGCTCAAGGACCTCAATGAAATTCGTCTGACAGAGATCCAGCAGCTCGGCGAGTTTGTGGAAGCAGCCGAGACCCGTATCGCGGAAATCGACGAAAAACGCTCCGCCTTCTCCGGGGAAGACAAAAAGCTCAAGACCTGGCGAAGAGAGCTGACGAATGAAACGGCCGCTCTGGAAACGGAATTGCGCCCGCTCCTGAACCGGCTCCCTCCCCCGCTTCGGGAAAAAGTAGCGGAATCCGTTGACCGCGTCGAGGCGTCCGGTTCGGACACTCCTCTACAGACCCGGGTCCGCGACGTTTTGCTGATCCTGCAGGCTGTGATGGAATTCCAGAATACGGTTACCGTTGACGGCGATGTCAGAGAAGTGGACGGAGAACGTCGCGAGATCGACATTCTCTATCTCGGACTGTCCGGTGCCTGGTTCTGTGATCGCACCGGCAGCTACGGCGGCGTCGGAAAAGTGACAGCAGATGGATGGCAATGGGTCGAGGACAAGCGGGTCGCCGCTGCGGTCCGGAAAACGATCGACGTCCATCGACGCGACCTTCCTCCCGAACTGGTGAAACTTCCGTTCCCTTCCGCTGAATGAGATTTTTCCAAACAATCCTCTATCTCGCAGCTGCCGTTCTCGCAACGGCACCGCTTTCCGCGCAGAACACGCAGGAGGAAGCAGGGAACAAACAGTTCGAGGCTATTGCGGAAGGCGTCGACGCGGACCTGAAATCGGCCCTCGAGGAACTCGCGGCTCTGCGCGAGCTGATCGGCGGGGAAAAACCGGAGATCTCTGCGGAATCAAATCGCATCGCTGCCGACCTCCGTGAAGCAAGACGCAAAGCCGATCTTGCCAGGACTCGTTCCGAGGCCATTGAAAAGGAATTTTCCCAAACCGAATCGGACTTGAAAAAATGGCGGGACGAAAAGATCTACATCGACAGTCTGCTCTTCGATTTTCTGAAAACGCACGAAGCGTCCCGCAGTCTCGCTGAAAAATCCGGCGGACAAGATGAGTCCGGGGCGCGACTCGAATCCGGATTCCAGGTTGCCGGCAAATCACTCGACATCCTGCGAAACGCAGGGCGTATCTCGTCCTTTCCGGGCGAAGCGGTTGGCGAGAATGGAGTGCTCGCTGATGGAACTGTCGTCGCCGCCGGACCGGCTCAGTGGTTTCTGCCCGGGGAAGGAAACGGTGCGGGAATCATCAAGCCGGAGTCCGATTTGCGCGCCGGATGGGTCCCGGGGACCGCATCCCGCAGCGAGTTGGAAAAGCTGATCGCAGGATCGGAAGCCGCTCCGTTCATTGACCCCACTCTTGGATCGGCACTTTCCCTGACAGAAACAGAATCCGGCATTCTCTCGCGGATCAAACAGGGCGGATTCTGGATTTACCCCATCCTGCTCCTTGCTGCGATTGCACTCGTCGCCGCGATTGCAAAATGGATTCAGTTGGCAGGAATTCGCAATCTCTCTTCCGATCGGGTTCAGGAAATCATTCAACTCATTCGAGACGGCAATCAGGCCGATGCCCTTGCCGGGTGTGCGGCGATCAAACATCCTGCAGGTCGCGTCCTGCACCGCGGTGTCACTCTTGCGGAACGGGATCGGGATGAACTCGAGGAAGGCATGTTTGAATCCTTTCTCGAACAGCAACCGGCACTTCAGCGCGGTCTCCCCTTCATCGCGATTGCATCCGCGACCGCTCCCTTGCTGGGACTTCTCGGCACCGTCACGGGAATGATCGAGACATTCCGACTCATCAACCTGTTTGGAACCGGCGACGCACGGAATCTCGCCTCGGGAATTTCCGAAGCTCTCGTCACGACTGAGTTCGGTCTTATCGTTGCGATTCCCGCGCTTATCCTTCACGCTCTTCTTTCGAGAAAAGTTCAGGGTATCAAGGCGACCATGGAAATGGTGAGCCTCGCATTTCTCAACGGCACAACCGAAAAATCCGAAACGGGAGAGCTCAGGTCGATATGATCCATTTCGGCGACATATTCAGCGAAATTTCCGTCCTCATGAGTCAGGGCGGCTGGGTATTTTTTGCTCTCGTCGCGCTCGCGTTCGGAATCGCTTTCGCCCTGCTCTCTCTGTGGAGTGCCACCCGCCTTCCCGACGCGCCGATCCTCGCGCCGGACGAGTGGAGAAAAATGCTCCGGGCTTCGGATCCTGCGGAATTCGTTCCCGATGAACTCAAGCGCCATCTTTCCCGCTCCGGTGACAAGGCCACCTTTCTTGCCGCCATCGCCCGCCGGCTTTTCGCCAAATCCGAGCGGCGTTTCCCCTTTGCTTTTCTTCTCATCAGCGCCGCTCCCCTGATCGGTTTGTTGGGAACCGTATCGGGTATGTTCAAAACCTTTCGCGGCATGTCCGCCGAAGCCACTGCTGCGCCCATTGACGTGATTTCCGCCGGCATTTCTGAAGCTCTCATCACCACCCAGACCGGACTCATCATTGGCGTTCCCACCTTCATCATTTGCGCCTGGCTGAAGAGTCGGCATGACGAACTCGTTCTGCGATTCCGCAGATTTGAATCCGCCCTCCTGCAAAATTCCGGACCGGCGGCTCCCGCTCAACAGGCAGGCCACTAAACGAATATCCGCTTTTCCATACTGACCCAACTCTATGCCACGTCGATTTCAGAGATTCGGTGAAACCACCACCGAGACGACCAGCGAGATCAACATCTCGCCGCTGATCGACGTTGTCTTCATCCTCCTGATTTTCTTCATCGTGACGACGGTCTTTGTTGAGGAAACCGGGGTCGAGATCAACAAACCCCGCGCCGCAACCCAGCGTGATCTGGAGAAAAACAGCATCCTCATCGCAGTAACCCCGGCCGGCCAGGTCTACTACGGCGGCCGCGAGATCGGGGTTTCCGGTGTTCGATCCACCGTTCAGCGCCTTCTTTCCACCGACGATATGCCTGTCATCATTCAGGCCGACAGCAGCACACCGACGGAGAACACCGTGCGGGTTCTCGATGAAGCCAAACTCGCAGGTGCCACCCGTGTATTTGTTTCCACGACCGATGAATAGAAAGAGAAAACAGTCCCCTTTCCGGATGGTTTTCCGGGCCTTTTCCGCCGTCGCTCTGACGGCAGGCCTGCTCGTCTTTCTCGCCGGACTGCGACTCGCGCAGAAGCCGGAGGAGCCAGATCAGACGATCAGAACCCTATCGACAGTTGATCCCGTAGCCCTTCCCGCTCCACCGCCTCCCCCGCCCGCCGAAGTGGAACCACCTCCGCCACCACCGGAGGAGAATCTTCCGAAACTGGAACTCGCACTCGATTCCGTCGCGCCGCCTGTCAAAGCCAGAATCGAGCGCAAGGTGGAACTGCGCCTCCCGAATGCCAACTTCGCCCGGCAGGTCGAGTCACCGCGGCAACGTATGACCTTTTTCTCCGACGAACTCGACAATCAACCCAAACTGATTCACCGCCCTTCGATGAGTTTTCCCAAGGCGCTTGCAGAGAAAGGGATCAAGGAAGGCAAAGTCACTCTCGAGGTGCTTATTACAGCATCCGGGGCTGTACGAGTCCGCCGAACCCTCGACAGCTCGCACGCTGAATTGGTATCCGTCGCCCGGTCCTTCGCGTCCAACTCCCGGTTTTCGCCCCCCAACAAGAACGGGCACAACGTAAACGCCCTTTTCCGCTGGCCTCTTCTGCTGCGCCAATGAGATTTCTCCTTTCCAGCATTCTGATGCTCCCGCTGCTCGCCTTTTCCGAACCGGATGAGGCGCGCCCTCCTCTCCCGATCGATTCTCTCTGGAAATCGGAAAGCTTTCTCAAAACGCTGACCGGGAGCTATGGAATCGACTCGCGAATCGAGCCGACAATCACGGTCGACGAGGAAAACTATCTCAAGGACGCCGCAGCGGCAATGGCGGCAGACGACCGGGAGAAAGCGATTCAGGTCTTAACCGATGCCGAAATTTCGGACCGCAGCCCAGCCATCGCATTTCAACTTGGCTCCCTGCTTTTTGAAGACGGAAAGCACGAAGAGGCTGCCACGTTTTTTGAGAGCGCCTTGAAGCAGTTCCCGAATTTTCGCGATGCCCATCGCAACCTCGCCATTCTTCACATCCAGCAGAACGAAATCGACGAGGCCTTCCCTCACCTCGTTCGCGCAGTCGAGCTCGGTTCGCGCGAAGGACTCACGATGGGCTTGCTTGGCTATTGCCACTCCGCGCGGGAGAACCACCAGGCAGCACTCGATGCCTATCGACTCGCCAGCCTGACCCAGCCCGGTGAGCGACAGTGGAAAACCGGTCAGGCCCAGGCGCTTTCCCGGTTGGGCGATACAAAAGCGGCTCTTTCCCTCTTTGTGGACCTCATCAAAGAATCGCCGGAAGACTTCAATCTCTGGCTGCTCCGGGGCGATGCCCATGTGGATCTCGATAACGATATCGCCGCTATTGCCAGCCTCGAAGTGGCACGACGCGGAGAAAGCCTCAGCCCCGCAGGCTCTCTTTCTCTCGGTCACCTGTTCGCCCGGAACGGACTCACAGAAAAGGCGCTTTTGAATTACTTCACAGCGATCCAGTCAGAAAACCGGGTATCGTTTCCGGACGCGGTTCATGCCGTCGAATATCTCGTGCAACACGGGGATTTTGAATCCGGAAAGACGCTTGCTGATTCCGTTAAATCAAGCTACGAAGAGGAAAGCGGCAGCCTCGCAAGAGCCGAAGCCCTCATCGAAATGCAAACCGGTGATCCGGAGTCTGCCGCGAAGAAGCTCGAAGACTGGATCGCGAAAGACCCGACCGACGGGGAATCCCTCATCCATCTCGCCGGCTATCTCGAAGCATCCGACCGCATCGAGGAAGCGGAAATGCGACTTGAGCAGGCGGCATCTTTCCCGGACCACGAAGCTGCTGCGAAGAAGAGGCTTGGTCAGCTCAAAGTCTCCGCCGGTGACTACGGGGCCGCTGTAAAATTCCTCGAGCAATCCCTTTCTCTCAAAGCGGACGAAGCAACAGAGGAGTACCTCGAAGCGGTCCGCGAGCTGGTGGACTGAACAGGATTGGGTCAGGCATCCAACCCTGTCAGATTAAAGAGAAAACAGGGTTTCGTGCCGGAGCTCTTTACCTTTCGCTATCCTCTATAGAATATTTTTCGAGATAACGCCTGATCAAAGCGTTGCGAATCTCTCTTTTGCAGATCGACAGCAGTTAGGTTAACTTTCCTTATGGAAACTTCCCGCCCCGCCCTCACGATCTGTGCCGTTCTTTTCATCTCCTCACTCACTTTCGCTGAGCCCGCACAGAACGGGAAAAACATCGTTCCCGAGGGCCGAATCCCTGCGGGAAAAACGCTCTTTGTTGAGAAAGGTTGCTACCAGTGCCACTCCGCCGGGGACATTTCTCTGCCAAAAGCAGCATTGGATCAAAAGCTCATCATCAAGCTCGGGACCCGCCGCCACGCAGGCTGGTCACAGGATGATTTCGCGAAAGCGATCATGAACGCAAACCACACGGTCAATCCGGACTACGAGAAAGCGATGATGATTCTCGGCGACCACTTCAAGGCGGTGAACTCACCGATGCCGGGTTTCAACGATATCCTGACACTGTCCGACCTCATCCACCTCACGACTTTCCTTCACTCTCTGAAGTAGAAAAATCAGTCCACCCGGCGCAGCGTCATCAGGCGGAAGTTCATCACTTCCGCGCCGGGAATGTCGGTGGCCTTCAGGACAAGTTCCCCCGCTCCCTTTGCGAGTGCGATTTCCCCGAGTTTCATGCGTTTCCAGTCCTGCGTGTAGCTTTCGACACGGGGAAAGCGGTCCTCTTCCGCTCCCTCGAGACCGGTCGGCGCAGCTTTGTCCACCTTACCCTTCAGCTTGGACTCTCCGAATTGGAGCTCGATGGTTGAACCGAGGTTCTCTTCGTCGCAGGTGTAGAACAATTCGACTTCGAATGTTCCGGCTTTCGCGACCTCAGCGTTCCAGACGATCCGGTCATCGGTTGATTTCCAGTTTCCGAAAAAGGAGTCATTGGGGAATTTGTTTGAACGCTCAATACCACCTGCCGGCACGGCGTCACGGGCCGGCACCTGAGTCATTTTCATTCCCGGATCAGCGAGAACAAAAGCGCGATTATCGGTTCCGAGTTCCTTTGTCATTTCCTGCTTCCACATTTCCAGAGACTTCGTCAATTCGGCGAAGACTTTCGGATGCTTTTTCGAGACATCGACCCGCTGGCCGGGATCGTTTTCCAGATCGTAAAGCTTGTTGTCGGTTCCGAGACGGAATCGGTTTCGCCTGACCGATGCCCGCGTTTTCCAGGCGGAAAAAATGGCCCGGTTTTTGAGTTCTGCCGGTCGCTTTCCTTCGCCGGTGAGAACACTCTTCAGACTGACTCCGTCGATCGGCTTCGTGTTGACAACGGGAACGCCCGCCATATCCGCAAGAGTGGGCAGAATATCGATCGCGGTTCCGTGCGTTTTCACCACTTTTCCCGCCTCGACTTTCTCCGGCCAGCGCACCAGAAACGGACTGCGCACGCCGCCCTCATCGGTATGACCCTTCATGCCCTTCATATCGCCGTTCCAGCGGGCGCCGTTCGGGCCGTTGTCGCAGAAGTAGATCACGATGGTGTTTTCGGCGAGCTCGAGGTCGTCGAGCTTCTGCAGCATCCGGCCCACGTTCCAGTCGATGTTCTCACACATCGCGAGAGCAGCCCGGAGATGGAGGTCTTTCTCTTTCTCCGGTTCCCGATGGCGCATCGCGATTTCCTTGTTTTTGAATTTGTCCCAGAACCGATCCGGTACCTGCATCGGCGAATGAGGAGTATTGTAGGGCAGATAGACAAAGAACGGTTTCTCACGATTCGCCTCGATGAAATCCATGGCCCGCTCCGTGAAGTCATCAACGACAAAGCCTTCGCCGGTAACGATCTCACCATTGTGCTCCAGCATCGGGCTGAAATAATCGCCCCAGTGGCCCGAGCAGAATCCGTAGAACTCCTCGAAGCCGCGCCCGTTCGGATGATACGGATACTGCATTCCATTGTGCCATTTGCCAAACGCCCCGGTTTGGTAACCCGCCTTTTTGAAGAGGTCCGCAATCGTCGTTTCGTCGAGATCAAGTCTCTCGCCGCCCGCTGAAGTCGAGTAAACACCACCCCGCTGGTGGTAGCGTCCCGTCAAAAATTCCGCCCGGGTCGGGGAGCAGACCGGACAAACGTAAAAACGATCAAAAGAAGCGCCGTCCGCCGCGAGAGAATCGATATTCGGCGTCTCCAGGTTCGTATTTCCGTTCAGGCTCAGGTCGCCCCAGCCCTGGTCATCGGTAAGAAAAACAACGATGTTCGGCGGAGCCGCAGGGGAGAATTGGGCGAATGTCAGGATAGCAAGCGCAAGCAGGGCGGATTTCATGTTCGGAGGCTAGCATTCCCAACCGCTCCCGACAACTCACGGAATGCATCCGCTCACGACTCGTAGACCCGACTTCCCGGTCCGAATCAGCCCCGTTACTCCGCCGCCGCGACCTTTTCCCCTTCCCCGACCGGAACAAAATATTCCACATAACCAATCAGCATTTCGTCGTAGGTTTGGTCACCCCATTTCACCGTTTTCCCGGGGTCAGGGTTGGCTTTGTTCTTCTCGCTGTTATCGAAAACTCCGGTCACTTTGACCTGACTTCCTTTCGGCAGCATCTTCGGTTCTTTCAGCTCATAGCGAAGCTGCCAGTTGAAATCATAACGCGGAATATCGAGCAGCATTTCCGTCGTTCCGTCAGGGTGGATCAGCTCGTAGGTAAAGGCCTTTCCCCGGACGTGCATATGGGCCATAAAGCCCAGAGCCGGGATGTCGAAAGGGACCCCTCTGGTGGTTGATTCCACATGCGACTCCGCACCCGGAGGGATATTCAGGCGACGATCCGCTACGCCGATCGTTTTCACCTCATACTGCGGCGGGGAATCTGCAAAATGGAGTCCCATTTTGAGCCGCTCCTTTTTCGCTGTCCCGCTCGGTGTGTAGTGAATTTGAAAATGCACTTTCGCCCCGGCTGGAAACTTTCTCGCAAATCCCTCCGGATATCGCACCGCTCCGTTGCCCGGCACGTAGGCGGCCCAGTATCCCGTTGCTTCGCCCCGGTCCCGAACCGTCGCACCCTTTTCGAAAACCTGGACGATGACATGATGAACGACATCGCGCTCAGACGGAAGAATCTCATATCCGGTGACCCATTTGTCTTCGGTCAGGGTTGTTTCAACCACATCGCGCTGGTAGGGCATGAATCCGGTCGCCTTGATCTCATAAGCCTTACTGATAGGAACGACGAGATCCGGTTCGCCCATGGTCCATTCATCCGGAAATGACAGAGGCAGCGGAGCGTCGGCCGGATCACCGACCGGCTGGTCCTTCGATTCCAACCAGGCCAATAAGGTCTCTTTCTCCTGCGTCGACAGGGAATGATCATTCGCCCAGGGATTCTCCCCGTCCTTCGCCGGCGCCGCAAACCAGGGTGGCATCGTCCCTTCGTCCACGACCCGCTTGATGACCCGCGCCCGGTCACTCACTTCCTCGAAATCGTCCAGAGCAAACGGGGCGATTCCCCCATCATGATGACACTGCACGCAATTTCGCTGCAGAATCCGGGAGACATCGCGGTGGTAGGTAATCAAATCGCCAACGGCTTCACCTTTGCGCTCGCCGAGATCCAGCTCGCAGCCCGGGGCAGCCGTCGCCGCGATCGTCGGGGCAATTCCTTCGAGAAACGCAGCAACAGCCTCTTCCAGATAATTCACACGGGGAGCGTCGATACTGTAGTCGATCCCATATTGATCATTCAGTGCCCCGCGATAGTGAAGCGTCTGTCGGGAATCGATCAAAAACACCTCGGTCGTTGTCGTCGCATCGAGCGCCTTCGCGACGGAAAGGTCAGTGTCGTGAACATAGGTCCCTTCAAAGGAAACAGACTCGAGTTGCTCCTTGATTTGCTCGACCGACTCACTGGAAAACGAATTGACGAGAACGAGCGGGATCCCCTGCCTCGCCAATTCCGGCTGCAGATCAGCGAGGGCGGGAAGGAGGCGCTTGCTGACCGGGCAGGTCGCACTGGTCATGGCAAAGACGACCGCCTTGTGGTCACGAACTTCACTGAGCTGATGCGTTCTCCCGACCAGACCTTTGAAGGAAAAATCCTCCACCTTTCGCCCGATCCCCACATCGCCGGGCTTCAAAATTTCCGGACCACTGGTGATTTTCGCGATCTCCTCTTCAGAAACGGTCTCTTCCGGGGCGGAGGGAAGAATCCGGTCCCCGAAGCGCTTCACGAGACCGCGAACGGTTTCGACCTCAGTCGCATCAATGAATCCGTTTTTGTTTCGATCGATTCGGGCAAACCATTCCGCCCCGCCCGTTTCCGCTTTGGAAAGTCGTCCATCGCCGTCTTTGTCCGCCTCCTTTACATAAGCATCGAGCCGCTTCACCGCCGCGGCATTTTTCTCCCCCGGATTTGATTCGCCCGGTTCAGCTTTGATTCCGACTGTCTCCCGGTATTCCGCCAGAGTCACATCCCCGTCCCCGTCCCGATCAAACTTCGCCCGCGTCGCGGCATCCGGAAGTTCCGACGAAGATACCACTTCATCGCCGTTTCTATCGTAGCGATGAAAGATAGCCTCCTTGAGGCGGTCCTGTGCCATTGCCGGTGAGAGAAAGAAGACAGAGAGCAAAATGATTCGTTTCATGTGAGCGGAAGAGGAAACACCCGGTTGCAGAAGGTGTTTCACAATAATCGAAGACGATCTTTGGCGGAAGCTGGTTACAGGATGCGGGATCAATTGCTGTTTGAATATCAAATTCCTTCAAAAACAGGCCCCGATTTCTCCCGGTTCCGCTTCACTGCGACTTGGCATCCGTCGCGGAATCTGCTTCATTCCGGCATGCTTTTCATCCGACCGTTTCTGCTTCTGTTCTCGCTTTCCCTCTTCGCCGCTCCTCTGTTGGCTCAGGACGAGGACGAAGAAAAGGAAGAACCTACCGAAGAAGAACTCGCCAAACAGGCCGAGCTCGCGAAGCTCCCCAACCTGGTCCTGATCATTGCCGATGATCTCAACTGGGACGATTCCTCGCCCTACGGTCACGATTCGATCCTGACGCCCAACCTCCAGCGCCTCGCCGACGGAGGAATGCGCTTCGACAATGCTTTTGTCACCATTTCCTCCTGCAGTCCCAGCCGTGCCAGCATTGTAACCGGGCGTTATCCGCACCAGACCGATGCGGAGGAACTCCACTGGCCTGTCCCGAAAAACCAGACCACCTTTGTCGAAAAGCTGAAGGAGAAAGGCTACTGGACCGCTGCCGCCGGTAAGTGGCACCTCGGCGATGCGATGCGGGAACGCTTCGATGAAATCCGCGAGGTCGACACCTCCGGTTTCCAGCTTCCCTCCGGCGACACGACCGGAAAATTCAAAGAAACCCTCGAAGGCGAAGCCCAGAGCGGATGCGCCGATTGGGTCCCGTTGCTGAAGGACCGTCCCGAAGACAAGCCGTTCTTTCTCTGGCTTGCCGCCCTCGACCCCCACCGCCCCTACCATTCCGGGATCATTCCCGAACCGTCCCGCCCCGGGGAGATCAAGCTCCCGCCCTATCACCCCGACACTCCGGCAGTGCGCGCCGACTACCAACTCTACTACGACGAAATCACCCGCCTCGATAAATACGTCGGCATGGTCATGGATGAACTTGAGGCGCAGGAAATCGCCGACAATACCCTCATCCTGTTTATCTCCGACAACGGACGGCCTTTTCCCCGAGACAAAACGACGATGTATGACAGCGGCATCAAGACTCCCTGGATCGTGCAATGGCCGGCAAAAGTGAAGCCCGGATCCGTCTGCAAACATCTTGTCAGCACAGTCGACATTGCGAAAACCTTTCTCAAACTCGGCGGGGTGGAGAATCCGGGGCAAACCTTCGAAGGGGTCGATGTTTCCCCTCTCCTCACCGAGCCGGAAAAACCGATCCGGGACTACGTTTATGCCGAGAAAAACTGGCACGATTTTGAGGATCATGTCAGGGCAGTCCGGAACGAACGCTACAAGTACATCCGCAACTATTACAACGACCTTCCCCAAACGCCCTCAGCCGACGGCCTCCGCAGTCCCACCTTCGTTGAACTCCAGCGACTGCAGGAAAAGGGCGAGCTCACCGACGCGCAGATGGCATGCTTTGTCGCACCACGTCCCGCCGAGGAACTTTACGACACCAAACTCGATCCCCACGAAATCAACAACCTCGTCGAGGACGAACGATACGCTCCCCTTCTCCGTGCGATGCGTGCCGCGCTGAAGGACTGGGAGGAAAAGACAGATGACTCCGTGCCGGAACTGCGCACTGCCGATGAATTTGACCGCGTCACCGGACTCCCCACCGAGGCCCGCGTTCGCCCCCGCCTTTCCAAAAAGGAAATGGTGGAAAAAGGCCTCGTAGCCCCCTGAATTTACTGAACCTATGAAGAATCCCCTGTTTGATATTAAACTGCAATTTGTCGCCGCTTCGCTCATAGCCTTCGCGACGACCGTCCACGCCGACTACGATTGGAAAGACACCGAAGGCAAATTTCTCGATCTCCTCCGCGATGGAAAACCCGTCGTCCGCTACGTCTATGAGGCCATCGACGAGTCTTCCACCGAACGTCGCGACGAGACCTACAAACCTTTCTGCCATGTCTTTGTACCCGGCTCCAGCGAAGCCTTTCTCACCAAGGGGCCCGGCGGAAAATTTCCCCACCACCGCGGCATCTACTACGGCTTTTCCAAATGCAGCTACACCGGTGAAGACGGGAAAACGAAAAAGAATATCGACACCTGGCACTGTCGGAAAGCACATCAGGTTCATCGCGAGTTTCTCAAGCAAAATGCCGATGCCAATTCCGCCTCCTTTACGTCCCGCATCGAGTGGATCGACAACGAGGGCAAAGCCTTTGCCTCCGAGGAACGCACCATGACTTTCACCCACGACGGCAGCGCGCTCGTCGTGGATTTTGACTCCACTCTGAAACCACTCGTCCCCGAACTTACCGTAGATGGTGATCCACAGCACGCCGGCTTCCAATACCGCGCACACAACGACGTGGCGGAGAAAACCGCAAAACAGACCGTATATACACGGCCCGAAACCGGCGAAGCCAAACCGGGACAAACGATCAATTGGTCGGACAAGAACGATACCCTGAAGACCCGTGACCTCCCCTGGAAGGTGATGAGCTACGTCCTCGACGGAAAAACCTGGTCAGTCGTATACCTCGATTCTGAAAAGAACCCGAAACCCGCCCGTTTCAGCGAACGTGACTACGGCCGTTTCGGCAGCTATTTTGTCGCTACCGCCACGAAGGAAGAGCCTCTCACGGTGGACTACCGTCTCGTTATTGACTCCGGAAAAACGACTGCTGAGGAAGCAGAAAAACTCCACGCCGCATTCTCCGGCCGCTGATTTCAGCAATGCCCAAATCCCGCAAATCATCCGACGAACTGACAGAGCATTCCCGCTCTGAGATCTCCGACATTCTGCGCCGGGTTCGCAAGATCGAGCTCCGCACGCGCGGACTCGTCCGGGAGAGTTTCGGCGGGGAATACCACAGCTGCTTCAAAGGCGAGGGCATCGACTTCGAAGATTTCCGGGAATACCAGCCCGGGGACGAAGTGCGGGCGATCGACTGGAA
>JAKSBG010000508.1 GCA_022361255.1 Verrucomicrobiales bacterium
GCGTCGGGCGGTGGTTCTGACGATTGCTTTTCTCGTCGTGGCGAACGTCGTTTTTGCGGTCCTCCAAAAGACTTTCGGAGCAGGTATCTGGCTGCTGCCGGGATACGAAAGAACGTCCGGAACGGAAGTTGGTGGCTTGTTCAATCAGGCTGATCACTACGCATCGTTTCTCGCAGCGACCGTTCCTCTCTGGTTGGGGATGGCGGTTTTTTCCCGCGATTCATCGTTGTTGCGGAAAGTGTATGGATCTCTGGCCCTTATCTCCACGGCCGGAATGGCGTTAGCGGTAAGTGCTGTAGGTTGGCTCGTTTTCTCTGTCGGAACCGGCGCATTCGTACTGCTCTCCGCGCTGCTTTTCTGGAACCGCTTCAAACCTTCTGTCCGTTCAAAAGCCAAAATTCTCGCTCTGTTGATTACGCTTTTCGTGACGGCAGGACTTTTTGTATTTTCCGGGTCACTTTCCCGTGCCATGAGCCGGGATCTGCTCACAGCAGAGGGGGATGCCAGCCTTCCTCTGATGTGGAAAACAGGTATTCAGCAAATGATGGAATCACCGGTCGCCGGTACGGGCAGCCGTTCGTCCTACATATACGGTCGGGTTTTCCGCCCCGAAGCACTGGCCGCCGGAGCGGGCGAGGCGGAATTTATCCACAACGAGTTTCTTCAGATGCTCGCGGACTACGGGATTGTCGGGTTACTTCTTGTGTTGTTTGTCCTGGGGCTGCATATGCGAAGCGGTCTGGGGTTCATCTTTGCCTATCGGAATTTTTCTCCGAAGAAAGGTGAGATCGTGCAGCGATCCAATCATCTTGCTCTCGCTGTTGCTGCAGTTTCATCTATTCTGGCGATCCTCGCAGCGGCCATGGTGGATTTCTCTGTTCACCTGCCATCGTTTGCTCTTCTCCTCGCCATACTGCTGGCGGTGTTGGCGGCGCCGGATCCAATGGCTCTCGCAACCGCTGAGAAATCGAACGCTTCCTACTTCCCCGGAGGTGGTTTGCTTTTCGCGACCCGGGCAATGGCGTTCTCCTGCGGACTCCTTCTGATGGCGTTCGGGATGCGCTACACCCGGAGCGAATTTCATTTCGAGAAAGCCCGCATTGCGTTTGAGGAGAACCAGATCGACTACAAGCTGATGAGGCATCTCCGGACGGCACGGAAGCTGGATCCCCTGAATCCGTTTGTTCTCAGTCTGAGCGCACATGCTCAGGTGCAGGCCATCACTCCGGAAATGTCAGCCCCCGCGCGAAGACAGGCTCTGGAGCAGGCCGAAGAATATTTTTCCAGGGCGCAGCGTTTTTATCCGCAGGATGTTTTCGCGGCTGTGGGTCATTCCGCCGTTCTTGATGAACTTGGTCGCGGCGATGATGCCGCTCGCCGGATTCGAAACGCCCGCGAATGGGCACCTCTCTATGGTATCCTGATGCAGGCGGAGGGAGAGCACCATTTGAGGAAAGGGGAAATTGCAGAGGCTGAAGTGGCGTTTCGCGATTCCCTTTCTGCAGCAGCTTTTCCGGATCAGGCCGGTGCGATTCAGGGACTGAAGGCGATTGCAGAATGGAAATTTATTGCCGCGCAGAACGGGATTCGCTGGGAACCCGGTCAGGATCTTCTCGATGGTGGCGAGCAGAGGAGTATTCCTGATGCAAGCACGAGCGAAAGGATATTTGCAGGGCAGGCAGAAGAGGAGATGGCTGAACCGCAGGAGTGGGATTCGGCTGAGGACCGGAAACCGGGTGCCGCGGAGTAGGTTCAGTCCTTCGCTGAAAGGATAACCTGCTCTCCTTCTGCCGGGGTTACGACCCGGTTTTCAATATTGTGGTCCCGAATGGACTGGCGAAGGCGAATCAACGGTTCGTCGCGATGCTCGTTACTGATCGGAAAAGTGGCGTGGTGCATGGGAATCATTTTCGCCGCCCTCAAATCGAAGAACGCTTTCACTGCTTCCTCCGGGTTCATGTGGACCTCCCGTCCGCTCGGACAGTCGTAGGCCCCAATGGGAAGAAGGGCGGTGTCGATGTCGTGGCGCTCACCGATCTCCGCGAAACCGTCGAAGTAGGCGGAGTCGCCGGAGTGATACACATTGTGACCGGGAGTTTTGATGACGTAGCCTCCGAATTCCTTTTGCGTATCTCCAATATACCGGGCTCCCCAGTGATGGGCCGGAGTGAAGTGAATTTCCGCATCGCGAAACGTGTGAGTTTCCCAGTCGGACATTTCCACGAGGATGTTGTAGTTCAGTCGGCGCACTACTTTCCCGACGCCCTTCGGAACGATGATTGTCTGGGTGCCGTCCACAATTCGCTTCAGTGACACCCGGCAGAGGTGGTCAAAGTGGGCGTGAGTAATCAGGACGAGATCGATTGGAGGGAGGTGGGCAATGTCGATTCCGGGGTCACGGTGCCGCTTCAGGGGCCCCATCCACTTTGCCCAGACCGGATCGATGAGGACATTAAAATTCGCTGTCCGGACCAGAAAGCTGGCGTGCCCGATCCAGACGACCTCGATTTCGTGGTCGGCCAGATCCCGGAAAAAAGGAGCCGCCTCCCCGCCGGTTTCCTCCCGTGGCCGTACCATGGAGGGAAGTAGATTTCCGCTGATGTACTGGTAGTTGCGCTTTGCCCAGCCCTTTTCCGGAACCAGTCCTACCCGTCTCCCGTCGGTAGTGAAACGATTCTTCCGGGACGTGCCGTCCGGATTTTCCGCACCTGCACTTCCCTGACTAACGGGGTCTGATTCCGTTCCGTTTTCGCGCATATCTGAGTGTAGGGCCAACAGTAACCGGAGCAAAAACGTGAGGCAATCAGATTCCCGTACATCGAGTCCCGTGTTTCCGCCACGATGAAACGAAACCACAAGATTCGGGTGAAAAAAACTTTTCCGAACTCCGTATCATGGTTTGGTGATTGTCCTGCCGATTTATGGAACTCGAAGAAATCAGATCCCTTACCCGCCGCCATTTCCCTGAATGGGCTGATGCCCATATCGGAATGTCGGTAATCGAAAAAGGGGGGTCGGGACGCATCTTTGTCAGGATGCGGAACGGGGAAACGGGCCAGAACATGATCGCAATGCAGTGGTCCGATGACCGGCCGGACAATGCGCGTTTTGCCTCGATCACCGACTTTCTGAACCGCCACGATATCCCTGCTCCCGAAATTTTCGGACGGGAGGAGGAACTCAACCTGCTTTGGGTTGAAGATCTGGGAGAGATCGACCTCGGTAATCTCGACGGGCAGGATTGGAACACCGTGCGACGCCCGGCCTACCAGTCCGCTCTGCGGTGCGTGTTTCTGCTTCATCGCATCACCGAGGAGCTTGCACCGGATGACCTGCCGGAGCTGGAACTGTCTTTCGACGAAGCGCTCTATGAATGGGAACAGAATTACTTTCTGGAGCAATACGTGGAGCGGTTTCTCTCGCCGGATCTCGCGGACGAGCTGCGCAGCGATTCGTCGCTGATCGAATTGCGGAGAGAGCTTTCCGCCTTGCCCCGCGCCCTCGTGCATCGCGATTTTCAAAGTACGAATGTGATGGTGTCGGGAAATGACACTTCCCTGATCGACTACCAGGGCCTTCGCTGGGGGCTCCCGGAGTATGATCTCGCGTCTCTGATCTACGATCCCTACACCGTATTTACTCCCGAAGAACGCGAGGACCTCATCGGGTATTATTTTTCTTTGAAGAAAGAAATCGATCCCGAGCTCAGTGAAGAGAGCTTTCGCCGACTGCTCGCGCAGTCTGCTTCGCAGAGACTGATGCAGGCTCTCGGCGCCTACGGATTTTTGTCGGAGGTGAAAGGAAAAGATGAGTTCTTGAATTTCATTCCGACGGCAAAGGATCGATTGGTGACAATATCACGAGGACCCGGAGGAGTAGGGATGCTGGCGGAGGCTTTGGGATAGTTTCGCCATGGATCTCCTCGACTCCGAGCCATGGTCGTGGCAGCTCTTTCAATCCGGGAGTGATCTCTACCTCGAGGTTCTCTGCAGCCACAGCGCCGCTGATTATCTTTTCGCGATCCAGCTGGATTCCTTTGAGCGCGCCCGGTTCAAAGAGTCCGGTCGGGAGTATCTCAATCATCTCGCCCATGAAATCCACTACTCCGCCCCGGGGGTAAAAGGATCCCGTTCTCCCTACCTCGAGCGGAGAGTTTCGGATGAGGTGGCGAAGAAGATTCGTTCCGCTGCGAATTAGGACAGTCTACTCCTTCGCCTCCGCTTTCCAAATTTCCACATTTTTGAACCGGGCTCCCCGGCCCTTGTTTGTCAGAGCGACGATTCCCTTGGCATCTGCGAAGCGGGCATGACTCGCTTCGAGTTCTTCCTCACCGACTTTGGCGCGGTAGGTGTCGCCGATGATTTCGATGGTAACGTCATACCATTTCTCCGGATCGATCTCGACTTCCGTTGTGACGAGCCGCTCCGCTTTTGTTGTCTTGGAAATGCCGGACATGCGTTGAATCCAGAGCTTGTCCGGGGTGATGTAGAGACGTCCGAGGTGGAGGTTCGGCGGCACAGTGTCCCGGCACGCGAAGGCGATCTGTTCTGCTCCGCCCAGCTGCACCTGCGCGGTGATGATCATGTCGGTCGCTTCGAGGCGGTAGGTGAGGGAGGAAGCGTGGTTGTCCTCCGGAAGTTCGTTTCCGAGAAGAGAACCGTCCGATACCGACCATTCGCCGATCCCGGCTTTCCATCCGGCAAGGTCTCCTTTCCGCGTCGCGGGTGCATCCTCATGGAAAGGGGATTGCACAATAGCCTCGGTCGGTGTGCTGAGTTCGGTTTCGATTTTCCCGCGTTCGGCGGCTGACGCCTGCTCTTCGAGCCACTCTTTCGCATATTCCTGATCGGCTTCACTGAGAGTGGAAAGTCCCACGGTGTACTTTCGGCCATTCGTCATGCGGAGGGTGGCATCCTGCCCGTTTAGCTCGACCAGCTCTGCAGAGATTGTTTTCCCTTCTGTATTCGTCCAGTTCCGGATGCCGGTTTCAGCGATGCCGGAGGCGAGGGAAAGGGCAAAAACTGAGAGCAGTAAAAATCGAATCTTCATACCGGGACCATACCCTGTTTGGTGGGGAATCATACCCTGTTGCACCAGTTACGTAACTCTGTTGTATTGAGTACATTGAAAAGAGCCGAAGGATTTCATGGGAAGAAGCATTTCTCCTGAAATCCTGATTTTCGTAAACGAATCCCTGCGAATTGATCGAATCGTATCCGGCCCAACTGTGATCGCCCTTTCGTATCGCTAATGGGTTTTCGATTTTGCCCGATCCCGCTTACTTGCATTCCTGCGTCTTGAACGACCAATTCGGTTTTGCTGTGATAATTCCAGTGAAAAACAAAAAACCCGGCAACGTCGTTCGACGAAGCCGGGTCCAGTTTCTGGATGGAGGTGATCGATTACTCGGCTGAAACTGTGATCGCGTCTTCACCGCGTTCTCCAGTCCGGATGCGAACTGCATCAATCACGTCTGAAACGAATACTTTTCCGTCTCCGATCTTGTTGGTGGAAGCTGCACTGACGATAGTGTCAACCACTGAACCTGCGTCGTCATCTTCAACGACGATCTCCAATTTCACCTTCGGGAGAAAGTCGACGGTGTATTCGGATCCACGATAGATTTCGGTGTGGCCTTTCTGCCGTCCGAATCCCTTTACTTCGCTCACTGTCATTCCGTGTACACCGGACTCAGTGAGGGCTTCTTTAACTTCCTCCAATTTGAAGGGTTTGATGATGGCTTCGATTTTTTTCATGATAATTGCTAGGGCAAATTTCTCAGTTGAATCCCTTTGAAGCAAAATGCGTGCCAAGTGCAAAAAATGTTGAAATTTGCCCTTTTGGGGAGCGATCTGGCACATTTTTTCTGAAAAGCCGAGCCTGAAGTGGTAAGTTGTTTATCGGTGCGTGGTTGTCCAGTTACCAGTCTTTTGTTATGGAGGAGCGTCGTATTCTTTTGGTTGGTGTAGATCCGGAGTTAAAAGGGGCTTTGGGGGAGGCACTGCGCAATGAAGAACTGCGCCTGACAACCGTGCCGGATGGCGATGCCGCAGAAGAGGAAATTTACCATCGTGATTTTCAAGTCATCGTTCAGAATCTCACCCAACCCCGGGCAGATTCCCCGGCACTCCTCTCGAACCAGCGAAAAGACGGCCAAAAGCTCCCCGTGATTGCAATCAGCGATTCTCCAGACAGCAATCTCGCGATCGAAGTGGTCAAAGCAGGGGCCTTTGATTTTCTCTCTACGCCGATACACCCGTCTGAACTCGCCAAGGTTGTCTCGGAAGCGCTCGCATGTTCACGAAATTCCAACGAAACGGTCGAAATTGATCCGAGAGACGAGTGGACTGAATCGCCTGAGGCCCTGGTAGGGAACAGCAGAGCGATGGTGGATGTCTACAAAGCGCTGGGGAGGCTTTCTCCAACCCCTGTAACGGTATTGATTAGAGGGGAGACTGGAACGGGAAAAGAGCTCGTCGCACGCGCGCTCTATCAACATGGTCATCGTGCGCACCGGGAGTTGATCACAATCAACTGTGCCGCCATACCTGAATCGTTGCTTGAATCTGAGCTGTTCGGTCATGAAAAAGGGGCCTTCACAGGGGCGGTATCGACCCGTGTCGGAAAGTTCGAACAGGCGAACGGAGCCACTCTTTTTCTGGATGAAATTGGCGATCTGGATCTTTCGCTGCAGGCAAAGTTGTTGAGGGTTCTTCAGGAAAAGCGATTTCAGAGAGTGGGCGGGAATAAGGAAATCAGCGTTGATGTCAGGATCATCGCGGCTACTCACCGTTCTCTCGAGCGCATGATTTCAGATGGGAGTTTCCGGGAAGATCTGTTTTATCGTCTCAACGTAGCAACGATCAAACTCCCGCCGCTGCGGGACCGGACGGGAGACATCCGGTTGTTAAGTCGCTTTTTTCTGAAGCGATTCGGCGAGGAAATGGGCGGGACACCAGTATCAATGACACGGGAAGCGATTTCACGGCTGGAGTCGGCGCATCTCCCGGGAAATGTCCGTCAATTGCAGAACATGATCCGGAAAGCTCTGCTGCGCAGTCGCGGTTATGCGATCGACGGGGCTATGATCGAAGAGCTTTTGGTGGAAACAGAGCCACCGGAAAAGGGGGCGGTGACTACTGAGTCGATTGACGGATTTTGTCGTGAACTCGTTTCAGCTGCCGCTACGGGGGCCCTCGAAAATATCCACCAGCGGGCGACTGAGCAGATGGAGGCTGCTCTTATACGAATCGCGCTGGATCAGTCGGATGGAAACATCAGCCAGACTGCTAAATGGCTGGGATTGTCCCGATTGACGATAAGAGAGAAAGCAAAGAAATATCGAATTCCAAGGTAGCTTCGAGATCTACGAAGCTGGTGGCATGGCGAGCCAGGCGGTGGTTGTATTGTCCGCGTATCGCAACCCCAGACGCATTCCCATCTGACCGGCGAGAACTGCTGCAGTAGTCAGTCCGATCCCGAAAAAATCGGCACCTTTTGATGTATGAAAGGGTTCGAATGACTTTTTGAGAGCGGCCTCGTCGAGTGCGCGACTGGAATTTCGGATGAACAAATCTACGTTGGTTCCCGGGCTGGCTTCTCCCGGAGGAAAAATGTCGATCGCGACTGACCCTCCGTCTACCTGAGAGGCTTCTTCGGCTGCATTCTTAACGAGTTGAGTGAAAATATCCGTCAGCTTTCCCCCGTCACCATTTACGGAAGGAATATTTTCGCGAACGTTCGATTGCAGACCGACTCCGTTCCCGGTGCAAATTTCGTTCGCTTTGTCTTCCCAGAAAGTGGCAAGTTCATCAAGGGACACGGCGCCGATTTCACATCGGGCGCATCCACCAGCGACGAGAACTTCCTGATTGAGGTCGGATGCCACTTTGGAAGAATCCTGCATCTGTTGAGTGCTGTCACGCACTTCGCTACTGATAGCATCGTCGTAGAGAACCAAACTCGAAAACCCCTGGATTACTCCCATAAGATTGTTGTGCTTGTGGACGAGGCCTTTGAGAAATGTCTCGTAGTAATTTCGGGTAGGACTCTCGTCGAGCCGGTAATCGTCGGCAAAAATGAAGTCAGCCATGAGGAGTGAGGGAATACTATCGGAAGATAGAACTGGAATGCGGATTCACAACTTATTAATTAAGATGCCTTAAGTAATGAGAGCTCTCATTTTCGAGTGCTCACGGGAGCTTCCAGGGGCCTCGATAAGTCTCGTATTCCGCTTCCGGTAGAAGAACGTAGACAGGACGTTTTGCCGGTTCCACCATCGCGATGAATTTTTTCAAATTCCCTTCTGACATGGTTGTGCATCCAAAGGTCGCGGAGCCGCCACCATTTCGCCAGATATGAAAGAATATGGAAGATCCTGCCCCGGGTGTGATCCGCGGGTAGGCATTGTGTGCGATGAAGAGTTTGAGAGAGTGGGCGTGATCTCCCTGTTTCATTTGCGCTTTCTTCTCCTCCGCTGTCCGGGGCTCGTGATTGATTTGACGAAATTGATTGTAGTAAGGGGACTTAACGTCTTCGTACCAGAGACATCGGGATGTGACCTGTACATAGCTCAGGTTGGATGATTTCTTGATGGACGGCGCGTATCCCCAGGCTCCACCAAGGTCGAAAACGCCCGCCGGGGCGCGGCGGTCACCTTCTCTCTTTGTTCTTGCGCCCTGAGGAACGGGGTGCAGCCCTTTGCCCCAGACCAGTCCGTTTTTTCCGAGTCGACCTTTCCATGAGGAACCCTTCTGGTTCCATCCAGCAGGTCCTTTTTCGTACCAGGTTAAGGTGACATAGGAGGAATCCCAACTGGCAGCTTTTCCGACAAGGCACTGTTTCGATTCAGCCGGAAGCTCAAAGGCCGGGAGGACGCAGGGGGCGCCAAGGGAGAGGGTCAAAAGAGAGAGGAACCACTTCATGAGAGAAAAAGATACGGGAAAACGAAAGAATTTCCAACTCCGTCAATACGATTCGATTCAGGCGGACCATAGGGAAATCGGGCTTGTTGAACCGGGTAGCAAAAAAGGCGGTGCCTTCCGGCACCACCTTTCCCGTTTGAGTGGTAAAAAATGCAAGCATGGTGAAGCGCAAAACGCCAGAAAAAATTGCAAGCACCGGCACGAGACGCTACCAACTGAGCATGAGTGTAGATGATCTGGAACTTTTGCGGGGAAATCCGACCGTCGCTCCGTGGAGGATTCGTCTGGCGGAGAGGGTAGAGTCGAAGCCTGTTCAGCATTTCATACTCGCAGCGATTCTTGTCAACGCAGTGGTTCTCGGCCTCTATATTGACCCTACCGTCCTGGAGAAATACGACCCGGTGTTTCATGTGATTGATGTGATCTGCCTCGTGATTTTTACGGTTGAAATCGCGATTAAGCTGATCGCCTACCGTCTGTATTTCTTTAAAAGCGGTTGGAATATTTTTGATCTCCTTGTCGTCGGAATTGCACTGATTCCCGGAAACGGGGCGCTGTCGGTCCTGCGGACTCTTCGGGTGTTGCGGGTCCTGCGGGTTCTTACGGTAGTGCCGAGTTTACGACGCGTTGTTGCGGCCTTCATTCATGCCATTCCCGGCCTCGGAAGCGTGGTCGCGGTAATGGCAATTTTCTTCTATGCCGCCTCTGTCATGGCGGTCGGGTTTTTCGGAGAGACATTTCCGGACTGGTTCGGGAGTGTCGGGGAAAGTCTCTATACGCTGTTCCAGATCATGACTCTGGAAAGCTGGTCTATGGGCATTGTTCGTCCCGTGATGGAGGCGCATCCGCATGCCTGGGCGTTCTTTGTCCCCTTTATCATTCTCGCAACTTTCACGATTCTAAATTTGTTCATTGGTATCATCGTGTCGACGATGCAGGAGCTTGCTGTGCTGCCGGATCCAGATGAGGCGAATCCAGAAACAATTGAACTGCTCACGCGAATCGAACAGGATCTCGCTGAGTTGCGACGGCAAATGCGAAAGTGACACCGGGGAAAATACGAAGGTTCCTCCTGTTTCCATCCACTCGAAAGTTTTGCTCCCCTTCTGGAGAGCCGGGAGTGAAACCGCCGTCCGCTTCTTTGATGCAGGCACGCCCATTATCCATCAGAACAACGGATGCGGGCTCTGCCCTCGACTTCGAGAGACGCACGTTTTCCATGGGGAAGTGTTTGGTCGTTGGGTAGGAGGCTCAACTCCCCGCCCCCTTTAGGCCGGATCGTATCAGGTTGCTTTTTGGAAAGCTCCACCATAGTTCAGATATTGATGCGGATACTTTGCATCGCCCCCTCCCGGGCGCACACTGTTAACTACTGACTTGTTTTCACCGGAATGACTTCTGAGCTTTTCTCATTTCTTGCGATCTTCTCGCTCGCGATTCTGATTTTTCTCACCATCGTCATCTACGTATTCCGTTTCGTAATAATAAGATCTCGACGCGCGAAGGCGGAAATAAGAGCCGCTTTCCCGGATTTGATTGATGCAGGGTTCCAGTTTGAATCACCTGCAAGTCTGTTTGCACCGGTATTGAGCTGCTTCCTCTCGAATGGCGTGAAGGTAAGCTTACACTTTCGAATTCCCGGACGCGGATATACCGGCAGGCTGCGATGCGACGGGGTTCAAGTGTGGATGATTCAATTGACCGGTCAGCTTGATGGAAAGGAGCGCCGGTTCCTTGAGATCTGCGATATCGCGGGTGGAAACATTGTGTTCCAGAGTAACGATCGAATCCAATGGCAACCTGATGGATCAAATCAGAAAGAACAATCCCACAGGTTTATGGCGTTAGTAAGAGATGCGGCGGCAGTTTTGATGTAAAATATGCCGCCGAGTTACCGTGCTATCCTATCCCGGAGGCGCTGTGATATGTATCCCGAAAATGAATTTTGTGGGATTGTATTGTTCGGTTACTCAATAGTTTTGTCCGAAAACTTAAAGGGCACCGTTTGAGTTCGGGAAGGCATCGTCGAGGCTAAGGTAATGGCTCGTATCGCTCTTTTCGAGTTTCCCCGGATCCCGTTCGCAGCCGCAGCGTTTCTCGCTGTCGGATTTTTCAAAGTATTGGCTGTTTCTGCTCCGGAAAACCCTGATTTCCTGTTTTTTCTTACCGACGATATTTCGGCCGAGGATCTCTCGGTTTACCGGAAAAGCGGGTTCCAGCTTCCGAATCTCGAACGTCTCGCCAAACGTGGATTGGTATTTGAGAATTTCTATGTCGCAACGAGCAGCTGCAGCCCGAGTCGTTCCTCTTTCATCACAGGGCGTTACCCCCACAATCATGGAGCCCCCGAGCTGCACCAGCCTCTTCCGCTCGGACAGGTGATGTTTCCTGCTATTCTGCAGCGAGCCGGCTATTACACAGCACTCGCAGGAAAGAATCACATGGGACCTCAACCGGAGAGGCATGCCTTTACCGAGGTATTTCACGGGGAGGGAGTCAGTCGCAGCGAGGATTGGGTCGAGATTTACGAAGCCCGACCGAAGGATAAACCCTGCTTTCTCTGGCTGGCCTCCGATGATGCACACCGGGACTGGCAGGTGGACAAGGATTTTCATCGCCCGAACCCAAAGACTTTCGAGGTTCCTCCCTACCTCTTCGACGATGCCGCGACTCGTGAAGATCTTGCCGGGTATCATGCTGAAGTCCGCCGAACCGATTTCTATCTCGGAGAACTGCTCGATGCTGTGGAGCGTTCCGGACGCGCTGACTCGACCTATCTGATTTACACGAGCGACAACGGGCGACCCTTTCCCCGGTCGAAAACCCATCTTTTCGACTCAGGAACACGGGTTCCCTTTCTCATTTCCGGCCCGGGCATTCCCGCAGGGACGCGAACGAAAACACTGGCGAGTGCAATTGATCTCGCCGCTACGATTTGTGAACTGGCCGGTACGGAGTCTCCGCGGCAGAAACGGTTTCAAGGCCCCTCTATGGTTGAAGTTCTCAGGAGCCCGTTGAAATCGCACCGGGATCTCATTTTTGCAGAGAGAAACTGGCATGTCAGCCCCGCTCATGAACGAATGGTTCGGGAGGGACCGTGGGTCTACATTCGGAACGGATGGATAGAAAATCATTCAATCGGTCCGGAGTCGGACGGTCGATTCCCTGCAGGTCGCGCCCTCGAGGAAGCCGTCAAAGCGGGACGAGCGTCGTCCTATCAACAATACCTTCACGATTTCCCCCGTCCCGCCGAACAACTTTTCCACCTGGGGCGGGATCCCAATCAGCTCGAAAATCTTGCGGCTGATGATAATTATGAATCTGTACTTTCGCGTCTGCGAGACCACCTGATCACCTGGCAGTCTGACACCGGTGACTCCCTTCCTTCACTGTCCTCGCAGCAGGGGCGAAAGAGGGCTGAACGAACGCAACCGGGCTCAGAGAATCAGGCTCCGGAACTCAATCATCCCGGTCCAATCCGCTCGGCCCAAACCATCTTTCTCCCGTTACCGGATGAAGAAGAACCCGGGTTCCGATTCGATTGGGGCAAGCTGAAGGGCCCCCGATACGAGGTGCTCGCCCCCGGAGCAGTCGAACCGCGCGGCTGGCTGCGGGAGCAGCTGGAAACACAGGCTCGAGGTCTCACCGGGAAATTGGATGCCGCCTACGAGTCAGTCATTGGAGAGCGAAACGGATGGCTGGGCGGAGATGGAGACGGTTGGGAGCGCGGGCCATATTGGATTGACGGACTGCTCCCCCTCGCACACCAGCTCGGAGATGAGGTTTTGCTCGCGAAAGCAAATCGCTGGATCGAATGGACTCTCGAAAACCAGAGGGAAGACGGCTATCTCGGCCCCATCCCTTTCGAGACCGTCCCCGATCCGGAACCGGGGCTTCAAAAAGATCGGCGTCGTGACTGGTGGCCCAAAATGGTGATGCTTAAAATCCTTCAGCAACACTATCTCGCGACCGGCGATGTCCGGGTGATCGATTGCCTGACCCGCTACTTTCGCTACCAACTGGAGGAACTTCCGAAGACACCTCTTGGTCATTGGTCCTACTGGGCCACCCGGAGGGCGGGAGACAACATTCAGGTGGTTCACTGGCTCTACAGTATCACCAGGGATGAGGATCTTCTCGAACTCTCTGACCTGCTGATCAAACAGGGCTACCCCTGGACCGACGATTTCCGTGAAGGGACAAAAGTTGAACAGTTTCGGTTTTCTTCCTACCACGGCACAAGTCGGGGGTATCACTGCGTGAATCTTGCCCATGCTCTGAAAACCCCCGTTCTGGAATGGCAACGCGACGGGGAGGGGAATCGTATCGAAGCCCTCGATCGGGGCATTTCTCTGATCCGGAAACACCACGGTCAGCCCCACAGCCTCTGGGGAGGAGACGAAGGCATGCAAGGTACCGGACCAAATCGCGGCTCTGAGTTCTGCACTGCTTCGGAGGCTCTCTTTTCTCTCGCGGGGAATTTTGCCGTTACAGGGCGCGTAGACTTCGCAGATTGGTCGGATAGGATCGCGCACAATGTGCTCCGCACGCAAGCCAACGAGTCCTTCACCCGGCGCCAGTATTTCCAGCAGGCCAACCAGATCGATTGCTCCATCGGGGAACATCCTTTCGTTAATCACTACCGTGATGCGAATGTGTTTGGATTATTGTCAGGATATCCCTGCTGCACCTGCAATATGCACCAGGCGTGGCCCAAATTCACGACTCACCTCTGGATGAAGTCACCCGGCGGAGGTGTCGCAGCTCATTCCTACGCGCCTTCATTGGTGCGTTTCTCCGCAGAACAAAAGGATATCACGATTGAAACAGAGACGGAATTCCCCCGAAGGGAAACTGTCTTGCTTCGGATCACAATGGCACCTGATGAAACTGCTGAATTTCCTGTTCATCTGCGTATCCCCGGTTGGTCGAGGGGGGCGAGGATTGAGCTGTTCGATGATACCGTCTATTTTCCTGAGGCGGGAACCATGGCCATTCTGGCGCGCCAATGGAAGAATGGAGACGAAATCCGACTGTATCTCCCACAGGAAGTCCGAATCTCCCGCGGGCATCTCAATGCAGCCTCTGTCCATGTCGGTCCTCTGCTGTTCGCTCTTCCTGTATCCGGAAATGATTTCGAATCAGAGGGGGAACAAGTGACAGAGATTCGAAAGGATCCGGAAGGAGCACCCTGGAATTTTGCCCTGTTTGAGAACGACTTTTCACCGCGTCCGCGGCGTCTCACAAAATTCGAATTGCACTACACTGACGAAGGGCAGCCCCGTATCTCCTGCTACGGGGTGCAGCAACCGCGCTGGACCACCTATCACAACGAGTCGGGACCTCTCCCACTGAGTCCGTCTGCTTTTCCCAAAGGGAATAAACCCGAGAAGATCGAACTGATCCCCTATGCTGACACCCGACTGCGGATCAGCGTATTTCCGACGGTTAACTGACGGGATTTTGCCCCACCTTTTCGATGCGCCAGATTATTCCTCTCGTCTTCCTAGCTCTGTTAGCCTCCCGTCTTCTCCTGAAAGCAGACGCTGCTCCGGAGGGGGCAGACGAACCGCCGAACATCATCATCGTTTTCATCGACGACATGGGATACATCGATCTTTCCTGTTTCGGTGGCAAGCATACGACAACCGAGCACCTTGACCAACTCGCGGAGGAGGGAATTCGCTTTCGCAATTTCTACGTGAACTCGCCGATTTGTTCTCCTTCGCGGGTTGCCCTGACAACCGGTCAATATCCATTCCGCTGGCGCATCAGTTCATTTCTAAACAATCGGGAGGACAACCGAAAGCGCGGCATGGATCAATGGCTGGATCCAAAAGCTCCCGTGCTTGCCCGTGAGTTGCAGAAGAATGGTTACGCGACGGGGCATTTCGGGAAATGGCACATGGGGGGACAGCGCGATGTCGGGGAGGCTCCGCTCATTTCTGAATACGGCTTTGATGAAAGCCTCACCAACTTTGAGGGGCTTGGCCCGCGTGTTCTCGGATTAAAAGATGCTCATGACGGAAAAGAACCGAAACTTCACCATCTTGGTTCCGCAAACCTTCCGACCGGTCCGATCAGTGAGGTTGACCGCTCGTTCGTTACTCGTACTTTCGTCGATGGTGCGATCGATTTTCTCGACCGGGCTTCCCGAATGGGGAAGCCGTTTTATCTCAACGTCTGGCCCGACGACGTGCACGGACCGTGGTTTCCACCGAAGGAGAAACGGGCCGCAACAGATGGCAGCAAAAGAGAGCTTCACTACGCCGTGGTCGATGCGATGGATGAACAGCTCGCACCGCTCTTTCATCGCATTCGCGACGATGTACAGTTGCGCGAAAACACTCTGATCATTGTTTGTTCTGACAACGGGCACGAGCATGGAGCTGGTCTTTCCGACCCGCTTCGAGGAGCAAAAACCTGGCTCTATGAGGGAGGGATCCGTTCCCCTCTGATTGTCTGGGGCCCCGGCCTCCTCTCCGAAGGGACCGCTGGAAGTATAAACGAAACTGCCATTTTTTCGGCTCTCGATCTGAATCGGTCACTCTATGATATCACCGGAACATCTGTTCCCGAAGGAGCTCGTCTAGATGGGCAGCCTCTCGCCGATACCATTCTCGGAAAGAGATTGGGCGGGCGAACGAAGCCGCTCTTCTTTCGACGCCCCCCTGACCGCCCGGGTTACATAGACGGAACCGATGAAGACAATCCGGACCTCGCGGTTCGCGAGGGAAAATGGAAATTCCTGATCAATTACGACGGTTCCGATCCGCAGCTCTACAATCTCGATGTCGATATCTCTGAATCCGATAACCTCGTTGAAAGCCATCCTGACATAGCAGAAAATTTGAAGGGGGAGATATGGAAATGGAATGCGACGATGCCGAAAGACGCCGGCGATCCGACATACGGGAACGTCGCTCCGCTACCGGAAACGCATTTCGTTAATCCCATAGGAGAGGGTGCTGATCCATGGGTAATTCGCGCTCCGGAGAATGATCGATATTTATGGTGTCTTTCGGAAGGCAATCGAGCTGTTGCGGTGTGTGAGGGAGAAAATCTTACCGACCTGGGAACGAAACATATCGTCTGGGAAGCGCCCGAGGCCGGCCCTTTTTCGCAGCAGGTTTGGGCCCCGGAACTGCATTATCTCGATGGGAAATACTACATCTATTTCGCTGCATCCGATGGGGAAAATCGCAACCACCTTGCCTACGTGTTGGAATCAAAAACATCCGACCCTCTCGGCGACTATGAACTGCACGGTCCGATGTCGACTGGTGAAGGAAGGGATGGTTGCTCTCCCAATCTTTGGGCGATTGACATGACCATTCTCGAGCACGGCGGCAGAAGATACGCTCTTTGGAGCGGATGGGATGAACTCGACAGCGACCGCCAGTATCTCTACATCGCCCCCATGGAATCCCCCTGGAAGCTGGCAGGGAAAAGGGTTCGCATATGCTCGAATAATGATTTCCCGTGGGAATATACCGAGGGTAACGGGCAGGGGCGTGGACTGAATGAAGCGCCTCAGGTGCTTCCTCACGAAGATCGCGTTCTTGTGACTTTTTCCTGCGGAGCATCCTGGCTCCCCACTTATCAGGTAGGGCTGCTCGAATTGATGGGTAGCGACCCGCTCGACCCGAAGTCCTGGCGAAAGCGGGACGAACCTGTTTTTCAATCGTATGGTGACACGGTAGGGGTCGGGCATTCCTGTGTCGTGACCTCCCCTGACGGGAAAGAATTCTGGCACGTCTACCATGCCAAACGCGACCGGAAACCCGGCTGGCGGAGAGGGATTTGCGTCCAGCCATTCTACTTCACCAATGGGGAAGGGGATTTGGATTTTGGCAGACCGGTTGCTCCAGGGACGGCGCTAAAACGACCGGGCGGCGAAAAGCAACCCGTTCCTTTCAGTGATCCAATTCGGATCGATCTTACCGAACCGGAAGCCGCCTGTCGTTTCGCGCCATATGGTCACCACCAGCGAGTTCAATTCTCAGAACGCGGTGTGACCCTGGGTGGACAGCCATTAGATCCGGTAAACGATTTTCGATCGGGAGAAAAAGTGATTCTCCGGCTGGATGTCCCACGGGATTTTCAGGCGGAAACCACTCTCCGGTTTCTGGATGAAAAGAAAAAATCCGCAGCCGGGATCCTGTTTCGAGTCACTGGTGCCGGGTTGGGGTTCGACAATCAGCGGGGGTATTTTGCCGATCTCAATCTGAAAGGAATGTCCGTAAATCTCGGGTACATGAATGGAGAGCGTTATCGGCACCTCAAATCCAAACCGGTCAGCTTCGACCCCTCGCAGCCTCAGCGTCTTGGAGTTGCTGTTTCCGGCAGCTCCCTCACTGTCCGGCTCAACGGGAAAGATGTCTTCTCCATCGAAGACAACTCCTTTCCCTCCGGCGGGATCGGGCTTCGGACCGTGCGAACGCCGGTCCGGTTTCAATCGCTGGAAGTCCGGTGATTTCCCCGAATCGGGATGGTTTCTACAGCCCGCCAATCTTCACCCGGGCCAGCTTCATGATGCGGCCGTCGATGTTCCAGTCCTGCACAAAAAGATCGCCGTTTTTGTCCCAGTAGGAGCCATGCGTTCCGCTGAATACCCCCTCGATCCAGTCCTCCTGTTTTACACCGTGGGCTCCGCGGGTCTTTGGATTCGGATTGTGACCGAGCACTGCCATGATCGTGTTGCTCTTGTCGAGAATAACGACACGCCCGTGGAGATCAGGAACGGAAACGTAGTCGCCCTGAATCGAAACCGATGTCGGCATGCCCAGGCCCGTGATCACTACTTCGATGAACTCCCCTTCGAGACTGTAGTGGAGAAGGCGCCCTTTCGGCTTGTGGTTGCGATCGCAAATGAGAAGACGCGGAGGATCATACCGCGCGTCGAGCGTCATGCCGTGCGCCGTGTTGAACTGCTTGAGTTCGTTTCCTTTTTCTCCGAAGTGACTCAGGTATTTCCCGTCCTTGTCGAAGCGGAAAATGACATTGCTCGCGTAGCCGTCCGAAAGATAAATGTCCCCGTTCGGAGCCACGGTGATCGCCGTCGGGCTGAATTTTGCGAGCGGATTGAGACCAGAAGCTTTCGGGAACGGAAGCCGCAGGACAACTTCCCCGTTGTCGGCACGAAACTTGATTCCCTCCCGGTCTTTGTTCCGTGCTCCGTAAATATACTCGACTCCGTCTTCCTCACGGATTTCGATGTCGTGCAGGTTGGAATGATCGTCGTCCACGAATTCCCGAAGCACCTTCCCGTCCGGCGAGAAAACGACGACTCCCTTGTTTGCACTGACATAGACATTCCCGGTTTTGTCGATAACAACACCGCCGTGCGTGGCGCCGAGAACGGATTTTCCATCCTCACCCAACCCCCAACCGGGAACGGTGTCGAAGGTCATGACTCCCGCACCCATTCGGACCGGTTCGACGGAGTAGGCGGGCAAAAGAGCGGCGAGGATGAGGAACGGAATGAGAAACGTTTTTTTCATGAAGAGGGAACAGCGTAGGGAAAAACCGGCGGAAGGGGCAAGGGGGAAGTGGGGGCGCAATTGTTGAAAGGGATTACAGGCTGCCCCGTCACGATACCTCCGTGTAAGCTTTCGAAGTTCGACTCCGACTAATGCGATTGATCATGCCGAAGAAATCCAACATCAAGCCGGGCTACATCAGTCCATACGAATGGCTCAAATCGAACGATCCTCCCAAAGGGGTCATGGAGGGCCATTCCTACGGAGTGAATTGCGTAGTGATTCGCTACAGCACAGACGAGATCGGAGAAGGTCCGAACCTGCATGTGCACCCCTACGATGAAGTATTCCATATTCTGGAAGGGCGAGCCGAATTTACGGTTGGGGAGGAAACGATCATTGCAGAAGCAGGATCGCTCGTGATCGGGCCCGCCAACATTCCGCATGCCTACAAAAACCTCGGGCCGGGTCGACTCGACTCGGTCGACGTTCATCTCAACAGCGAATGGATTCAATATGACCTGCCCCGGGAAGGAGAGAAACTGAGTTCGCGAGAGTTTTCGAAAGAGTGAGGCCCTGCGGTGGCGTTCTGCGGCAGACATCGGTCCACCCCTTGACCGCTTCTCCCGTAGCCGATACAAAAGGATCAATGAAATCCTTTCTGTGCTTGCTCACCGCCCTCTTGTTTTTCCCGTTTCCTGATTCAGCAGCAGAGGAAAAATCCGGAACGGAAAAAGCAGAAGTTCAATTCCACTTCGAGACGGGCCCTCCCGCATGGAAGGGGGAACGGATTCTTCTTCCTCCCGGGTTCGCGCGCGATCTGGGCTGGAAGGGAGTGGAGGAGATCCGCTTCGCACCCGGAATGTTCCGGGCAGATAAGCCGGATTTCTTTTCCTACGTGCTCGTTTTCGTGCTGGAACCGGAAGCCGATATATCCGGTGACGGGCTGAGGAAAGAATTGCTTACCTACTACGCGGGACTTTCGAAGGCGGTTATGGCAGGCGCGGGCCAAACCGTCGAGACCGATGACTTCACGGTCGAGATCGAGAAGGCGGACGGTACAAAGAAAGATGCGCCCGAAGCGGCGCTGGAAGCAAACGCGTGGACCGCGACACTCGACTGGGTCGAACCGTTTGCGACAAAGAAGCGCCAGACCCTGCACCTCGAAATTCACACCTGGAAACACGGCGACCAGCCCGTCGTGTTATCCTGCGTTTCCCCGGTGGACCCGGGCGGGGATGAGGAGGTTTGGTCAGCCCTGAGAAAGATTCGGAAAACGTTCCGGCTGGAGTGAACCTTTCCCCACTCAACCCTGTTCGGTAGCAGACTTAACAGGGTCAGGTCGGTGACTCAACCCTGTCTTGTTCACCGCGAGATATTGTCATTTTTTAGAAAGCCTGAAATCGGACCCGGATTTCAGGCTAGAAGAGAGCGAACAAAATTCTCTTCATGAAAATACTTTCTCCTGTTACCGGGCTGTTTTGGATTGCGACCACCGCTGCGTTGGTTCTTCTCCCCGGTATCGCTGAAGCCCGCATCTACTATGTCGATTCCACCAACGCCCCGGGCGGAAACGGGCAATCCTGGGGGGATGCTTTTCATGATTTGCGGGAGGCTCTTGATGTCGTGCGGGACCGCGACGAGATCTGGCTGAAGAAGGGAAACTACGTTCTTGCTCCGGGGCATTTTCATTCCTCGCGCCTTCCTTATCCGGATATTTTCCTGATCGAACGGCGCATCGCTCTTCGAGGTGGGTTTTCAGGGACGGAAAGGTATGCCTCGGACCGTGGAGCACTGAATCCGGTGGAAACGATTCTGGATGGAAACAGATCCGAACAAATCATAAAGGTTCAGGGATATGGTCGAAAAGAAATCACCATTGAGGGAGTTTCGATTCGAAACAGCGAAGCGGAACAAAATCTTGCCCGGGGAATCGCGATTGATGCGAGAGGAAACCGGACGGATGTCCTGCGCATTTTGAATTGTGAAATCCGGGGTAACCGGCTGCAAAAATTCAATGGCAGAACACGTGCGGTCTGGGTCGTCGGGATGGGAGCTCAAGTAAAACACACCCGATGCATTGCCAACCAGAACCTGGCGGGCCTCTGTTTTATGAATTCCCATGCTGTCCTCGAGAACTGCGTTTCCACGGACAATTTCTTCGGCGTTGAAGCATTTACGACCGGATCAAACAGTCGATCCATAACCATCCGGAATAGCATCTTCGAAACCAACACGGACGGAATTCGTCTGAACGGGATGGATGCGACGATAGTGGATACCTCCGCTGTTGAGAATGATTTCTGGGGAGGATATATCAGAAATCAACAGCAGACGGGTGCGTTCAAGAAAATCGAAATCATCCGGTCAAGCTTCTCAGAGAACGGAAGAGATGGCTTGCTGCTAAGTGGGAGAGTCGACGCTGCTTGTCATGACATTGAGTGTCGCTACAACGTCAAAAACGGTCTGTCTATCACGGGGGAAGTGACGGGTGAGTTCGACGACTCCCAATTCAATCGCAACCTGGAAAAGGGAATCAGAACCGAGCACGAATCTGAAGATCTTGTCTTTCGGAACTTCACGGTGAACGAAAACCGCACTGTAGGTGTCGATCTGCGAATCGGGGGAGCAGCATTCATAAACGGGGAAATTTCGGGAAACGGACAGACAGGACTGGAACTCGATCCTTTTCCTTTCGGAAATTCCGTCAGTGCGACTCTCATGAACGTTGTTTTTTCCTCCAACAAGACATCTCAGCACGGTGGGGCAATCCGGAACGGGGGCCATCTCAAGGCGTATTTCTGCACATTTGCCGGAAATTCCGCCCTCGATGAGGGAGACGCTATTTCTGAACATCTCATCGGAACCGACCCTCCCGAAACTACAGTGGTGGCTTCGATCTTCTGGGCAAACGAGGGATCAGGAATTCCGGTCAGTACCCCTTTGAGTCAAAACAGCGTACTCAACCAGATGAACCAGGATCCTCTCTTTGTGCGAATGCCAAATCCGGCATCGTCCAATTTCGGAGATCTGAGGCTGACTGCCAATTCTCCGGCGATCGATATCGTATTTTCCCTGGCCGTACCGCTTGATGAATTCGATATCGACAAGGACGGGAACACGACGGAGCCCCTGCCGCGTGACCGGGAAATGATGGCTCGAACCGTAGGGGACTGTCCCGACGCGGGTGCCTACGAATTCAACCCACTCACCTCGGGACGAAATGCGGGGTCGAGTGCCAAGTCCCTGTCCTCGAGTCAGAAGAGTTCCGGCAACCTTTCAGAAAGCTGGACTGATCTCATGATCGGGAAGAGTTCAACTTCTCTAAAAGGAGGCAATATTTACAACACCTCGGGTGTAGGGCAGAAGGTTTCCCGCTATCCCGGAAAAAGCGGGAAGCTGCATTTCACAGCGGAAAACGACGGGATCCTTGCTGACACCTTGCGGATCCGCAGGTCGCGCGGGAGTCGGTATTTCCGTGTCCGTTTTTTCCAACTTTCCGGCGGGATTACCAACATTTCCGGGGAGATCAGGACGGGAAGCTATTTTCTCGATATCGATTCAATGAAATCCCATTCCTATCGAATGAACTGGAGAAAGAAACGACAGAGGAATAAATCAGCCGGTCTGAACATTGCACTCATCGCTCATTCAAACGGTGGCGGAAAGGACGTCGTTCTCGCCGACTGATCCCACCCGGAAAAAGGAAAATCTGGCGCGAGCAGGGGGCTTGCCTCCCACTCTTTTGGCCCCATACATTGGTGTCCATTTGCATGCAACTTGCCCGCCATCGTTTTTTAACCCTTTTCACTTTCGCCGCCATCGTGTCAGCGGTGGCACCTGTTTACGCAGAAGATTCCGACGAAGCAGCTCTTCAAGCAGACGCAAAACAGACCTTCGACAAAAAGGTCAAACCTTTCGTGGAACGCTATTGCATGCGTTGCCACGGCTCGCGACCGAAGGGGGACGTCAATCTCAAGTCGGCTCTGAAAAGTCCGGGCAGTCCGGCATCCTACGTGAACTGGCAGAAGGCGGTGGCCAACGTGAAGGTCAACGACATGCCTCCGGAGGATGCGCGCCGGAAGCCTTCGGATGAAGAGCGCCGTGAATTCGAAGAATGGATCGGAAAACTGAAGCATCTCGCCCCTCGCGATCCGGGGCCGTATGTGATCCGACGTCTCAGCAAGGTTGAATACGGCAATACCCTGCAGGATCTCTACGGGGTCGATCCGGCTGTCGCCGAAAACCTGCCCGAGGAAGTCGTTGGCGAAGGCTATCTGAATTCGATTTCGCCGCTTCAGTCTGAGCTTTTTCTCGAAATTGCCAACCGCGTCGTGGGTGAAGTGATTGCGCCGGAGGGAGAGGAACCCACCGCCGTTCAGAAGCGGCTGTTTGGAGAACCTCCGGGCGAGAATGCGGACCTCCGGAAAGAAGCCCGCCGCATCGCTCGCTCTCTCGCACGAAATGCCTACCGTCGTCCTCCGTCAGAGAAAGAGGTAGATGTTCTCATCGGTGTTTTTGACCTCGCTCGTGAAAACAAGCTCGATTACACCGCATCTCTTGGACTGATGTGGAAAGCGGTCCTCGTGTCCCCGCAGTTTCTTTTTATCACCCCGGCCGCAGAGATTGATACAAAAAAGGAAATTGTGCGGATCGATGACTACCAACTCGCTTCGCGCCTTTCCTATCTGCTTTGGTCAGCTCCCCCCGATGCTGAACTTTCCGCGCTCGCCGACAGAGGAGAATTGCACAAACCGGAAGTGCTGGCAGAGCAGGCAGAGCGACTGCTGTTGCATCCCCGCTCGAGCGCTCTTTTTGACAGCTTCGGAGCGCAGTGGCTGCGGGTGAACGGGCTGGATGAAAAAGTCTTCGATCCCGAAATGTTTCCAGAGGTAAATCCGGAACTGCGTATGTCAATGATGGAGGAAGCCCGGCTTTTCTTCGGGAGCATCGTGAAAGAAAATGCCAGCGTCGTTCGTTTCGTCGACAGCGATTACACCTTTCTCAACGAGCCGCTCTCAAAACTGTATGGCCTTGAGAAGGCCGTCAAAGGACTGGAAATGCGACGTGTCAATCTGGAGAACCCGAATCGGGGAGGCATCCTCAGCATGCCCGTGACCCTGGCTTCCACCTCCTTCCCCGACCGGACCAGCCCGGTGATTCGGGGTGTTTGGGTGCTCGAGCAGGTCCTTGGCGAACGTGTCCCCCCGCCCCCTCCCGACGTCCCCGAACTCGAAGATATGAAGGGTGAAGACCTTGAAGGCCTGACATTGCGACAATTGACCGAATTGCACCAGTCTGAAGCCACCTGCGCCAACTGTCATAAGGTGCTCGACCCGATCGGGTTCGGCCTCGAGAATTTTGACGCCATCGGGCGATGGCGGGACAAAGACTCCGCCGGAGCCGCAATCGACTCGGTAGGGAAACTGCCGGACGGAAAAAGCTTTTCCACACCTGCGGAGCTGAAGAGGCTGCTCGCCGGACGGGAAGCAGACCTTGCCCGGAACCTCACGGAACGTCTCATGGCGCACTCGCTCGGGAGACAGCTCGAAGGATATGATGAAATCGTGATCGACCGGTTGATGAAAAAGATTGCTGAAGATGACTTCAGGATGCGCACGATCATCAAAGAGGTCGTCACCAGCTACCTGTTTACGCACCGGAGAGTGGCGAAGTAAATGTGGTAGATTCCCGTGACCGGTTCTCAAAAAAGAAATTTCCCATGAACAACAAACACGCTCATTCCCCTTTTTCCCGCCGCACCTTTCTCCGCGGAGCGGGAGTTTCTCTTGCTCTGCCCTTCATGGATTCACTTACTCGAGCGACTGGTGCGACGAGGACGCGGCCGCCGGTTCGACTCGGATTCATGTATATGCCGCACGGGGTGATCATGGATCAGTTCTGGCCCTCGTCGCCGGAGAGCTTTCTCAACTCCCCGCCCCCTGCGCTCGAATCGCTCCAGCCCGTCCTCGACCAGTGCCTCATGATGAAAGGCATTTCCGGCGTGCCGATTTCCCCTTTCAACGGAGCACCCCATGCCCTTGAGTTGTCGACCTGGCTTACCGCGCGCCTGCCCGACGCCGACACTCGCGGTCGGGTCAATATCGCGATTTCAGCGGATCAAGTCATGGCCAATTTCGTGGGAGCCGAAACTCTCCTGCCTTCGCTCGAACTGGCGACCATGCCGCAGACGCACAAGGAGAATCAGGAAGGCCTCCACGAAGCCTACTATTCCCACTGCAGTTACCGCTCACCCACCCAGCCTGTTCCCGCCGAGATCGATCCCCGCAACGTTCTCAATCGCCTTTTCGGGAAGCGTGGCAAAGATGTCCGGGTCACGAAAGCATCCCCCCTCGACCGGCAAATGCTCGATCACGTTCTGGGCGGGGCACGGGACCTGCGGAAAACGCTTGCCATCGACGATCAGCAAAAGCTCGACGAATACCTCGACAGCGTTCGCTTTGTGGAGCGTCGCATCGCTGCCATTGAAAACCGGCAGAAAGAGGCTGCGCTGGAAAAAGCGGGGGCGGGTTCCAGTAAGCGCAACGCCAGCGATTCCCCGCCGATTGAAATCAAAATTCCGGAGGGCGACCTGCGCAGTGAATACATGCAGGTGATGTGTGATCTCAATGTGCTCGCTTTTCAGACTGACACGACCCGCGTCAGCACTTACATCGGGTCCACTCCGAATGGGGTATCCTATCCTGAGTTGGGCTTCAACGACACCCACCACTCGACGACTCACCACAACAACGGCAAAGAGAAAGTCGACAAGGTCGCCGCGATTACCAAATTCAACATCGACCAGTATGCCTACATGGTGAAAAAGATGGCCAGCCTGCGCGAGGGCGAAGGGACGCTGCTCGACAACTGCATCATGATGTGGGGTTCCGGACTCGAGGACGGCAACAAGCACAGCCGCGAGAACCTTCCTTTCATTCTCGCCGGAAAAGGCGGAGGCGCGCTCCGGACGGGTCGCTTTCTCGACAAAACCAAAGGTAACCAGGGCGACCTCCTCACCACCCTGCTTTCCTGCGCCGGGATTCCGCTGGATCGGAAGATTGGAATTGCGACAAAGGAGATTGGAGAAATGCGCGGGTAAACCCTGTTGGGCCGACCAGACAACAGGGGGAAGCTCAGCCACTAACCCTGTTGAGTCTACTTCTCCTTTGCCCGGATCTCGTGGACGTTTCCCGGGGCACTGCAGGATTCGATTCTTGTAGTGGCTGGCAGCTTTGTGCTACAAAGAGCGGGATGGAGATTGTGAGAAGATGGGGGCTGATCGGGCTGATATCGGTAGTGACGGTGTCAATGATTTCAGTCGGATGTAAAAAGCCCCGGTTGCGATCGGAATCCGGCGAAAAGGAAAGCGAGGAGCCAATGCTTCGCATCCCGGCTGAACTCCGAAAGGCGGTCATCGGTAAAACATTTGCCTCACTCACTCTCGGCGATCGGGTTTTTACGGAGGCGACGATTCGCAACATCACGGATGATGTGATCGTAGTGGCTCATGCCTCCGGCGTCCATGAAGTACCATGGTCTGCTGTCGATACCGAAGTGAAGCGCGCCTGGGGTTTTGATCCGTCGGCGGTAGCCAAATCGAAGGTGGAACCAGCTCCGAAAAAGGCGGGAGATCCGGAGCCTGCGACGCCGATCGCAATCCTTCCGGAGTCTCTCCCCGGAGAGAATAAGAGTGCGCAGTCGGAAAAAGAAAAAGCCATCGCGATTGCGGAAAAGCAGAAGATGTTGGAAGCGCAGTTGGCGGGCATCCGGTCCATTGAATCCAGTCTGGCCCGACATTCATCGAATGCCGCTCAATTGAGAAATCAACTGAATTCGCTGCGGGCCCGTCAACGGAACACTTCGGGACGAATCATGGTGGAAAGAGTGGAAGGCAAGTCGACGATCGTTGACCGGAAAAGAGAAGCGGCAGAAGTGCAGGTCAAACTGAAGGCTGAAGAACATATGGTCGCGCAGTTTTCCAAATCACTTCAGGCAGCCCGTAAAGAGGCACAGGATATCCAAAACGAAATCGAGAGGTTGCGATCGTTTTGAGAATGATTGGATTCGAAAAAAACTTTCCTCACGCTAGGTGCTGAGAATTCCGGTATTCTGCCGCCTTCCCCGTGAGGAGGGCTACCGGAGATTGTTCGTGATACTGCATTTCTTTTGGTTGTTCGAAAAATTTCACGATCCGTCCTCATGCTTCCGGTGTTGCCTCCCCCGCCATAGCTTCACTTTTTACCTCCTTCCGCAGGCCCGCGCTGCTTCGCTGGTGCCTCTCCGTCCCTTGCAGCCGCAGTGAGACGTGCCACGATCTTCGGCCATTTGTCCGCCACATTTCTTTTTTCTCCGATGTCTTTCTCCAGATGGTAAAGTTCCGCCTCGCCGCTTCCCCGGTCAAACTCGGGCCAATTCCGAATCTGTTTCAGATCCGGTAGCCGAAGTTTCCAGGGGCCTTCGCGGATGGCCTGGAGTTCGTGAAGCTCGTAATAGAGAAATTGATTTCGATCTCCCGTTTCATTTTTCCCGAGCCAGAGATTCGACTGATCAATCCCGTCAATGATCCTGTCTTTTGGGATGGCGCCCTCTGCTCCGGCAAGCGCCGCAAAAGTCGGCATCACGTCGAGACTGGCCACGATGGCGGAGTTTTCACGGCCGGCCGGAACCTTTCCCGGCCATCGCAGGATCGCAGGAACGCGGATGCCGCCTTCCCAGGTCGAAGCCTTCGCTCCGCGCAACGGTCCGGCGTGCCCCCAGGGGATCTCCGGTCCTTCGGTCCATTCGACATACTTTTCATTCTTCGCGTGCTGACGCTTGTGGTCGTTGCTCCAGGGACCATTGTCGGAGGTGAAAAGAACGACCGTGTTCTCTCTCAGGCCGAGCTCATCAATGGTATCGAGAAGCCGCCCCGTCTCGGCATCAAGCTCTTCCAGGGTGTCTGCATAGAGTCCCTCGCCAGAACGGTTTCGATATTTCTCCGTCGCGTCGATCACGACATGCATCATCGTATGCGCGAGATAAAGGAGGAACGGTTCTTCGTGATTTTCCTTCAGAAACTCAATGCTCTTGTCGGTGTAGAGCTTTGTCAGGCCCGCCATATCCGTGGTGGTTTTCAGCTTCTTGCGGTTTTCGTAGAGAGTGACCCTGTTTGCATCATTCGCCCCGAGGGCGCCGTAGTAGTAGTCAAACCCTTGCGCATTGGGGACCAGATTCTCCTGGTAACGCCGCTTCGACATGTCCCATTTCCCAACACATCCGGTCGTGTAATCTGCTGTTTTGAGCACTTCCGCGACAGTGACTTCATCCGCATTGGTGGTCCAGCCACCTCCAATGCGAACCGGATAGCGACCGGTCATGAGTGCCCCGCGGGATGGGCCACAGACGGTTTGAGCATAGAAGGAAGTGAATCGGGTTCCTTCTTTTGCGAGTTCGTCGATCCGGGGTGTTTTGGCATTCGCATAGCCTCCGTAGCATCCCAAATCGCCGTAGCCCATGTCGTCGATGAAGATGATGAGAAAATTTGGTTTCTCCGGAGCAGTCTTCGCGAGGGGCGACCAACAGACGAAAAGCAGGAAGACGAAAATGTATCGGGTTTTCATGGCAAGGATTTTAGCGAAGCTGGAGCGTAAACGGAAGCAAGTAGATGAATGTCGTGAAAACTTTCCCGTTGGCCCCGCCAGCCCGTGGGGTAATCAATTGTCTGATTCGAATCGCAGGGAATACAGGTCGGCGTTCTTGAGCCGAAAACGAAGGGTGACTGTTCCTTCAGCAGGCAGATTTGAGTCCTTGTTCCAGATAACGGGCTCCGCTATGGAGTCACCGGACAACGGGTTGGAGATTGCGTCAACCTTTCCCGCGGAATCGAGCCTCTCCACGACAAGAGAGCCACCCTTTGTTGCAGAATAATTCAGCACGAGATTCTGTCCCGTGAATTTCAGGGGCTTTGTCAAAATGGTTCCCTCATTCTCTCCTGCCCGAAAGGAGACAAAGCCGTCAGTCCGGTAGACGAAACGGCGGACCCTGCCGGGAACAGGTCCATAGTAGGCTTCCGTGGCGTAAACGGACAGTTTTCCCGGTTCAGAAGGTAGCTGGACCAGTCCCCAGGTCATGTAGTTGCTTCGGTTGCCTGCCCGGTCTGCCGGTGCTGATTCGGGGATCACCGCCTCGTTGTAACGGGTGAAGTGCACCCCGTCACGGCTCATCATAAACACGGGTTCGACCCGTTGACCTTCGTCCGGGAGATAACGGGTTGGGAATCCGATCAAAATATGCGGAGCTCTCTGGTAAGGTAGAACAGCGTTGGTGTAGAGATGTTGTTCCGGTGTCCCCGGCGGATAGGTGAGGTCCCTCCCGGGATTCCAGTTTACGAAGTCTGTTGAGGTAGATGTCCGGATTGCTCTTACTCCTTTCGGTTTCCACTCACCTCCGTCGGTCCCTCCCTCTGAGAAGATTCGGTAGTAGGCCCGGTAAACTCCAGTATGATTGTCGTAGAAAGCGATGTTCTGCGAATCAAAAGCGCCGTCTGTGATGACCGGTTCGTCTTTGATTTTTTTCCAATGTATTCCGTCCGCTGACTGGTAGACAAACAATCCTCCGTCTTTTTTCTCGCCTCCGATCCCTTTGTAGCGGGCTGCGGGCGGACAGTCGGGGTGAGTGTCTTTGAAAGCGACAAAATTGTGGGTCGAGTTGTCGTCGAGAATGATATTGTTGGCCTTATTTCCTTCCCATTCGTGAAGGCCAAGTTCAGGTCTTGCGAAACGAAGTCCGTCACGGCTTTCCGCAAAGCAGGCAAACTCGCGGTGGAGAGCCTTGGCAATCTTTTCCGGTTTATGAGCCCATCCGCGGTAGTATAATTTGATTCGATCATCGTCGCGGAAAACGCTGTAGTATCCGGACGTGTTACCTTCCCAACTTGCGTCAGCTGTGAATACAACTTCTTTCGGTTCGGGTTGATGTACTTTCCGTTCAATTTCCCCGGACAAAGACTTTACGAGATAGTCATCAGCAAACAATTCAAGGCGGTTTCCAACGCTCACCGGATCCGCTAATGAATGCGATGTTGCGAACAGGGTAATGAGCAAAGGCATGTTTTTCATCGGGAAACTGTAACAGTTTGAAACTGTTGCAGGATCCCGTCTTCAGGGCGTTTGTTGCGGCAGACGGAGTTTTCTCAAGCACCGGACTGGCGGTTCCGGAGGGCTGCGGTGACTAAAAAATGCAGACAGCGACCTTTCGGTCACCGTGCTATCAGGAATGCAATGCAAAATGATGGCTCGGAGGCTTGGCATTTCCGCGGAATCGAATCAAAGTGCGTTGATTTGAATAGAGCTCGACCATACTTCCTTTCTTTGATGGGCTTGCTGGCATTGCTTTTGTCTGCTGCCCCGGCCGGTGCTCAAGAGCGGCTGATCCGAGTCCTCGAGCCGATTGCAGCGAAATTGGAGCCCGATCAAAAGGTCGTTTATAAAACGGTTGGTGATCGCAGCCTTCATCTGCATGTTTTTACTCCGGAAAATGAGAGCGAAGGCCCCAATGCATGTCTTTTGCTTATTCATGGAGGCGGATGGACCGGCGGCGAACCGCGGCGGCTCTACCCGATCGCGGATCACTATGCGAAGCGGGGAGTGGTAGCGATCAGTTTGGAGTATCGGCTTTTGCACCGGGAGAACAGCCACTCGGTGTTTGATTGTGTGAAAGACGGGCGATCAGCGGTACGTTTCCTTCGCGGCCATGCTGAAGCGTTCAAGATTGATCCGCACCGGATTGCGATTTACGGAGCTTCTGCCGGCGGTCATGTCGCGCTTTGCACTGCAGTTCTCGAGTCAGCTCCCGACTTCGATGAATCGAGTGACGACCTTTCCATTTCCTGCCGCCCTGACCTTCTCCTTCCCGCCTACCCGGTCATCGACACCTCAGGTAGGGGCTATGGTCAGAAAAAAATCGGGGAACGATGGCGTGCCATTTCGCCGCTGCACAATTTGAAACCGGAGCTTCCTCCCATGCTGATTTTGCATGGGACGGGAGATAAAGTGACTCCCTTTGATGGGGTGAGGCAGTTTGTCAAACAATCCAGAGAGCTTGGAAA
>JAKSBG010000212.1 GCA_022361255.1 Verrucomicrobiales bacterium
ATCCGGACGGTTCGCCCTTGTCCTTTCGACAGCCATTTCCTGCCGCCACTTCTCAATGGCCGCGTGATTGCCTGAAAGGAGGACGGGTGGCACTTCCTCCCCCCGGAATTCGGCCGGCCTCGTGTAGTGCGGAGCTTCGACGAGTTTGCCGTCACCGGAAAAAGATTCCACTTCTGCCGATTTGTCGTCGCCGAGAACTCCGGGGATCAGGCGAACCACCGCATCGGCAACAACAGCTGCGGCGATGGTTCCGTTGGTGAGAACGTAGTCCCCGATCGAGATTTCCTCGTCGACTAACAAATCCACGACACGATGATCAACACCCTCGTAGTGTCCGCAGAGAAAAATCAAATGTGACTCACGTGACAGCTCGACTGCTTTTGCCTGAACAAAGGGCGTTCCCTGCGGTGTCAGCAGGATGACCTTTGCATCCTCCGTCCGCAATGCCTCAACCGCATTAAAAAAGGGCTCGGCTTTCATTACCATTCCCGGGCCGCCGCCGAAGGGCGTGTCGTCGACCTGCCGATGCTTGTCGGTCGTAAAATCTCGCAGGTCGTGAAATTCGAAGGCAACGGCGCCCGCCTCGACGGCGCGGCCCATGATGCTGGCGCGGAGAGGAGCTTCGGCGATTGCGGGAAAGATGGTGACGATGTCGATTTTCACGTCGTCAGCAAAGCGTAGAGTGAGCGACAGCTCAACCCGGAATCGGGAGCGCATTCTTTCCGGCCTCGCAGAGGCCGGCTACCGGATGGTTATTCACGGAATCTTGCGAGAATGATGTAGCCGTCGCCGTCCGCTTTTTCCCTTGCGAGAACGACTCGTGTTTCCTCGAAGTCGCCGATCCGTCCGGTGCTTTCTATCCGGCTGACACCTCCGACGAGGGTGACGAGGTCGCTGATTTCGGTCCACTCACCGTCCGTCAATCCTAACAAGGCCTGAATTTCTCCCGCATCGTCAAACTCGTTGTCGTCGATCGTTCCCATGATTCCGTCGTCTCCGTTTCTCACCGCGACGAAGTTTCTCGCGGAATCCTCTGTCGTTCCCGTGATCGCAACGATGATTTCCCAGGGGGCGGCATTGAGATCGACAAGGCCGTCTCCGAATACGGTGAAGTAATCCCGCCACATCGGATTCACCCGTGCCACCTGATCCATCCCCGCGACGAAGAGCATTTGTTCGATGTCGGTGAAGGCGACATTTTTCGGGTATTCGGGATACTCCAGTCCAGCGTAGTAGGCGTTTTCAGCGCCGTTGGGCAGCGCGTCGTCATCTTCATCGACCCAGTCGGCGAGAGAGTCCACGGCAACGCTGGCGCTTGCCGCGTCCATGCCCCAGAGCTCCATCATTTGCACCGCCGCGTCGCGCCATTTTTCCTCCGTCAGATTGTTCACCGGAATTCTCGATTCCTCGCTGGTGATGAGAACTTCAAAGGAACGGCCCGGTGCGAGTTCGTGACGAAGGGCACTATCCCCGGGTTCAATCTCCGGATGCAACGCGACCGCCAGACCGCTTTCGGCGAGCATTCCCGCCTGAAATCGTGCGCGGTCGAGGGTATTTTCCTCCCAGCCGGACTGGGAGGATTTCCAAAGTCCGGCAACGATCAGAGTCAACGCCATGATCGCTATCATGACGAGGAGAAGAGCGAATCCTTCCTCGCGTTCGGAAGCTGCACCGACCTTCATCGGTTCCCCCCTCCTCCCGGGTTTCCACCACCTGCCGGCGCGCTGCCGCCGCCGCCCGCTCTTCCGCCGCCGCCGGGAGGACCTCCACCACGTCCGCCATCACCGCGTCCGCCATCACCGCGTCCACCATCACCGCGTCCACCATCACCGCGTCCACCATCACCGCGCCCGCCGTCGCCGCGTCCACCTCCCCGGCCTGCGTTATCACCGGAATCATTGTTGGCGGCACCGGATGTAGTGACGGCCCCGTTCTCCTGCGAAGCTGTTGCGGCCGCTTCCGCTTCCTCCGGATTCACGAGTCGGTCCGGAACTTCGAATACCACGGTTGCAGGAATCGTTACTCCCGCATCGAGCAGGCTGAACTCCATTAGTGGCGGCATTTTCTCTTCGTCGGTCCATTCCTCGATCCACTCCTGCTGTTCCTCATCCCAGAAGCGCCACACAGCTGAGCTCACGCCGGTAAGAAGCGGCAACCAGTAGCGGCCTTCTTCATCCTGTTGAAGAAAGTCGTCGGGGCCCGCGTTGAACACCATGCCTGAACCGTCATCATCGGGAACAAAATCATCGCGACTGATCGCGAGATCGAAGGTCGGTTCCCCTTCACCGGAATAATCGCTCCCCGGACGAAGGGCGATGTACACTTCCTCCGTACTCCCGACGGTTTCGCCGAAGACAAAGCCCGATGCCGCGTTTTCCAATTTCAATTCATCGAATCCCGATTCGGATTCCGAGGCCGGCGTCATGGAGAGAGATGCCTCCGGCGGCAGGCCTTCGATGGTTTCCCGCAAGAGAACAACGAAGCGGTTGATCTCTTCATCGCGTCGGTCGAGTTGCCGTATCTCCGCAGCCGAATCCCCGGCCTGCCAGAGCATCGACAAAACCGTTCCTGCAATGAGACTGAGAATCGCCATGGCCACGGCAATTTCAAAAAGCGAAAATGCCGCCAGATGCCGCGACCCAACAGGGTTGAGTCGGGGACCTGACAGGGTTGGGTCACCGGCTGGACAGGGTTGAGTTTTCTGATGCGCTCTCATTGTTCCTCCCGGTAAATCAGTTGAGAAACTTTCTCGGTTTGCTCCCCGCCGTCATCGACAAACTGCGCTTCGGCTGTGAGCAGATACAAATCGGTCAGAGCGGCGCCTTCCCCGTTATCGATTTCGTATGGCTCGACGTAGGTGCGGAAGGTGATGTTCAGATCAGGGTCGAGTGCTTCCGATGTCATCGCGGAGACCTCGAGCCGTTTCGTCTCGGTAAGGAGGGAGAGAAGACGGTTTTGCACAACGCGATCAAAGGCAAAATTCGACGACGTCTCGTTGATTCCCTGCATCACCATGATCAATCCCGTGGCAGCAAGAGCGAAAAGCGCGACGGCGAGAACGACGTCGAGCAGCGCGTATCCCTCTCTGTTTTTTCCCTGCCTCATTCGACCCAGGATCGCTCCTTTCTGATATCTGCAGTGAGCGGATGAAATTCGACCTCGAAGTAGGCTCCGTCGGCTTCCATTCTCACTTTGAGGGGCTCGCACATTCCGGAGGGTTGAAAAATCCATCGGTGGAATTCCCCTCCGCTCAGCCCTGCCCACTGCATCTCATCCCAGAAGCGAAGGCTGCACTCCACATCGTTTGGCCACTGATACTCCCGAAAATATTGCAGCCCGTCTTCTATTTCCGCCTGCTGCAGATCTTTTTCCTCTGTCGAAAGGTCGATTCCACGCGCACGCGAAGCATCAATCATCTCCTGTCTTTCCGCGAGTTGATCGAGCTCAATGCGAAGCTTTTCGAACTCCTCGCTCCCTCCGTAGGGGTGAAAGAAACGGGATGCTTTGAATCCCTCCCGGTCAAAAACGATCTGGTAGGGCCGACGCTCACTCATGGAGCGAAGCCGAACCTCGCGCGCGAGGAGGTAGAGATTGTTGATCGGTTCGCGAGCCTGCCGCTCGCGCTGAACACTGTCGATAGCCGGGATGGCGAGTCCGCCGAGAATGGCGAGTACGGTGATCGCAATGACGAGTTCCACGAGAGTGAAACCCGACGCCTGCGAGCCACGCATTTTACCAGTTCCCGACATCGTCATCGCTTTCCACGCCGTCTTCACCGAGCGAAAAGAGGTCGTATTTTTTGGAACTTTTCTGCGCAGGAAACGCATACTGGTATTCGTTGCCCCAGGGATCGAGCATCGGCTCGTCGAGATAGGCCCGCCAGCGCTCCGGCTGCGGGTCGGTGGTGGGGCGCTCATACAGTGCCTGCAAGCCCTGGTCCTGTGTCGGGGGCTTGAAGTAGTTGTTTCGCTCGTAGCTCTTCAGGGCCAGGTCAAGTGCCTTCAAATCCGAGTCGACTCGCTGGTATTTGGCATCATCGACAAAGCCGACGACGAGGTAAATTCCGGAACCGGCAAGAACGGCGATAATCGTGATGACGATAACAAGCTCAACGAGCGTGAAACCGGCGGATGAACGGGAATGTTTGCGGGGTAGATGCTTCATGTTAAGTGAGAAAAATGTTAGCGGCCGCGAATTCCGGCCATCGATCCGAAAATTGTCGTGATCATGCAGTAGGCGACGACTCCAACGATCATTGCAACAAAAACGAGCATGACGGTGGGAACTACGGTCGTCAATCGCGAGATTCGGATGTCGAGATCGTCGTCGTATTTGATCGCGGCTTTGTGAAAGGCTTTGCCAAGCTCACCGGTTTGCTCGCCGATCGCCACCCGGTCGACGAGCGCTTCGGGAAAGGATTCTGTTTTTTCCATCGCCCGTCCCAGGCTGCTGCCTTCTCCGACATCGAGGACGACGGATTCGAGGTGACGTTTGATGTATTTGTTCGGCGTTCCGCGCTCGATCAGTTTCAGACTGTTGAGCAAAGGCACGCCGTTGTTGATGAGGTTTGACATCGTATGGCAGAACTGGGCGTAGAAACGCCCGAGAATCACGGGACCGAACGCAGGGATCTTCATCTTGTAGCCATCCCACCATTCCCGCCCGTTTGCGGTGGATATGTAGAGCCGGAAAAGGACGAAGCTGCCAACCAGAATGCCGAGCAGAAGCCACCACCACGCGCCCATAAAATCGGTAAACTTGATCAGCAGATCCGTGATCATCGGCAAATCCTGCCCTGTTTTCTGCATCATTTCACTGAGGGAAGGCATGAGGACGGTGGAGAAAACAAAGATGAGCACGACACAGGCGAGCATCACGGTGATCGGATATATCATTGCGCCCATCGTGCGCCTCTGGAGATCAAAAAGCTGCTTCAGATTGACGACCAGTCGTCGCAGAATCTCGGGCAGTGATCCGCTTGCCTCACCTGCCGCAACGAGGCTCCGGTACAGTTCATCGAACGACGGGGAAGCCTTTTCGAGGGCCTTTGAAAAACGCGCGCCCTCACGGATTTCATCACGCAGAATGCCGGAAACGGCCTTGATCGATTTGTTCGCCTGCCGGTCGTGAAGAATCTTCAAAGCCCGTTCCAACTGCATTCCGGCGTCGAGAAGGTCGGCGAGCTCCTCGGTGAACAGAACGAGCTCAGGGCGTTTCAGCTTCGCCGGCCCCGTCTGCTGCGCTGCCGCTTTCCGCGAGGAGCGGGCGGGAGTATCCTCCCCCGCCGGCATGACGGTGATCGGGGTCAAGGTTTTCGATTCCAGCTCCCGATAGGCCTCGGACTTATTGCGCACGACGAGATCACCGGACACCTGCTTTCCGGCTACGTCGATGGCTGTATAGGTGAATGCTGGCATCTGCGCTGTATTCAAACTAAAACACCGCCAATTGTCATCTGTTTCGTAGATTTTCTCTTCTTACGGCCCCGAACGGGAGAATTTTGGACATCCTTACTACATGATTGCGTAACCGGCTGACAGGAACTAAGATGGCCCAATGACTTTTGCCGATTTTCTGCAATCGATCGAGAACGATTCCTCCCCTCCTGACAGCCTCTCTCCCGAGCTTCAGTCACTCTGGCTGACGAAGGCGGGAGAATGGGACGCTGCTCACGATATCGCACAGGATATTCCTTCGAAATCCGGTTCGTGGATTCACGGGTTGCTTCATGCAATCGAAGGGGATTTCGGGAACTCCGGATATTGGTACCATCGCGCGGGCGAGTCTCCTATTTCTGCGGAGCAGATCGACAGCGAGTGGGAACGGATCGTAAAAGCCCATCTCGAAAGCTAGAATTTCATAAGGATTGCTGCGGCAATCCGTTTTAAACGCAATGATGCGGCTCCCCGAAGTCAAAGATCACGAATACCTTGCTCTCCTTGGAGAGGATCCTTTCGGGTGGAGTTTTGTCTCCCGCAACGGGGAGGGCAACCGCCTCACGCGCGTGCTGAAAGCACAGGCGACGAATGACGAATTCGTCCGGCAGTTTCTGGAGCCCTTTTCGACGGATATCGCTTCAGGCGCAGATTCGATAAAAAAGCCGGAAGCTGCTTGTGAAGTCAGCCATTTCGAGGTGGGCGATGAAAATTCTCCTACAAGGTTTTCGGTGCCTTTCTACGGGTGGAAGAGCAAAGAAAGCAGCACCTGGCAGCCGACTTCGTTGAAAAGGCTGATGCATCTGTTTCAGGGGGAACAGGCTGTCGAACTGGTCGAGGAAGTAGCGCAGGCGATTCAGTCGATTCACGCGGAGGAGATCTTCCACGGAGGCCTCCGCCCGTCCGGAATTTTTGTTACCAATGGCGAAGATGGCGATCGCGAGATCAAAATCGGCGACTTTGGTCAGATTTTCATGGGTGGCCTGCAGTATCTCGAAGGCGGTGAGTTACTATTTTACACCAGCCCCGAACAGATGAGAACGGGGGACTTTTCTGACGACTCAGGTCTGCTTTGGGACGTCTACGCGTTCGGTGTCATTGCCTTCCAAATGCTTACAGGACACCTTCCGCGTCTGGACAGGCACAGGCAGTATCTCCTTCAACACCCTGAAGTATTTCGCGCCACTCCTGCAATTTCCTACGGTGAATTGACAGATTTGACCGAATCCCTGCAGAATCAACTGGAGCAGGAAAAGCCGGTGGAGTGGCCGGACAAAGCAACTGCACTCAAGGATAAGAGGCTTCGCGAAATTGTTCAAAACTGCCTGTGGTTTGACCCTGAACGTCGCACGCCCTCGATGAAGGACGTGGTTCAGGATTTGGGGGAACTCTTTGAAGCCCCCGCTCCATCTCCGAAAAAGGCCTCTACAGGGAGCAAGGCGACAACGAAATCCACACCGGCCCCGGCTCCCGTCCCGGTACCTGCAGAACCAACCTCTACCAGATCAGACGTTGCCCCGGAACCGATAACAGAAGTGGCAGACGACCCCTCTCCCACTGAAGAATCGGAACAGAGCCTTTCCAATGTGTCCGCCCCCCGGCCTCTGCCCGATAAGATAATCTCCCGTAGCGAAACATTTCGAAAAGATGCCGTCTCCTTTTTCCGGAATCGCCCTGTTTTGAGATGGCAGATCGCAACCGGCCTGTGTGCTGCCGCGTTGATACCACTGACTGTCCTGACCCTACTGTTTTCAATTCAGAGCGGGAGACTGAGTGAAAAGAAAACGGAAGTGGAAGCCGAATTGCAGGCGAACATTGAGCAACAGGCGAGCGCCTACCGAAAGGAACTGACCGCCAAACAGCGGACGTCTGAACAAATGCGTTCGGAGTTGAATGATATCGCCGACTCCAACAGCAGGCTTCTGGGGGAAGCAAAACTTGCCCGCCAACTCGTGCGTCAAACCCAGGAGAACGGTGATGAATTTTTCCGTCTGGTTCTCGAGAATCGCGATACCGACGTTCCGGGTTTTCGAAAAGAGCGCGCGGCGGCCCTGGTTGAAGGCAGAAAGCACTACGAACGGTTGATCGAAGTGTACGGCGACGCCCCCGATTTCATCGTTTCCACGGCCAACGCATATTTTTATCTTGGTCGAATTTACCGGGAAGTTGGAGAGTTCGGAAAATCTCTCGCATCATTCGGTGAAGCCGAGCGACGCTATATGGCGCTTCTTGATGATTCCGATTCCCCCAATGCGGAATTCGTGAAAAATCTAGCGATTGCGAAAAGATCTCTCGGTGACCTCTCAGTGAAAAATGCAAAATATGCGATAGCCCGGCATTACTACACCGAATCCTCACGATATTGGAATGAAGTAAGAAGCATCTCAGATAGCTACACGGCCGAATCCGCTCTCAACATCCAGGAAAATTCCCTGGCAATCGCTGAGTGCGAACTCTCAATAAATCGCCCCGAAGCTGCTCTCGACGGGGCCCGGTCGATCGGAGCAGGCCTCCTGAAATTGCAGGAGCAGAATCCGGAGAATGACCGCGTTCTGGGGGCACTTGGAAAATCCTTCGCTCTCGTGGGGCGAATCCTCGAGAATCAGGGAAACGGAGACGCGGCGTTGGAAGCCTATCAGCAATCGAGCAACCTATATGCGAAGGCTGTAAAGCTGAATGCGGCAATCGATGCATACCAACTCGGCCTCGGGAATAATCTCGCCCGAGTCGGATTGCTGAAGAACGATCATGACAAACTGGAAGCCGCAGTTGAAGTTCTGAGCGATGTTGTTACAGCAAATCCATTTGAGTCGTCCTACCAGATAACTTTAGCTGATGTTTACGGAGTGCTCGCGAGAAATCAGCGCGACGGCGGTCACCCCGACAATGCCATCAAACTGGAGCAGGAAGCGATTTCTATCCTTCAACCAATCATCCGTAAAAACCCCTCCTCCGCTCCCACCGATCTTCTTTTTTCCTATTCCGAACGACTCGCCCATCTTGCTGAGTTGCTCGGGGATGCCGGAGATTTCGACGATTCCCGTGCTCCGCTGGGGGAATCTATAAAAGTGCTCGAGAAAATCTGTCAGTCAGAAGACTCCCAACCGGACCACCACAGGGCGCTCGCGCGCTCGCGGGGACTTGCAGGATTCGCATGCCTGAAGTCAGGGAATAAAAACGAGGCAAAGGAACACCTCGAATTAGCGAAAGCTCAATGGGAATCCTTCGTAGCTCAAAATCCGGAAGATTCCGATGCAGAACAAGCAATTCGGTGGACGAACGACCAGCTGCGCGGGCTGCAGTAAACCAGTGCTCTTCCGCCCCTGTACTATTTTCTGAGCCTCATTCTCTTCGACAGTTTGACAACCATTGCCCGGAGTGTTGGTTGCGGGCATGATTGATTCCATCAATATTGAGGACGTAAAGGAGATCGCTATGCAAGCTGGCAAGGCGATTCTGGAGGTCTACGGAACTGAATTTTCTGTCGATATCAAAGAGGACACGTCTCCTCTGACTGACGCAGACAGGAAGGGGAATGAAGTAATTGTTGAAGCTCTCGGAAGGCTCTATCCCGACATCCCGATTATCTCTGAAGAAACCAAGGCTGTAGAATACGAAGCACGCAAAAATTGGGAGTATTTTTGGCTCGTGGATCCGCTGGATGGAACAAAAGAATTTGTCAAAAGAAACGGAGAGTTCACTGTCAATATCGCTCTCATTCGCGGGAACACACCGGTAGGCGGAGTCGTATACCAACCCGTCGGTGAAATAGTTTACTGGGGCTTCGAAGGACAGGGTGCCTGGAAATCGGTTTCAGGCAGCACTCCGGAGAAATTGACCGGGGGCCCTCACTATTCCGGAAAAGACGAAGTCACCGTTGTCGCAAGTCGCTCTCATCTCACAGATGAAGTCCAGGAGTTCGTGAACCGTCTGAAAGAGGAGGGCAAACAAGTAGAGTTTCTTTCATCCGGCAGCTCGCTTAAGCTCTGCCTCGTCGCGGAAGGAAGTGCCGACGTATATCCCCGGCTTGGTCCCACGATGGAATGGGATACCGGTGCAGCGCACGCGGTTGCCACCGAGGCGGGGCGTCAAGTGTTGAATTTTGATACCGGCGAACCATTGCAGTATAACAAAGAAAAGTTGCTAAACCCCTTCTTTACCGTGGAATAAAAAAGCACGTCCGGATCCGGACGTGCTTTTTGTAAATTCAGGAGGACTCTGCTACAAACTCACCAGGTCTTGATGTTGTCACTGTCAGAGCTTTCATCGTTGTCTTTTCCAGCACTCCAAACCAGCACTTGCTCAGGCAACTGAGTCGCATCAGTTTTGTTATCCCAGGTCGGTTTGGGCACCCGGTTGTTGTAGTCGAGATCCATACGAACATAATAGTAATCGCCGTAGGGATCCCAAAGTTCGCCACCACCGTTTTCGTCAAGAGTAACTCCTTTCCGGTATTTGCCACTCTCGCCAGTCGGCTTGGCCTGCTTACCTGAGTAGAAAGCAATTCTACGAGGATTTAGCCCTCCGTCCTCCGCCTCGCGGTCAGAACCGAGAATGACGTCCATCAAATCATGGTCCGAACGGATGATCGCCTCGTCACTGGTTTCCTCGGATGGAAATTTCCGATACTCCGTGTAGTAAGCGGAGATCGCATTCTTCAAGTTATACGCAGTCTGCGTGGCATGAGTTGTCTCTGCCTTGCGAAGCGCTCCACTGGTAGCCGGAAACATCAAGCCGGCAAGTAGGGCAATGATCGCGATGACAACAAGAAGCTCCAGCAATGTGAAGCCACACTTTGAGTGAGATGGGAAATTTGAAGATGAGATTTTCATGATTCGGGCCATTGTGTAAAGGGTTTCGGCGAACCTGACCAGTTCTAATTGCAGGAATTTCACCTCCCGCATTTGCAATACAATGTAAACACATGGCAAATGGTCGAGTCCAGCCTTTTCCGTAACTTTTTTCCCGATTGAAAGACTCTCTGATTCAACAACTTCGGAAACTGCTTCGCCAACCGGACTATCGGCCCGCCAACAAATCCGAGCTGGCACGCGCTCTTCAGGTTTCCCCGAAAGAGCGGAAGGCACTTCGCGAAGCCATCACCGAACTCGAACGTTCCGGAGAAATCGTTGCCGGAAAAAAAAGCCGGTATCACCTTCCCGCTGAGTCGAGCTCCGGCGAAACCTACCGGGGCATCATTCGATTCTCGAATGACCGGAAGCGGAGAAGTGCCTGGTTTTTTCCTTCCGATTCCGGAGAGCCGCCTTTTGTATTGATGGAGCGCCCCCGTATTTTTGTTCCGGGACGATTCTGCAGCACGGCACTCGACGGAGACGAAATTGAAGCACGATTGACGCCACGTCCCCCGCCCCGCTGGCACCAATACTCGCAAAAACACCGCGATCGGGAATATGAGGAGGAGGAAAGGTGGCAGGCGCAGGTCGCAAAAATCACGAAGCGGAAAGAGCGCAAACTGGTAGGGACCTTTCACGGGAAAGGTTCCCGCGCCAGCCTTTCTCCGGAGGACTCCAGACTGCCTCCGCGCTTTCAGCTCATCGACATTCTGCCCGAAGCAAAAACCGGTGACGTCGTCGCTGCAGAACTCGTCGACTGGTCAGATCCCAATCTCCCGCCCGTGGCGAAAATGATCGAGATCCTCGGGACGGCGGATACCGCCGGCATCGACATTCTCCGGGTCATTCACCGGCTCGGTCTACCCCTCGAATTTCCGGAAAAAGTTCTCGCTGAAGCAGAGGAAATGCCCGAGATCATTGCCGAAGAAGAAATCCGGCGGCGCGAAGACTGGCGCGAACGTGAGGTCTTCACCATCGATCCCGAAGACGCCCGCGATTTCGATGATGCGATCAGTGTCACCGAAAGGGACGACGGCTGGGAAGTTGCCATCCACATTGCCGACGTTTCCCACTACGTCAAACCCGACAGCGAGCTGGACAAAGAAGCGAGGCGTCGCGGGAACAGCGTCTATCTTGCCGACAGGGTCATCCCGATGCTTCCGGAAAAACTCAGCAACGGCGTCTGCAGCCTCAAACCCGACGTCGAGCGACTCACCCACGCAGCCATTCTTCACTTCGATGAAAACGGATTTCGAAAATCCGCGCGTTTTGTTTCCGCCGTAATCTGCAGCGCCCGGCGTTTTACCTACGAGGAGGCTTTTGCTCTGATGCAGCTCGATCGGGTTGCGGTTGATTCGATTGATGACGGGAAAGAACGTCAGCTTGCTCAGCATTTGAAACGGGCGTGGGCGCTCGCAGATATCCTGCGGAAACGCCGTTTTGCCGATGGGGCCCTCGATCTCGACTTCCCGGAGGTACGCGTCACCCTGGATGAAAACGGACGCCCTACCGGCATAAAAAAGAACATCTACGACGAAAGCCACCAGCTCATCGAAGAGTTTATGCTCGCGGCAAATGAGGCGGTAGCTCTGGAGACGAAAAACGAACTCGCCCCGTCAGTCTACCGGATTCACGACGATCCCGACCCGGGAAAGCTGGAGGAATTTGCCGAACTCGCCCGCGACTTCGGACATCGTGTGGGCGATGTCACCCGGCGTGGGGAGTTGCAGAACCTGCTGCGGGAGATCCGGGGGACCAACGGCGAAAGCAGCATCAAGCTAGCCCTTCTCAAGAGCCTCAA
>JAKSBG010000509.1 GCA_022361255.1 Verrucomicrobiales bacterium
GAAGAAATTCACGGAAGAGCGGGAGATGACCGTTTTCGTCTGCGTCGACATCAGCGCCTCGGGTAATTACGGCAGCCACGGACCGAGCAAGCGGGAACTCATGGCGGAAGTGGCGGCATTGCTCACCTTCAGCGCCCTGCAAAACAAAGACAAAGTCGGCCTCATTCTTTTCACCGACGATGTTGAGCTGTATTTGCCTCCCAAAAAAGGCATCGGCCATGCCCTGCGCCTGATCCGGGAAATCCTCCTCTTCGAGCCAGAAGGTCACCGGACTTCCCTCGAGGGGCCGATTCACATCCTGAAAAACGCCGTTCGGAAACGCAGCCTCGTTTTCATGATTTCCGATTTTCTCTTTGAAGAAGATCTCGAAACCGACCTGCGCATCGTCAACCGCAAGCACGACCTCGTCGCCGTGCAGGTGAGCGACCCCGCCGAACTGCAACTCCCGGCGGTCGGATACGTCCGGCTCGAAGATCCCGAGACGGGACAGCAGGTCGAGGTAAACACCGCCAATCCGCGTGTTCGGCAGGCTTACCAGAAACAGGCCGCGCAGTGGCAGGAGTCGATTGATCGTCAGTTCAAGCGACTCTCCGTCGACAAGATTTCTCTTCGCACCGACGAGGAATACCTCCCTGCCCTGCACTCCTTCTTCAAACGCCGTGACCGAACCGAAACGTCATGAACGCGCCCGCTGATGACATTCTCGACATTGTCGTGCTTGAACCGAGGGAATCATTCACCAGTGTCGCCTTCTGGCTGATCCTGGCAGCGCTCATCCTTGTCGTTCTCGGAGTCGCACTCTGGCTGTTTTTTCGGAGCCGTTCGAAACGGAATGCCATTCCTCCTCCTGAGATCCGGGTCGCCCAATCCTTGAAGAGGCTTCAGGTGGAACGCGAACAGCTCGAACCCAACCACTTCAGCCTGCGGGTTTCGGATGCGCTGAAGGACTTTCTCACCGAAAAGTTCGGGGAACCGGTCCGCTACGAAACGACTCAGGAATTTCTGAAACGATCATCCGAATCCGGCTCGCGCCTTCCCGGAGCCGCGAAAGAAAGCCTCGCCGAATTTCTCGTCGCCTCAGACGAACTGAAATTCGGAAACCCCGTCGATGCCGACGAAAAAACCGAACCGCTTTTGCAAAAAGCGGGACAGGTCATCCAGGACTGCCGCCCAACAGGGTCGAATCAATGACCTGACCCTGTTCACTCCATGACTCAACAGGGTTCAGTCGAACTCCTTTCTCCTGCTCACCCGGAAACCACTCATTTCCGCTTTTCCTTTTCTCCCCATTAGCTGACCGGAAAAAAAGAAAAGGCGTTTTTCCCGTCTCGACCTCCATCACCTCCGCCACTTGCAGATTCGGCAAAAGTGGTCACCTTTCTTCCATGAAACTGCCCATTCATTTTGCTGCGATTCTCTCTGTCGTTTTCCTCACGAGCTGCGGCTCTTTTGAAAAAAAGTGGGCGCAATCTATCGCGGCCTACGAATCCGGCGCCGTGAAATCACCGGAAGGTCCCTGGCAGGGGTCGTGGACAACCGAAACGAACGGGCACACCGGCGATCTTCGCGCCATCGTTACGGAATCAAAGAAGAAGCCCGGCGAGCTCGATTTTCACTACCACGCGACCTGGGGCAAATCTTTCCAGGGAGCATACAAGGTGGGTTTTCCTTCGCAGCGGCGCGGATCCCGCACCGTTGTGGACGGGTCGAAGAGCCTCGGTATTTTCGGAACCTTTCGACACGAGGCGACAATCACCCCTTCCCGGTTCAAGGCGACCTATTCGAAAAAATCCGGCGTGCTTGGTCATTTCAACATGACCCGCCCGAAGTAGTCCGGTATGCCGCGTGATCGCTCGCTTCCCATTTTCGATCTCGAAATCGACTTCGCGCGGGCGCTCACGTCCGATTCCCCGCGCGTCCTGATCGAGGCCCCGACCGGTTCGGGAAAATCCACCCAGATCCCGCAGTTCCTCCTCGATTCCGGGCAGTGCGACGACGGGGAAATCTACGTCTTGCAACCGCGGCGGATTGCCGCCCGAATGCTCGCCTCGCGCGTCGCCGATGAGCGCAATGTCAGGCTCGGGGAGGAAATCGGATTTCAGGTGCGCTTCGAAAATGCGGTTTCCAAAAACACACGGGTCCGCTTTGTCACCGAAGGAATTCTAATCCGCAAACTGATCGATCAACCGGACCTCGCCGGTGTTTCCGCTGTCGTGCTCGATGAATTTCACGAGCGCCATTTCTTCGGCGACATCAGCCTCGCCCGATGCCTCGAAATCCAGCGAACGACGCGACCGGACCTGAAAATTGTGGTGATGTCAGCCACGCTCGACGCCGCCGCGCTGAAAGATTATCTCGGTGACGGACATCGACATCTCATCTCAGATGGACGGACGTTTCCGGTCGACATCGTCTATTCCCCGCCCCGCGAAAGACACAAAGGAGAGCTCCACGATCATATCGCGCGGACGATTCGTGATCACCTCAAAGCGAACGGGGTTGAGGGACACATTCTCGTTTTTCTTCCGGGGAGGTACGAGATCACAAAGACGGCACAGACCCTGAGAAAAGCGACCTGGGCGTCCGGCTTTGAGATACACGAACTCTACGGCGAGCTCCCGCCGGACAAACAGGATGCTGCCGTCGCCCGGGGCGGAAAACCGCGGATCATTGTCGCGACGAATGTAGCCGAAACTTCCATCACGATTGACGGAGTTCGTCTCGTTGTCGATTCGGGGCTGGAGCGTCGTTCCTCCTTCGATCATCGGCGCGGGATCACAACTCTCCACGTTGAAACGATCTCGCGTGCATCCGCCGACCAGAGAGCGGGTCGGGCCGGACGAACCGCACCGGGGACAGCGATTCGCCTGTGGAGCGAGCGGGAACACGAAGGTCGGGCGGCCGCGACTCCACCCGAGATCAAACGGATGGATCTCACGGAAGCGATCCTGATTCTCGCTTCGAGCGGTGTCGCGTCGGTTCGTGATTTCCCCTGGTTTGAAAAACCCGATCCACATGGATTTGAGGAAGCCCTCGGACGACTCCGCGTTCTCGGCGCGCTCGATGCAGAGGAGATGCTCACTCCACTCGGGAAAAAGATCAGTCACCTTCCGGTTCCACCGCGTTTTGGCCGTATCATTTATGAAGCCGCTTCGGAAGGATGTCTCGACCTGGTCGCTGTCATCTCCGCGCTGACTCAGGCAAGACCGCTTTTTCCGAACCGCAAATACCGGTCCGAACACCTCATGCCGGTGGATTTTGCGCAGGCGAATGACCTTTCCGATTTCCAGGCACTGCTGCGGGCATGGGAACAAATGAAGCAAAACAATTTCCGCCGCGAAGTCGGCGAGCGGTTGGGCATTCACGCGGGCGCCTGCCGCGATGTAGACCGCATCGCCGGACAGATCGCGCGCGTCGCCTCAAGGTGGTTTCCTTCTCCCAACGCGAACTCAAATCCGACCGGGGAACAGCTCGCCCGCATTCTCCTGACCGGCTTTTCCGACCGGCTCGCAATGCGGAACAACGCCTCCACTCTCGCCTGCTCCGTCATTGGAAACCGCCGCGGCCAGATCGAGAAAGACAGTGCCGCCGCTGCGAAGGACAGCCGCCTTTTCATCGCCGGTGAGATGATCGAAATCGAAGGGCGTGAAATGAATGTGAAACTCGGGCTCTGCACCCGCATCGCCGAAGACTGGCTGCGCGAGACCTTTCCCGATGATTTTGTCGAACATGACGGTGCGGCCTGGAACGAGAGCAACCGCCGCGTCGAAGGCCGGCGTGAGCGGAGATTCCGCGACCTCGTTATCGAATCCAAACCCGGCGGTGAGGTTCCCGAAAGCGAAGCGGCGGAGATTCTCGCGGCGAAAGTGCTTTCCGGAGAGTTGAATCTGAAATCCTGGGACCGCAAGGTGGAGGCCTTTTTTGCCCGCATCAATCTGATTGCAGAAGCCTGCCCCGAATATGAATTCGCAGCTGTCGACGAGGAATCGAAATTACTTCTACTCGAACAAATCTGCACCGGCGCGTTGAGTTACAAGCAAATCAAAGACCGGAATGTCTGGCCTGCTCTTCAGGAGTGGTTGCCGCCCCATCAGGCAGGCCTGCTCGATCACCTCACTCCGGAAAGAATCGAGATGTCGAATGGCGTCTCCGCGAAGGTTGAATACGCCGAAGGCGAAAAGCCCAAGGTTGGCCTGCTGATCCAGAAAATCTTTGGTCTGAAAGACCAGCCGACAATCTGCGAAGGGCGCGTCCCCGTCGTCGTGGAAATCCTCGGCCCGAATCACCGACCCGTGCAGGTCACGGAAGATCTCGCGGGATTCTGGACCGGAAGTTATCCGGCAGTGCGTTCGCAGTTGCGCGGGAGGTATCCAAAGCATGAGTGGCCCGAGTTTTAGTCTGTTCAAAAGGTAGGGCGAACCGTCCACGGTGAGCCTTCGAATGCTGAAAAAAAGATTGAACCGGTTCCTGTCGCACCCGTTCGCGGCGCAATCGGCACTTTCCGCTCGCTCGGCGGCTCAGCGGGACGCTTCGCCTCACCCTCCTTGGCAAATGCCTGCACGACAATTCATAGAGAGAGCTATGGAGTGCGGCGGCTTGACGCCGCTTTCGATTTCGCTATGGCCCCGACGAGATTCTCTTTCGAAAGCGTTTCAGAGACAGGGCCCGAGACAACGATCCTTTCAAAAACAAAGTAACGCCGCGTGACCGCGGCACTCCAACCTGCCTATGCCTCACCCCACCACTTTCTCAACAACCATCGGAGCGATGGCAGCGATGATTGCGAGACCGGTGCCTGCGAGAGCGATGCTGCTGCCGACTACAAATGCAGCCTCAAATGCAATCAGTCCGCGAAGCGTTCCGGGCGAGGCCCCGAGATGACGGAGATGACGGAACTCATCTTTCCGCAGGCGATGAGAAAGGACAAAAACCATCGCACCAATCGCAAGCGTGCCGATCCCGACTCCGATCAGCAACCAGAGAACGACCTGTTGAACGGTGAACACCGTCGCAAACAACTCATCCATTTCCTCTGCCGGTGTGATGAGCTGGCGCAGGTCGGAATTGGCAAATCTCCCTTTCAGGATCGCCTGCTCTTTCGCTCCATGCGGCGCGACGATGGCTGCGGTGATGGGGAAACTTCCTTCGTCCCCGTGGAAATGAAACGAGTCGATATTCTCCGGCGTGATCTCGTTGTATTCCATGACCGACGCATTGAGACGGATCACGCCGTCCTCTTCCTCACTGAGTTTTTGATCCTCGGGAACATCCTCTGCTTCATCGTGTCCGTGCCCCAGTCCTTCAATGATCCAAGTCGTTTTCAGATCGGTGAAGATGGCGTTGTCATCCGGTGTTCCGGTTGGTTCGATGATGCCCGCCACGGTCATTTTCAGCGGGTAGACTCCAGCAAGATCAAAGAGGGTCTCCGGCGAAGAAATCACCGCATCTCCAACCGAGATTCCATTTTTCTCCGCAACGGCGGATCCGATGACACACTCCCCCGGCCGGACCGGCGCCCGACCCGGGCGATAGACGAATTCCCGGAAGAAAAAGTAGTCGATGGTGGTTCCCACGATGCGGTAATCCCCGGCTGTGTATCGGGAATAGATCGGAATCACATCCGCCAACCCGCTCGCGGCGATTTCATCGGCATCACTTTTCGGGAATGTCGCGATGGCCGGCTTGGTGAAATAGAGCGCATTGAACGTCAGCTCGAGCGCACTTCCCGCATGACCGAGCACCAGCGATGTGCCGGCTGCACGCGAGCGAAGTTTCTCCTCCACCTCGGAAACGATCAGGGCGATCGCTGCGGGGAGCAGCCATACCAGAGTGAAAGCCGCAATTAACAACACCGTCTTCGGGCGGTTTCGGGCTAGATAACGCGAACCGAGATGCAGAATTCCGCGCCAGTTCATTCCCCGCTCCCCTTTCGCAGTTCGAGCACATTTACGACACGGTCAAAACGACGTTCGAGGGCAGGCTCGTGAGTGATCATGACGACGGTGGAACCAATTCGCGTCGCCTCTTCGAGGAGAAGGGAAACGATGGTGTCCTGATTCTCTGGATCGAGGTTCCCCGTTGGTTCATCGGCGAGAATGACTTCCGGAGAGGAAATCAGTCCCCGGCACATCGCGACCCGCTGCCGTTCGCCTTGAGAGATCTGATCCGGAAACTTGTCCGCATGTTCAGCAATTCCGGCACGTTCCAACAGGTCAGCAGCCCGGGATTTTGCTCCTTCCGGCAGTTTACCGTCTCCGGAGATACGGAAAGGAACGAGAATGTTCTCGCTGACGGTGAGGTAGTCGAGCAGCTCAAAATTCTGTGGAACCAGCCCAATGTGCCGGAGCCGGAAGTCCTGCCGCTTTGCTTCGGTCAGGGTGCACAGATTCGTTTCACCGACGCGCACTTCGCCGTCTTCCGGAACCCGGATTCCGGCTACGAGGTTGAGGAGAGTTGTTTTCCCGCAGCCGCTTGGCCCGATCAGGGCAACAGCGCTTCCTGACTCGACGTCAAGGGTATCAATTCGGAGCGAGAAACGGTCGCCGGGATAAGAAAAACGAAGCGATTCGCAGTGGATCATGGCTTTCCTGCTTCGGCCGGTTGCTTTTCCTCTTTTGTTTCGACCGGCCCGGGTGCCGCCGGAGGGGCCGTGATCGAGCGGGAAACTTTCTGGACCCGTTCCTCGTTGAGCAAATCCAGCCCCGTGACTTTCCAGTCTGAGTTGACCGGGGAAATCATCATTCGCGCCTCGTATCGATTTGTGCGCTCATGGGTATGCCCCCAGTGGGTCACCTCTCCGATTGTAGCCCAGTTGGCCAGCACCGTCAGGGAGTCTCCGTCTTCCTCCGCAGTGTGGTCCTCCGCTTTCGCTTCGCGCAGCGCGATTTCATAGACCTTGACCCGGGGTCCCCCGTTGTTCTCCAGCTCCAGCGAAGAGCGGATTTCGACATAGATATCTTCGAGGAGCGGGCCGGACACGGACTTCTCCAGAGTATCGTAGATCGCTGTTTCCTCCCGAAAATCGAAGGCGTGATAGATGTTTCTCAACAAGGCGTAAGTGAGCGGCTCGATATCGTCAGCAGCGGGGAACTGGACTCGCTCCACTTTGATCTTAAAAGAAAGAAAGCCGCACGCCACCGCAGCAATCACCATCCATCCCACCCATGCAGGGGATTTCTGCTTTTTCCGGATCACTTCGACGGAGGCAAACACCGCCAGCAAAATCGCGAGTGCGAGCAGGTAGCGCATCGGGGAAAATGTCTCCCGTTTCACCGCAGGGACCTCCAACAGGTTTGGCGCAGTGACCGTGTCGGGAAGAGACCACGAAAAACGATTGCTCTGCGGCGTCACATATCGGGCCGAGGGTTTTCCCCGGCTCGCGATCTCGACCACGAGCCGTTCCTGCCCCGGCGCGAACCAGAGCCATTCGACTTCCAGCTCGCGGACATTGGCAGCACCGGACGCGAGAGTGATTCCGACAAGCGCTTCATCAACGGGAATCTCCTGCCGCTCGTCACTTGCATATCCTTTTTCCGCATCCGGCTGAATAAATCGAACCGACCGTCCGGTGAAATCAAAGGTGGTATCAGGAGCGGAAAGGTTCACTCCGCTGGCCAGCAGCGTCGCGACATTGTCGAGAATGACCTGCTTCTGCACCGAATCAATGGTTTCCCCTTCAAGACGCCACGATTGCCGGTAGGCCGAAACTTTCACGATCGCCTCGAGACGCACCTCGAACGGCTCCACCGCAAGGAATCCGCGAACGGAATCCTCAGCCGCCTGCCCCGGGGAAGCGCCGGGTGCGCAGAACAACGCGAACAAAGCGAAGGCGATGGAATTTCTGACGTTCACGGAGGCAGTATCGCGATCGTTTTGCGTTCGTCAATTTCTTGTGCCGCAGTCACGGGCAGCCTGCTTCTCTCGAATTTCATTCACCAATTTCCGGGTGCTCTCCCATTGGCCGAAGCAAAATTTGGCGAAGGAGTCCGGTCGAGTCCCGGATGAAAAAAGAACCTCGCCCGGAGACGGGCGCCCCATCTCCATTTGCCATCGAGCCAGAGACTCGATGTATTCCCCTCGATTTGCCGTGGAAATTACGAGCGGCGGAAGACCGGATCGAAGCACCGGCAGATTGGCAAGCAGTCGAGCCATCCGACCGTTCCCGTCCGCATACGGGTGAATCCTGACAAAGGAGGCATGCAATTCGACGTAGGCTTCCAGCACATCTTGTGGAGTGCGCCCGGCTTTCTGCTTCGCCTCTTCGAGAAATTGATTGCACCGTTGCAGCCAGACTGTCATCAAAGCGGGTGTGTCGCGCGGCAAAGCGTAGGTATCATTGTAAACGATCTGCTCATCAATCACGACACTGGTGGAATTTTCCTCTTTTTTCCAAATCCCTACCGGTGCAAAAACATCGAGACGATCCACGTTTTGCACCGCCTTGTGCAACTGGTGAAGGTCATTCTCGTCCACTGCGCGATCATCACGACACAATTCGAATATCAGGTCGATGGCACGCGCATGCCCCACCACCTCGTTGTGTTCCGACAGTGGCTTTCCTGAAATCGTCAATCCCTCTCCCAGAACCAGGTGTGTTTCCCCCAGCGTAAGCGTATTTCCCTCCAGCGCCGTGGAATGGTGCGTCCACAGAGAACGGAGCGACGCGAGGAAAGATTCCCGTAAGTCCCGGTCAATACCCTCGAGAAAAGAAAGAAACATGAAATTGGAAAAACCGTAGCCTTTCTTTCAGCCCCCCGCAAGACGGGGAAAACGCTCCCGATACACGTGCTAAATTAGTAAAATGCACTGCTTGATTCCGTACAATTCCGTTGCAAAGGTAGCTGCTCAAAATTCTTATCATGCGACTTCGCAAAATCTCACTCATCCTTGCCGGAACGGCCACATTCTCGCTCGCCAGCGCAGAGCAGGTCGATTTCATGAAAGACATCAAGCCGCTTTTCGAGGGGGCCTGTGTTCACTGCCACAATCCGGAGAAAGCTGCTGACGAAGGTGCCGACTATGATATGTCGACCAAAGAAGCCGCTTTTGCCGGAGGCGAATCCTACGGTTCTGACGTGATCGTTCCGAAAGACGGCAATGACAGTCCGGTCTACTGGATGACCACGCTCCATCTCGATGATCCGGACGATTCAGAGGCAATGCCTCCGAAAAAGCCGCTCAACGAGCGCCAGACAGAAATCATCAAGACATGGATCGACCAGGGCGCCGAATGGCCCGAAGGCGTCGTGCTGGAGGAAAAGCCGCGCGTTACCTTCCAGAACGTCCGTGCCCTCTTTCTCAAAGGCGGCCCTTACAGCGACAAGGACATCGCAATGCTCCGCCTCTGGGCTGAGCAGGGCGCTGACTGGCCGGCCGGAGTGAAACTCGGTGGCGGCGAAGACGACGGCGCACCGGCTGACAATCTCACTCTCGTGAAAAAGATGCGCGAAGACATCCTCGCCAACGTGGAAGCGAAAACCGAGGACGAAATGAAGCCCTACACCGACACCATCGCCAAAAGCGGTGTGAAATTTGAGATGCTCCCGATCAAGGGGGGCGAGTTCATGATGGGCAGCCCCGAGGACGAAGAGGGACGTCTTGAAGACGAAGGCCCGCAGCACAAGGTGAAGGTCAGTCCGTTCTGGATGGGCAAATTCGAGGTCACCTGGAACATGTATGAGCCTTTCATGATTACCGGCGTGGCCCGGAACAAGGACGGCTCCCCCCAGGACATTCCCGCCGACGCCGAGCCGGTCGACATCATTTCCAGCCCCACCACTCCCTACACCGAGATGAGCTTCGGCATGGGAACGGACGGATACCCCGCGATCTGCATGACGCAGCACGCGGCGAACAAGTTCTGCCAGTGGCTCAGCGCCCAGACCGGTCACTACTACCGCCTTCCCACCGAGGCCGAGTGGGAATACGCCTGCCGCGCCGGAACCGAAGGCCCCTACCACTGTGCTCCCGAAGAGCTTGCTGACTTCGCCGTCATGGATCCCGAGCAGGTCCGCGTCGGATACGAAAAAGTCGGAACGAAAAAGCCCAATCCCTGGGGTCTCTACGACATGCACGGAAACGTGATGGAATGGTGTCTCGACCAGTTCAAAGTCGACGCCTACGCCGGACGCACCGGAGTGACCGAAAATCCCTTCGTAGCACCGACATCTCTTTACCCTCGCGTCGCCAAAGGCGGCTCCTGGTATGATCCGCCCGAATATCTCCGCGCCGCGGCCCGCACCGGATCCGATGAAGCCTGGAAAGTTCAGGATCCCCAGCTTCCCAAGTCAATCTGGTATCACACCGATGCGCACTGGCTCGGATTCCGTGTTGTCCGTCCTCTCGAAGTTCCCGAAGCCGAAGAGATGGACAAGCTCTGGAACCTTGGACGCGACGGAGAATAACTCTTTTCTGAGAAAACGGATTCTCATGAAACACCGAACGAAGGCGGGCCGGATGGTTCGCCTTTTTTCGTGCCTGATCCTTCTCGCGAACGGCGCAGAGGCAGAGGAGGAAAAAGAGAAAATCCCGAAGCACTGGGTCGAGGAGGCCGAGGAATACAAAAAGGGCTACTCCAGCAGACGTCCCATCACTCCCGACTACGAGCGGGAATTGGTAAAACGCATCCGCGAACACATACTCGCCACCCAACAAGGTGAGCATTCCGACTACCAGTCAGAGATTCCGGAAACGGGAGTCGAATATGAAATGATCGCCATTCCGGGCGGCTCATTTCTCATGGGAAGTCCCGAAGATGAGAAAGACAGAAATCTCGACGAGGGTCCCCAGCGCGAGATCGAAGTATCCGATTTCTGGATGGGAAAATTCGAAGTGACCTGGGATCAGTTCATGCCCTACGCCGTCCGCACTTCCTCCGAGATTTATACGATCCTCGGCACGCCGCGAAATCCCGAAAACGCTGAAGAACTGGTCCACTGGGTATCCGCGCCCTCCCAACCCTACACCGAGCCGGCAATGGGCATGTCCATGGAGGACAAATATCCGGTCGTGAACATGAGCTACCATGCCGTGATGAAATTCTGCCAGTGGCTCAGCCTCCAGACCGGACATTTCTACCGGCTCCCCACCGAAGCCGAGTGGGAATACGCCTGTCGCGCCGGAACGACCGGCCCATTCTCCTGCCCGACGGAAAAGCTCTCCGACTATGCCGTTCTCGATCCGACCCAGACCCGGGAAGCCTACGAAAAAGTCGGCACAAAGAAACCCAACCCCTGGGGCCTCTACGACATGCACGGAAATGTCATGGAATGGTGTCTCGACGCCTACCTGCCCGGCTACGGGCACCTCGAGAGAAAGGATCCCATGAGCATTCCCACCCAACGATTCGGAAGGGTGATTCGGGGCGGGAGCTGGTACGACACCAGCGAATATCTCCGCAGCGCCGCGCGGTGGTGCTCCACCAACGACCTGTTGATGCAGGATCCCCAACTCCCGAAAAGCATCTGGTGGCTGACCGACGCCTACTGGCTCGGTTTCCGGCTGGCGAGAACCAAAGAAATCCCGTCGGAAGACCAAATGTACCAAATCTGGAATTCCGGAGCGATGCATGAAAAAGAGGGTGATAAGGTATTCCAACTATCCCCATGAAACTGCGTTTTCTTCTCCCCCTCGTTCTCCTGTCCGCCTGCTCCGCCGCAGAGGAGGAATGGAAGCTCCACACCTTCGAAGAACCCCACATGGGGACACTGTACAGGGTTATGTCCTACACCCGAGAGGGTACGGTTGAGGACCTGACCCTGTTGACCGAAAAAGCCTTCGACCGCGTCGAGGAGCTCAATTCCATTTTCTCCGACTACCTCCCCGAATCCGAGCTCAACGATCTCGCCCGCGCCCCGGTCAACGAGCCCATCCCCGTGAGCGAAGATCTCTACCGCATTCTCGACCGCGCCAAGCTCCTCACCGAAGAAACCGGCGGAGCCTTCGACGTCACCGCCGGACCGCTGATTCGGCTCTGGCGTATGGCGAAGAAAAATCAGAAACTCCCCTCTCCCGATCAGCTCACCCGGGCCAAAGCACGCACCGGTGCCCACCTCATCGAACTCGATCCCGTCGCCCGCACTGTCACGAAACGGGCCGAAGGCATGCTTTTTGATCTCGGCGGGATCGCCAAAGGCTACGCGGCCGACGAGGCGCTCAAGATCCTGCGCGAAGGCGGCTTTCCCTCCTCTCTTGTTGCCGCGAGCGGAGACATCGTCGTCGGGGATCCGCCTCCCGGGAAAAAGGGCTGGCGCATCGGCATCGAAACACTGGAAGTCGGCGTGGATCTTTCCGAACTCGAAACCGTTACCTTGGTGAATCAGGCCATCTCGACATCGGCCGACACCCGGCAATTTCTTGAGCTGGATGGGAAACGCTATTCCCACATCGTCTCGACAAAAACGGGCCTGGGGCTCACTGAGCGGGTCGGAGCGAGCGTCATCGCAGCCGACGCAACCACCACAGACAGTCACGCCACCGCATTGACGCTTCTCGGCGCAGGTGAAGGGCTGAAATGGATCGAGGGAAAGGAAAACGTCGAAGCCCGCATCCTCTTTTTGAAAGACGGGGAGCAAACCGAAAAAAGGACCAGCGGATTTCCGGAAACCAGATAGGATAGACAATCCGCACGGCCTTTGCCCGTCCGTCTTGCAGAGGTAGAGCGGTCAGCCTCACGGACGGACAAGAATGTCCATCCTACCAAAGCCCGCACTTGCTTTTCCCGCATTTTCAGCGAGTGATCCAGTCCTCTGATTCCAGTCGATGTCCTCATCTCACTCCAGCAGCAAGAAGCCGAAGAAGAAAGCCCCCTCTCCCCGTCGTGACGGACGTGAGGCCGCGGTGCAGTATCTTTTCGGCAGCGATTTGCGCGGGGAGATCGACTTTACCGAGGAAGCCCTCAACGAATTCTGGGAACTGCGGCAGGCAAAAACCTTTGCGCGCGATTTTGCGCGGGATCTCGTCCTCGGCATCGGAGAACACCTCACCGAAATCGATTCCCTGATCCGTGAAACGCTGGAAAACTACGCCTTTCAGCGCCTCAGCGCCGTCGACCGCAACATTCTCCGCCTCGGCGCCTACGAAGTCCTTTTCTCCGACCACATCCCGCCGGAAGCCGCGATCAACGAAGCGATTGAGGTCGCGAAACGCTTTGGTGGAGAGGAATCACCGAAGTTCGTGAACGGCATTCTCGACCGGATCTATCAGCGAAGAAAAAAAGACTGATCTGACTGTATTCCCATGGGCCTTTTCAAGAAAATCCTTTCCCGTTTCCAGGGCGGCGACATCGACTGGGATGACCTCGAGGAAACTCTCATCACCGGCGATCTCGGCATCCGTCTCACCACGGAGCTCGTCGATGAGCTGCAAGGCCGCAAAGGCAAACTCGACGCCGAGTCCGTCGTCGAAGCCTGCCGCGAAGAAATCGTCGAAATTCTTGGAGCAGAAGCCCCCGAAATCCCTCCTCCCGGCGAACCCGGGAAACCGGCCGTGATTCTCGTTGGCGGCGTCAATGGAGTGGGTAAAACCACCTCCGTCGCCAAACTCGCCGCTTTTCTGAAAGGCCGGGGCCACAGCGTCGTCATGGCAGCAGCCGACACCTTTCGCGCCGCCGCGATCGAGCAGCTGCAGATCTGGGCCGACCGGATCGATGTTCCGCTCGTAAAAACACAATACCAGGGCGACCCCTCGGCAGTCTGCTTTGATGCGCATTCCAAAGCGATCGCGACCGGAGCCCACTACCTGATCTGCGACACCGCCGGCCGTCTCCACACCCGTCACAACCTGATGGAGGAGCTCAAAAAGATCCGCCGCACCATCGCGAAGCAGGACGAAAGCGCTCCCCACGAACGCTGGATCGTCGTCGACGCCACGACAGGTTCGAACGCCGTTTCCCAGGTGCGGGAATTTCGGGAAGCTCTCGATCTCAACGGAGTCATCGTCACCAAACTCGACGGTTCCGGCAAAGGCGGCAGCGTCGTCGCGATCAAGCACGAGCTCGGCGTTCCCGCCCGCTTCATCGGGACCGGGGAAACCGCGGAAGATTTCGAAGCCTTTGATCCACAACGCTTTGTCGAAGGGATTTTGTAGGAAAACCGGCCGGCTCGCGCCCGGTTCTGTGTAGGCCCGCCAGGTTCTCTTTTCCTGCTCGCATCGTCGGCATATTCCGCCTTTCCAGACAGTCTGCCAAAAGTCTGTTCCTCAGTTCGCAAACAAGAGATGATGCTGATGCGGGAAAAATGGCAGATAGGCAGCCCGATCGGAGGGCGGAGCTCGACAGGAAAGTAAAAAATTCGAGTCACGAATGTCAATCAATTCGCGGCAGGACCGGGCTTGGCCATCGCGGCGTCTTGTTGGGCCCGGTTTAGTTTGATGCGACGGCAGATTCTACGGCAGTGATCGATTCCGTCGAGTAATCAACTGTGATCATCACTACAAGTCCCTGCTCTGAATATGCCCCGGTTGCGTCGCTGAAAATATATTCGGTCGATGATTGTGTCCGTCTGGTCTCATCTGCGATCGATAGAAGTTCGTCAAATCTTTCACTACTCTCGCCCACAGGAATCAGTTTGGCCAATCTGGCCTCGAATCCTGGTTCTTGGTATGCTGTGCAGCAATCACGAAACTGATCAACGAGCGAATCAGAACACCCGACCAAAAGCAGGAATGCCAGCAAAGTCAGGTATCTCATTTTTTGGCACAACGTTTAGGAGCACTCAGCCCTGACGGGGAGCGCGGGTCGATTGTGGGGTAATCTTGCGTATCAGAAAAGTAATTTCGACTGTTAGCGGTCAGGGCTTGAGCGCCTCGGCTTGTTCGACCTTCGAGTTTCCGGAGGTGTTACCTCGCGTGAGAACACTGATCTTGGTCGTGTCCACGTCTGGAAATTCGATTCTGACTGCCTTTGTCGCTGCATCCGCTACCTCTTCCACAGTGAACGGATATCGTGGTGGGCGGATAGCTCTGGTAGCATCGATCGTGATAAGAGTGGGATTTCCTTCCGCGTCCCATTCCGAAAGAGAAACGGTTAAGCCATAGAGTGAAATGAGATTCAAATCTCCGTCTGCTCCATCTAGATCTGTTGGATTATGAAACAATTCCACCCAGAACATCACTCCCGCATTGTTGATGATCTTGGGAGTCTCGATGAACTGGATCTCCGCATCTCCGGCACTCCCCAGATAAAAGAGAGGTTGTGTAATCGAAGTCAGCGTAGGCGTGGTTGCCTGAGCAAATGTCGATACAACCGAGATAGCAAAAGCGATCTGAATCAGTCTCATCTGATGTTTTTCAGGCATAACGTCCGAGACCTGGTAGCCCAATCCGAGGGCGCGGTCTCGATGAGAGGTTAAGGATTCGAATTAGTGAAGTCAATCAACTCGCGACGGGATTGGGCTTACGATCGCCGTCTTGTTGTGCCCGTTGGGGCCTACGGAAACGGGTCAATGTCAGGGTGATCTTTCATGAGCCTCTCAACGAGTGCTCTTGCAGGTTCGCGAGGACGATCTCCCCACGGGACATGAGAAACCCAATCAACAGTATCGATCACAGAAAGTAACCTCCTGGGCTCGCGGTTCTCTGCGATGCCAAGCACTGAGCGATCGCCGCTCCAGTAAAAGATGAAATCGGGGGGCGATCCATTACTTAGCACGTAGAATGAAATGGCGGACTCACGGGCTAACGTTCGTTCCGAGCTTCGGATTTCGAAATCGATGCTCGACGAATTGTCCCAATACCTCTCACCAATAAACTCAATCTCAAGAGAGTTGCCCAAATCGTATGTGTGAATGCTTACATCGTTCGAGCACCCGCTTGCGAAAAGCACCATAAACAACCCTAGGCCGATGCTTCCGATTTTCATGGCACAACGTCCAAGAGCACTCAGCCCTGACGGAGAGCACTGGTTGATTGTGGAATGATCTGGCGAATCAGAAAAGTCATTTCGACCCCAGCGCGGTCAGGGCTTGAGTGCCTCGCCATGTTCGCCTTCGGTTTCTGAGTGCAGCTCCCGACACTCCTCCAAAGTCTGCGTCATGAAATCCGCAAACCCGACGCCCGACCATTCGATACCGGGATGCCAACTCGCCCAGGCTCCGACAATCCACTCTCCGTTCTCGGTCTGGTTCTCAGGGTCGATGAGTAACGTGGTCGCGTCGCCCTTTTGGGCGAGGCAAACGGAACGCAAAACTGCGGTCTCGTTCTCCTCTCGGCAATATTCGAGATCCGGCAGGTCAAAGGAATCCTCTACAAGTTCGCAGAATTCGGGATCTACCTCTCTGATCCAGTTCAACTTCTCTACTGGAACGATCTCGTAAACAAAATCGCTGATCTGGCGCCAGCCATTAGATACCAAATAGAAGTCTCGAAGTGACGGCGGAAGCTTGATGCCGAGTCGTGACTCAGTCTCACCGATCTGAGCTTCGGAAGCCGGTGGAAAGCCAAGCCACTTGGATTCGCGATCAGCATCAGTCAGTTCGGGAACCCCGTAAAATTGAAGCATAGATTCGTCGAATGACTCCAAGCTCATTACGACCTCAGACAAATCAGAGAGAAGTGGTTTCCAATCGGTCATCTTTTTGAGGCGAGACAATATGGCTGAGCATCGGAACTCAGCTACGTAA
>JAKSBG010000510.1 GCA_022361255.1 Verrucomicrobiales bacterium
CTACTCTTTGCAATCGCCTTGTGTGCTGTAACGGTGCCCTGGGCCTATCCGGATGAGAAATTTTCCCGCGTAGTAATTGATCCCGGTCATGGCGGAATTGATCCCGGATCAAGTGCGTTCGGCATCGTGGAAAAAAATCTCACGCTCGATCTGGCCAAACGACTTGAGCGGATTCTTTCATCAAATGGTCTCACCACAGAACTCACAAGGCGATCGGATACCTACATCGAATTACAGGACCGGGCGGAACAGGCAAATTCCCGAAGTGGTACGATTTTCGTAAGCTTGCATTTCAACGCTCACACGGATCGATCCATCAGCGGAACAGAAACTCTGTACTGGCCGGGCAGCGCTCCCGCCAGAAAACTTGCCAGCTATGTGCAGAGTGAACTGGGACGCAGGCTCGTCACAAGGAACCGCGGATTCAAACCCGAGCGGCTCAAGGTGCTGGAAAAAACAAAGTGCACCGCCATTCTGATCGAATGCGGGTTTATTTCCAACCGTTGGGAATCACAAAGGTGCGGCTCGGAGTGGTTTCGTCAAATCATTGCGGAGGAAATCGCACAGGGCATTCTTCGCTACAAAAAGGGCTAAATCGCTCAATTGAATGACTAAAGTTTTCGTTATTTTCAATAACTTCGCACTTTTCCGTCACCACTCGGTGTGGTAAAATCGCTTTGGAAATCTTTACGTTTCACTTTTTCACCGCCTCTACCTGCCTCCGCTATGAGTGACCCCGTCGCCAACCGTACTCTTGAACTTGCCTGCACTGTGGGCGCGCTTGATGATGCCATTGAAGCCGTCGAAGAGGGAGCTGACATTAATTTTCAAGGCGGAGCCCCCCTTTTTCTCGCGATCTCTAATCGCAACCGGGAGCTCATTGAATTCCTTCTTGATCAGGGGGCTGAAGCCGAAATGTATCTGAGCAAAAAGAAGCTGAACCAGATCGAAGATCGCACCGATCTTGTTGAGGAACTAATCTCCTGCGCCCCCTATAATCCTCGCGATGTGAAACCTCAGCAAATAGAGGAGATTGACAGCGCCATTCGCAGTGCAGGCGTGGAATACCTCCTCTCCGACATCGACTGGGATAAAGCGACGCGGTTTCGAGATTCACTCAATGCAATCGGTGCTGGCTCCAGCCATCGCTGTGTTGCCGAATTTCTGCAGTGGGCCCGGAGCGAAACAAAAACCGATCCGGAAAGCCTTGGAGCATTTCTCCATACGCACAATCCCACCGTAAGCGAGTATCGGGATCGGTATGTTTCGACTGGGGAAGATCTTGTTGCTTTGGCCAACGACTACGTCTCTGACGGCGATGAGACGCAGGAATAGTGGAGAGAATCGATTGATTTTTCATCGATAACAGGAAAGAAATCCTGCCTCCTCCACGTATGGGGAGGATGAGTAGTTTACTGCGATATCTTCGTATTCTTGTTTTCACGACCTTTCTGAGTGGGACCGTCGCTCTCACCCTTATTTTTCTTTGCGACACACATATCAGCCGGGTCAGCTCTCCTGCAATCCACGAGGAACTCACTGAGGTCCCTCCACATTACGTTGCACTAGTTCCGGGATGCTCACCGGTTACGAGAAATGGACGCGGAAATCTCTACTTTTCGCATCGAATCAATGCAGCTGCGGAAGCATTTCACGCAGGAAAATGCCGCTACCTTCTTGTCAGCGGAGATAACGGCTCCAAAGAATACAACGAACCGGAGGCCATGAAGCAGGCGCTGGTCTCGAGAGGAATCCCCCCATCCCGCATTTACAAAGATCATGCGGGTTTTCGCACACTCGATTCGATTTTACGAGCGAACAAAATCTTCGGTCAAAACCGGATACTCGTCATTTCACAAAAGTTCCACAATGAGCGAGCAGTCTATATAGGGAAATACCACGGCCTCACTGTTTCAGCCTACAACGCGAAAGATGTCGAATCATTTGGAGGGATCCGAACCAAACTGAGAGAAAAGCTCGCCAGAGTCAAAACTCAAATCGATCTGCGGATCACCAAGTCCGAACCGAAATACCTCGGTCACCCTGTAAAGATCTGAACCCGGACCGCGCGAAAGCGTGTCTCCTGACTCAGGTCCAGTTCTTTCCGACTATTTCTTCCTGAGAAAAGTCGGAACGTCCAAGTCCTCTCCGTCGACAATTGTCGGATCCGTTTTTGCAAACCGCCCTTTGCCGGCCGCCGGCTCAAGCTGAAGCATCTCCTGCTGCTGACGGGCCTCGTCCGAAGGCTCTGCGTCGTCTTTCGGCATCGCCGGAGGAGTAGTCGGCGGAAGAACCGGACCACTTGATTCACCTTCGTCAGGTGTTCGAGTCTTGATTTTACCCGTATTTCCGCTCGAGACCATCCGTGAAAGGGTAATTTTCTGAGAGCTGTCGGTGACAGCCTCTACTCCGCTCGCCTCAGTAGGAACCGGACCGGAGGAACCACTGCTGTCGGAATCAGACGCAACCGGACCCGACAAATCGCTCTCATCATGCTCCTCATTTGCACTCTCCATGGCACGGGCGATCGGATTCCGGAGATCTTCATCAGATTCCGCTTCCCCGGTTTCAGTTTGCTGTTCAGGCAAGACCGGCACTACCGGAATTGTATCGGGAGAATATGCAGGTTTCTCTTCCTCATCCAGAGGCTCAAAGATAACGGATTCGTCAGCATCTTCGTCCACCGGGTTTACCGGCTCTTCACTTTCATCTTCCTGTTCAGGCTCTGAAACTGCGTCAACCTCTCCCGACAGAGAGGGGGGAATTTCGTCTTCCTCTGCCGCTTCGATTGACTGTGCAAGCGGACTGACCGGAGCTGATTCAACTCCGATTGACGCTGCTCCGGAAGACGCCGCGAGTCCGGGTCCCCCGATCGAAACGGGTTGGGAATCCTCCGCAGTTGTCGTCTCAGGCTCCTGTCTCTTCGCAGCATCCGGTCCTGGAATCGAGCTAATCACGGTAACCGAGAGACTGTTGGAAAGCCTCTGGTCGGTTCCGGTTCCGAAAAGAATCTGTGTTTCCGAACCAACATGTTTTGTAATTTCCTCCATGACCAACTGCACTTCATACAGAGTCATCGAGTCACCACCGGCAACCTGAACCAGAACTGACTTGGCTTCGTTCAACAGTTTTCCGCGGTCCAGCAGCGGGCACTTCAATGCCTGCTCGATAGCTTCAAGAGAGCGGTTATCCCCTTTCGCGATTCCATATCCGAAGAGGCAGCGGGAATCATTTGCATCAAGCGCGGCCAGCAAGTCATCCATTCCAATCCGGATAATTCCGGGTCGGAAAACAACGTTCATTGTTGCCCGGATACTCTGACTGATAATCTTATCAGCGGCCGCAAATGCCTGAGCAACTCCGTCCTTGGGCACAATGAGCTCACCCATCCGGTCATTATCAAAGGTGATCACAGCATTCGCATAGCGACTAATGGTATCGAGCGCCTCCTTTGCCTGATCCATACGACGCTCTCCTTCGAACGAAAACGGCATTGTGGCAAACACCACCAGGAACACGCCTTCCTCTCTCGCAATACGGCAGACCTCAGGAGCTGCACCGGAACCGGTTCCTCCGCCCAACCCCACACACAGGAAAAGCATCCCATTTCCTCTGACCGCTTCACGAATTTCATCAACCGCCTCAAGAGCCGCCTGTCGTCCGAGCGAAGGATCACCTCCGGTTCCCATCCCCTTGAGGAGGGTTGCCCCCAGCTGTATTTTATCAGATGATACTGATGTCGTTAGAGCACGGACGTCCGTATTCAGAGTGAGCAGTCGGGCGTCATCGCTGCCCTCTAAAGCCATTCGGTCAAGAACGTTTGCTCCGGCACCGCCCACGCCAATCACCTTGACGCCTGCGCTTGCCTCTGCTGGAATTTCGCCGGAATCGGCCTGATCGAATTCAATCATAATCGTTTACCTTCCTTAATCTCTCGTTCTTGTCAATGGACAGTTTGGGGGTTGTCAACTGATCACTTTCCTCCCCCGAAAATCTTTTCAAACCTTTGCCCTAACTTACTGAGCGCGCCCCTCTTCGGTCTCTGCTCATCAAGCAACTGGGCGTAGCGGATCAGTCCGACAGGGGTGGCGTATTGAGGATTCTCGAACAGCGCACTCGGACCAGACATTGAAGCTGAACCTGATTGCTGCACCGGGATTCCGAATATCTCCGAAGCCACTTCATCGAGGCCTTTCATGAGACTCGATCCCCCTGTCAAGAAAACACCCTTACCGAGCCTGGGCAGCAACCCGTCTTTTTCCAAAGGTTCCGCCACTACGGAGAGCAGCTCGGTCGCACGGGCGTTCATGATCTGGTTAAGTAACTCCTGCTCAACGGTTTTACCGCTTTCCCCCTCGATGGCGATCTCGCCCGGTTCAAAATTCTTAAGGGATGCACTTCCGTGCGTAACCTTTAGCTTCTCTGCACGCGCCAGAGGAATCTTCAGGACAAGAGCGATATCGTTAGTAATATGATCACCGCCGATTGCGACGCATCCGCTGGCAACAACCGCCCCATCAACAAAACAGATATAATCAGTTGTCCCGCCGCCAACATCGATCAGTAAAGCGCCCTCATTCTTTGCTTCGCGATTCAAAACTACCTGTGCCGCAGCGACTGGAGAGAACACAATATCCTCCACCTCAAGCGGTACGTCCCGGACACAGCGAATGGTATTCTGAATGCGCGTTTTGACTCCGTGAATGATGTGATAGTCAGCCTCCAGCTTCTGCCCCAGCATACCGAGCGGATTCAATACCTTATCCTGCCCATCAACGAAATAGTGCTGAATGATAGAGTGAATGTATCCGTTCTCTTTCGGAATAGGCACATCACGGGCAATCTTCTTCACTTCCTCGAGATCCTCCGTCGTGATCTCCATCTGCTCATCCGCAACGCGAATTGTCCCGCGATTATTCAAGCTCTTTACATGAGATCCGGTAACGGCGAGGAAAACGGTATTAACCTCCACGCTGCTACGCTCTTCCGCGCGGGAAAGAGCATCATGTAGACAGGTTTGAACCGTGTCAGAGTCTACTATTTCCCCTTTCCTCACGCCTGCCGACGGGTGCTGGCCTACGCCCAAAATTTTAATCGCTCCGTCGTTCCGCACCTCTCCCACAACTATGCAAACCTTTGAGGTGCCGATTTCAAGACCGACGTAAATATTTGAGGAAGCCATTGATTACAAACGGAACTTAACTATCTAGCCACCTTTCAGAATCGACTGCAAGTGTTTTTGTTTTTGATCAACTGGTTGTTGCACCTCTGATTTCACCGGTGTGGCAAAAGACTGGATCGAAGCCGGATCCGGGGAGTTGGCGAAGGTTACCGCAATATTTTCCTTCGCAGCAAGATTGATCGAAGCAAGGGGAGCACCGAAATCAGTGGACCTGGCCAAAATGGACCTCAAAGATTTCAGCCCGCGCTCTACCTCATGCCTGGCATAAGTGACGTTTATCCCATTTCGGTATTTACACTCGATCGACCATTCAGTCCGGAGATGAATCGAGTGAATATTCATGCCCTCAAAACCCGACAAATCGACGGATGAGGCAAGGAGTTGAAGCGCACTATCGGCACCTTCTGCCGATAACACGCCTCCTTCCTCCGGTTCGTCCATCCGAAAAGCCTCGATAATGGGGAGTTCCTCCAGCATCTTATTGACACCAAGGCAACGAAAGATCACCCCTTCACCATCAATAAGAAATCCGCGATTTTCATCTCCTGGACGAATCCCCCTGGGCGGACAGGAGATCCATGCCACCGGTGTGCGCTCTTTCACGTCCACCCGCAGCTTATCTGGTAGCTCCCGATTTACGATCGCCTCCTCCACAATTGCCAACTTTTCGATACGGTCGCGTATCGCTTTCAGGTCAACCTCCATCAAGTTTGCCCCGGTTGAAACATTCGCCACCCGTGCAAGGTTTTCCGCGGAAAGCATCCCGTTCGTCCTGAACTCCAGCGATTTTAAAACAAACTC
>JAKSBG010000486.1 GCA_022361255.1 Verrucomicrobiales bacterium
ACAATGCGAAAACGGTTCGGAATTGGCCTCTTGTTACCGGGCAAACAGGGTTCGGTGGTGCACCTGACAGGGTTGAGTGACTGATTCAACCCTGTTTACCTGGCTTCCTGACGGGGTCCCCAATGGTGATCGATCGTCATTTTCGGCGCGGCAGGCGGACGAGAGAAAACGAGACTGCCCTTGAAAAGGGATTTTCGAGCACTGGACCGCTTTCCGCTTTGCCAGTAGAATACGGCTGGTCCGGGCGGTTCGTCTGCCCCGACCTCTCTCGTTTCGACGAGGGAGTGTTTGACCGCCTCCCCCCCTCTCCGCGCATGAGCGACCCTTCCCCACCAAATTCCGACAACGGCCCCTTTCGTTCCCTCTATTCCGAGGAGGACGTCGATCCGGTTCCTCCTGCTGGCAGGGCGCGGCCCGCGGCGAAGAAAGGCTGCTTCAAATTTTTCGCGACCGTTTTTGTCCTCGTGGCGATTCTCGGCATTCTCGCGGCTTGCGGTCTCGGGATCTTCTACAACGTCAAAGCCTACGGCTTCGATATGGACAAGGTGAAGGAAGCGCCGGAGCGCACTCTCGTTTTTGACCGGAAGGGCGAGGTGCTGGGTCATGTATCCGGACACGGGGAAAACCGTCTGACGGTGGATTCGTCGGAGGTTTCCGAAAATTTCATCAATGCACTGCTCGCCCGCGAGGACAGCCGTTTTTACGATCACCGGGGGGTCGATTACAAAGGGATCGGTCGGGCCATGATCGCGAATATGAAGTCGGGCGAGATGGATCAGGGTGCTTCGACGCTGACGATGCAGCTCGCGCGAAATGCTTTCGAGATGCGGGAGAAGTCGCTGAAGCGGAAAATGATGGAGGTCGCGCTGGCCCAGCGGATCGAACGTAATTTTGAAAAATCGGAGATTCTCACCTTTTACATGAACCGCATCTATTTCGGCGCGGGTCTCTACGGGATCGAGCGCGCGGCACAGGGGTTTTTCATGAAACCCGCCTCTGAATTGACGCTCGGGGAAGGCGCGATGCTTGCCGGGATCATTCGCGGACCGAGTTTGCTCAATCCTTTCCGAAGCATCGAAGATGCGAAGGCCACCCGCGACGAGGTGCTGGCCCGGATGGTGGCCGAGGAAATGATCACGGTCGCACAGTCCGACGCCGCGAAGGCGGAGTCCATCACCCTGCGTCCTCCCGGAAAGCGGCTCGCCACGGGCAGCTACATTCTCCAGACGGTTTTTGATCTGCTCGAGTCGCGTCTCGAGAATCCGGAGGATATCAAGCTGGGCGGATTCCGGGTCTATACGACGATCGATTCCGATTTGCAGTCTGCTGCGGAGAAGGCGCTGAACGATCACCTCACCAAAATCGAGAAGCGCTCCGGTTTCCCCCACCCTCCGAAAAGCTCTCACAAAGAGGGGGAAGCGACGAAATATGTGCAGGGCGCGGTGATTTCTCTCGACAACAAATCCGGCGCGATCCGTGCCATCGTCGGCGGACGCGACTACAGCGACAGTTCCTACAATCGAGCCTACATGGCGAAGAGACAGGCGGGGTCGACCTTCAAACCGCTCGTCTATGCCGTCGCGATCGACCGGGGCGGGCTCCTGCCCGGGGCCTATGTCAGTGATGACCCGATCCGGATCGATACGGGCGGTGGCCCGGTGTGGTCCCCCAAAAACAGCGACGGAACCTTTTCGGGGCTTCAGCCTGCGGCGATTGGACTCATCAAATCGCGTAATACGATGTCTGTCCGCGTCGGTCAGATCGCGGGGCTCGACAACGTCCGAAGTCTCGCTTCGGCATTGAAATTCGGGGAGCTGCCGAATTCACCGGTCATTTACCTCGGCGCGTTTGAGACAAATCCGCTCACGATGACGAGTGCCTATTCCACGTTCCCTTCCGGAGGAATCAATTACACCCCCTATCTGATCCAGAAAATCGAACGGCGCGACGGAGAAGTCTTCGATGAGCACCAGATCAACGGGGTCGATATTTTTCCCGAATCGGTTGCGTTCGTGACCTCTGATATGCTGGGCAAGGTGATGGATGAGGGAACCGGTCGCGGCGCGCGAAGTGCCGGCTACAAGGCGCCCGCCTACGGCAAAACCGGAACGACGAACGACTACAAAGACGCCTGGTTCGTCGGCTACACCGACAAGATCACAACCGGGGTTTGGGTGGGAACGGACCAGCCGAAAACGATCATGAATCGCGGCTACGGGAGCACGCTCGCGCTACCGGTCTGGACCGAGGTAATGAAGGAGGCGGAGAAATGCGGATTCCAGGCGGAAGCGATTACGCCTCCGGAAGGCACCCAAAACGTTGTTCTTTGCCGCGAATGCGGCCTGCTCCAGGGACGGCGCACGCGGAACCCATACCAGATGCCCCTGCCCCCGGACCTGAAGCCCCGCGCGACCTGTCGCGGCCACGGCTTCAACCTTTTCACCAACCGGAACAACAACCAGCAGCCGGGCGGAATCCCGATCCCCGGCTTCGGCCAGCCCGGTCAACCGTCCTCGCAGGGACAGCCGGCGGAGCAGGGCCAGTTCCAACCCCGACCCTTCCAACCCGGCAATCGCGGCGGGGATGCCGAACGCGTCCTGCGCGGAATCGGGCGCCTGCTTTTCGGAGGCGATCCGCGACGGGAGTGAGTGAAACTTCCCCTCGACACATTTCTCATTTTGTGTCACTTTCGGCAATGGCCGAAAATTTGAAGAGGCAGCCGGCGTTCAGTTTGGTTCCCGATAATTCCCCCCACGAAGTCGAGGGGGAACGCGAAGTGATGTTGCCCGGGATGTCGCTGGAGATCCTCGCGACCAGAAAGATCATGCTGCAACGCTGGAACCTGAAAGAACTCGTCGACCCCTATTGGCGGCTCTACATACCGGTGGAAGGTTCGGCGACGGTTCAATGCCGCGGTGAAACAATCGATCTCCTTCCGGGGAATTTGTATCTCATACCGCCCCGCACCACGTTCAGCTCGGAAAATCCGGAGCCGTTCTCCAAATGGTATGTGCACTTTGTTCTCGGCCGGTCCGATCTGCTGTCTGTTCCGGGGATCTACTCGCAGGAGCAGGACGATATTTCGTCCGCCTTCCTCGACACTCTCGCTTCGGCACGCAGCGAACCCTACAACTGGGAGTCCGCCGCACTCGTCATTCACGCCCTGACACGTCTCCCTGCTGCCGCGTGGACCGACCAGAAGCTGGACCCCCGGGTGGAGAAAGCGATGGAATTTCTGCAGGAAAACCTGCCCCGGAAAATCAGCGCCGACGATGCCGCCCGCGCCGCCGGCGTCAGCGTTCGCAATTTGAACCACCTCTTCCGTTCCCAGGTCCGGATGGCTCCGATGAGCGTGCTGCTGAACTACCGTCTTGATCGCGCCTGCCATCTGCTGCGGCACACGGATCAGAGCATCGAACAGGTCGCGGAAAACTGCGGTTTCCCCAACCGGTATTATTTCAGCCGCATGCTGAAACAGCATCGCGGGATCTCACCTGCGGCGTATCGTAAGGGGCAGTTGTATTAACTCCTTTTCCTACTCTTTCTTTTTTTCCATTTCTCGAGACTGCCGATGCGGGGAAAAGGAAAATGATTGGGATACAGAAAAAAGGTCAGCCCGCGCTTTCCCATGAACCAGCCCGCTCCCACCATTGAAGACCGCAAGCGGGCCTGTCTGCGTCCGGATGCTCCGGTCGTGATGAGACAGAGTTGGAAGGACCTGCTTTTCGTCCACTGGCACTGTGATACCGATCTGCTTCAAGGAACCCTGCCTCCGGGACTTCGTGTCGACACTTTTGACGGGAAAGCCTATGTCGGATTCGTTCCTTTCCTGATGCGGAACATTCGTCCCCGCTTCTGCCCGCCCGTCCCGGGAATTTCGAATTTTCTGGAGCTGAACGTCAGGACCTATGTCTTCGACGAACACGGACGTCCCGGCGTGTGGTTCTACTCTCTCGATGCGAACCAGGCCCTCGCCGTGGCAGTGGCGAAACGCTTTTTTCACCTCCCCTACATTCGGGCGACAATGGAGGCGAAGCGTGACGGGGAAACGATTCATTACCGTTCACAGCGGCTCCTCGAGCCGGAGCGGGAATGGACCACGTCGTCCTACACTCCGGGATCCCCGCTCGCTGAACCGCTTCCCGGTTCTCTCGAATATTTCCTGCTGGAGCGCTATCTGCTCTTTTCTTGGAATCCGAAAAAGAAGCAACTCTACTCGGGAAAAGTTCACCACTCGCCTTATCAGGCATACTCTGTCGAAGTGGAGAATCTGTCGCCGTGGGTGACCTACTACAACGGTCTTTCCTATCTCGATGAAGCGCCGGTTCACCAGGTGTTCTCCCCTGGCGTCGATGTAGATGTTTTCGCACTCGAGCCGGTTCAACTGCTGGAGTAAGTGATGGATTCTTTCTCGCTGTTCTCTCCAACTCACCTGCTCGCGCTGGTGGTTTGCCTGGCGGTTCCTTTTTCGGTTGTGAAAACCGGGAAAAAACG
>JAKSBG010000511.1 GCA_022361255.1 Verrucomicrobiales bacterium
ACGAACACGGTGTACTGCTCGGGCAGATTCTCGATCGAGACGTCTCGCGCCTGAGCAACGTCGCCCGCCGGTCCGTAGGTAACCGAGTACAACGGGTACGCCAAGCGAGCCAACTCGCGGCCTGCTTCCGGCATCTCGACTCGCGGAGCAACGGTGACCTGCGCCTCTCCGAATCAGGCTTTGGGGAAGCGGCTCGAATCACGCGAAATCACCGACTCTGGGAAATCTACCTCGTCACCCACGCAGACATTGCCCCCAGCCACGTCGACCGCGACGCCGACATGGTCGAGCACATTCTCGAGGCGGACCTTGTGCAACGACTCGAGGATGAACTGCGGAGCCGCGGAGCCTGGATCCCGAGTCCTCACCTCATCGAAAACCCGTCATGAACTGGACTTCGTTCGATACCTGGATCGTCGTGGTTGGCGCACTTACCGCGATCGCCTGCGCACTGCCCGGTTGCTTTCTTGTTCTGCGAAAAATGAGCATGATGGGTGACGCCATCAGCCACGCGGTTTTACCCGGGATTGCCGTTGCCTTTCTCATGACTGGAACCCGGTCGAGCATACCCATGTTTGTCGCCGCGGCCATCACCGGAGTTCTTACCGCTGTGTTCACCCAGTGGGTGAGTCGCTTCGGTCGGGTTGACCGCGGAGCGGCGATGGGGATCGTCTTCACCACGCTTTTCGCGATTGGTCTTCTCGTGATCGTTCGAGCCGCAGATCACGTGGATCTCGATCCCGGCTGTGTTCTCTACGGGGCCATGGAAATGACACCACTCGATACCGTTTCTGTTTCCGGTCTGCAAGTGCCGCGCGCCGCACTTTCGATCGGGGCCGTCCTCGTGGTAAATCTCGTGCTTATCTTCGCGCTTTTTAAGGAATTCAAAATCAGCTCCTTTGATTCCAACCTCTCCAATACGCTCGGGTTCTCGTCCCGCTTTCTCCATTACCTCCTCATGACGATGGTGGCCGTCACCACGGTGGCCGCCTTCGAAGCTGTCGGAAGTATTATCGTGATCGCGATGCTGATCGTGCCACCTGCGACCGCCCTCCTGCTCACTCACCGGCTTATCCCCATCCTCATGATCTCATCGCTCGTCGGAATACTTTCGTCTGTGATCGGTCATTACACCGCGAACACCGTTCCGGGTTGGTTTGGGTACGACAGCACCAGCACATCGGGAATGATGGCTACTGCAGCCGGGCTTCTCTTCGCTCTCGCCTGGTTCTTCAGCCCGACAGAAGGACTGTTCGTCAAATATATGAAAACCCGCAACGGAACCGTTCTGGAAAAACCTCCCGAACTAACCCAAAGTTAAGCGGCGCATACCCAGAACGGTATGGCTTGCATTCTGCGATGGAAACAAAGACCCTCTCCGCAAGATGCAGCCAGCCCCACAATCCATCGCGGAGCTCGACGACCGTGCCAGCGCTCCTGACAGCGGAGTGCTCGACGCCGTTGAAAAAGTCGACGGACCTGTTCTCGTCGCCGGTGCAGGAGGAAAAATGGGATACCACCTCTGTCGAATGCTTCGCAAAGCGATTATCGGGACAGGGTCCCGTCACGAGATAATTGCGGTATCCCGTTTTGGAAATCCGGAATCACGAAAGCCGTTCGAAAAAGAGTCCATTCGGACCATTTCTGCGGATCTCACGGATCCGGAACAGGTCCGCTCGCTTCCCGATGCTGCCGCCGTATTCTTTCTCGCGGGAAAGAAATTTGGAACCGGCGACGACCCGGATTCTCTTCGGCTCTTTAATGAAGAGATGCCGAAATTCGTCGCCGACCGGTACACGAATGTTCCCATCATTGCTCTCTCAACCGGTTGTGTCTATCCGTTCGTCCCGACCGGATCCGGCGGCTCTGTCGAAACCGACCGGGTCGCCCCGAACGGAGACTACGCGCTTTCCTGCGTCGGGAGAGAGAACGCTTTTCTCGCCACCAGCAAGGAACACGGAACGCCCCTCTCACTGATCCGCCTGAATTACTCGGTCGACCTGCGCTACGGGGTTCTCGTTGATATTGCCCACCGCGTAATTTCCGGACAACCGGTTGATGTTTCGATGGGGCACCTCAACTGCATCTGGCAGGGCGACGCCATCCGTCACACGATACGTTCGCTGGATTTGGCAAAAAGCGCGCCGGAAGCCTGCATCCTCAATGTCACCGGACCGCAAACGCTCAGCGTCCGCAGACTTGCTGAGGACTTTGCCGACCGGTTCGGCAAAACGGTAGCTATCACCGGTGAGGAAAGTGAAATGGCCTGGCTCAACAATGCCGCGAAATCTCACGCCCTCTTCGGGCCGCCCGAGATTTCTGAAGACACCCTGGTCGACTGGGTAGCTGACTGGATCCAAAACGCGCGCCCCCTCCTCGGCAAACCAACGCACTTCGAAGTTCGCGATGGCAAATACTGATATCGAATCACTCCGGAACCACCTCGCAAAAGGGCTGATCATTCCGGCGATGCCACTGGCTCTTGATGAAAATCGTTCGTGGGACCGGCGATACCAGCGCGCTCTGGTGCGCTACTATGTTGAAGCGGGTGCCGGGGGAATCGCGGTCGGCGTTCACTCCACTCAGTTCGAAATTCGCGAACCGGAGCATGCCCTGTTTGAACCCGTTCTGGAGTTTTGCGCGGAGGCAATCGATGCCACGCTCCCAGATTCTTGTCCTTTTGTCAGGATTGCCGGTGTTTGCGGCAATACCGAACAGGCTTCCCGGGAGGCGGACTTTGCTGTCCAGCATGGATACGATGCGGCTCTCCTGAGTCTAAGTGCTCTGGCGCAGGCCGGAGACGGTGAACTCATCCGCCACTGCGAGACGATTGGAGAAACCGTTCCACTGATCGGGTTTTATCTCCAGCCCACGATCGGTGGACGATCCTACGGTTACTCTTTCTGGCGCCGTTTTGTAGAAATCCCCTCCGTCGTAGCCATCAAGGTAGCCCCTTTTGATCGCTATGCGACGCTCGATGTGGTGAGGGCACTCGCAGACAGCGGTAGAGAAGATGTCTTTCTCTACACCGGGAATGACGACAACATCATTCACGATCTCCTATCGACTTTTTCTTTCGGGGGAAAGGAGCTTCGCTTTGTCGGAGGATTGCTAGGACAGTGGGCAGTCGGGACAAAACAGGCCGTATCGCTTCTCGAACAAATCAAGTCCGGAGGAGGAACCGTCGAGGAATGGACTCGGAAAAACGCAGCTTTGACCGACCTGAATGGTGCAATATTCGATCCGGCAAATGGATTCCGTGGGTGTTTGTCAGGGATGAATGAAATGCTGCGCCGCGACGGACTGCTCCCGACGAATCTCTGCCTCGCGCCGTCGGAGAGGCTCTCCCCCGGTCAGGCAGAGGAGTTGGATCGCGTCTCTGCCGTCTACCCCGACTTGCTGGACAGGGATTTTATCGCAGACAACATCGACCGCTGGCTAGTTGATTAGACGGGTAATACCGGTCAGGCGCCTCCTCTGATTATTGCTTCTGCCCATCCCGCAGACCCGCCCCGTTCGTGCATCGACAGACTCGTGCCTCAACCGCATTCTCGGAAAGATGAAGCAAATCTCTCTTTGCATACTGACAACACTCCTCGTGCCGCATCTTCTTCCCGCAGAGAAAAAACCTCTCGACCCGCCCTACCAGATCAAGAAAATCGACGGAATCGAAAAAATTCGACTGCTTCCTCCAGACAAAGAGAATCCACGAAACAGCGAAGGGGATTTCATCCAACTGAAAAACGGCAGAATTCTTTTTGTCTACACTCATTTCACAGGAGGCGGAGGAGACCATTCTCACGGACACCTCGCATCCCGTTTCTCCGACGACGGGGGCAGGACCTGGTCGAAAGAAAGTGAAACGGTGATCGAGAGAGAAGGCGGTTTTAACAATATGTCTGTATCCCTGCTCCGGCTCCAGTCCGGGGAAATCGCGCTTTTTTATCTGATCAAAGATTCACTCGCGGACTGCCGCCCTTTCATGCGCATCTCCACGGACGAAGCGAAAACATGGTCCAATCCCATTCCCTGCATAACTGATGACGTCGACTATTTCGTCCTCAACAACGACCGGGTCATTCAATTAAAAAACGGCAGACTCGTCTTTGCGGTGTCACTTCATTCTTCGAAAGAAACCGGAAAACTGGAGATGAAAGGAACCGTGATGTCCTACTACTCGGACGACAAAGGACAGACCTGGAAGCGAAGCAAAACTCTCCTGAAACCGGAGAAGGAGAACGGCGACCGTCTCATCGCCCAGGAGCCGGGGCTGGTGGAGCGAAAGGACGGCTCACTTCTCATGTTCATTCGCTCGGATGCCGGATCCCAACTTTTTTCCGAATCCACCGATGGAGGGGAAACCTGGTCGGAGCCGACACGGTCCACGCTCCAGTCCCCCGTCTCCCCTGCCTCGATTGAACGCATCCCTTCCACGGGGGATCTCATTGCGATTTGGAATGACCACAGCAAGATTCCGGACGAACTCCGCGGAAAGCGAACTCCCTTCACCATTGCCCTTTCCAGCGATGAAGGAAAAACCTGGCAAAACCACATCACTCTCGAAGATGATCCGAACGGCTGGTACTGCTACACGGCGATCGAATTTTCCGGGGATAACATCCTTCTCGGACACTGCGCAGGCGACCGGAGAACTGGCGGATTGAATTTCACCCAGATCACCTCTCTGCCGGTTGCGAAGCTTTACGCCGACCGGTAAATGCTGCAAATTACCGACTCGATTTCTGTCTACTCTCATCCTCCCCGCCTTTGAGCTCGAAAACTCTCATCACCCTTGTCCTTTTCGCGATCAGCGCCGGTTTTGCGTCGGCGAAGGATGTATTTTCAGAACAAATTCAACCGCTTCTGAAAGAACATTGCGTCCGGTGCCACGGGGAAGACGGGAAAGTGAAGGGCAAAGTCGATCTGCTCGAAGTGTCCGATCTTTCTACGCTGAAGGCGGATCCCGATCTCATCGCAGAAGTTCTCGATGCGATTGAATACGAAGAAATGCCACCCGAAGACGAGCCGCAGCCAACCGTTTCGCAGCGGGACGCTCTGATCCCCATCCTTCGAAAACTTCTCCACGAAGCCAGTGCCGATCCGGATGCGATCCCCCGAACACCGATTCGGCGGATGAACCGCTTCCAATACAGCAACGCGGTTCAGGATCTCTTCGACCTGAACGTTCAAGTCTTCACCCTTCCCGAGAAAATGTTGCGGGAACACGGTAACTACTTCCAACCGGCAACAGGGAAAATGCCGGATCAGGTCAAGGCTGGCAGCCGCCCGCTTGGAAAGTCACAACTCATCGAACCGCGCCTCGCCGGTGTCGCTGCGTTTCCCCAGGATCTTCGGGCGGAACATGGGTTTGATAATCGCGGCGATCACCTTTCGCTCTCCCCTCTCCTTCTAGAATCCTTTCTCACCCTGAGCCGATCCATCGTGGCCAGCCCCGACTTTCAAAAAGAAACCGTCGGACTCTGGGATCAATTTTTTGCGCTTCCGTCGGACGGGAAAAGCGACGAACCCGCCGAGCAGGAGATCCGGTCCCGGCTCCGGTCTTTTCTCACCCGGGCCTTTCGTTCCCCTGTCGATGTCCCGACCCTCGATCGCTACACCGCTCACACCGTCTCCCTGATTGCAGAAGGTGTCGACACCGTCGAGGCCATGAAAGCCGCCGCCTCTGCCGCCATCGCATCTCCCCGTTTCCTCTATCTCTACGATGGCGCGAGCGGAGATTCAGGCCAGTCTATCAGTGATTTTGAACTCGCCTCGCGGCTCTCGTTCTTTCTCTGGGGAAGCATTCCCGACCAGGAGCTACTCGATCTCGCCGCGCAGAGCAGATTGTCGGAGAAAGAAATCCTGGCCAGCCAGTTCGAAAGGATGATACGCGACCGGAAGTTGAAACGTTTTTGCGACAGCTTTCCGGGGCAATGGCTCCAGCTCGACCGCATCATCACGGCTGTTCCCGAAAGAAGCCATCACCCCGAATTCTACTTTGCGAAATACCGGGCCAGCATGCACATGATGCTGGAGCCTTTGCTTCTCTTTGAGACAGTCCTCATTGAAAACCGGTCGGTAATTGAGCTCGTCGATCCTGATTTCAGCTACCGGAGCGACCTTCTCAAAAGCTGGTATCGCAGCGGGAGGAAGGGAAAAAAAACGCCACCGGTTGTGATTCCATTCGACCGCGTTTCCCTCGATGACCGTCGTGAAGGCGGCGTCATCACCAATGCCGCAGTCATGACGATGACCTCCAACGCCACCCGCACGCAGCCCATCACTCGCGGGGCCTGGCTCACAACCGTGATTTTCAACGACCCGCCGGAACCACCTCCCGCCGATGTCCCTCCCCTGCCGGAGGAACCGGAAGAGGGACAGGAGGACCTGACTCTGCGGGAAAGACTCGATGCCCATCGCGAGCACGAAAGCTGCAAGGGTTGCCACGCGAAAATTGACCCGTTCGGATTTGCCCTCGAGAACTATGGCCCGACCGGACTGTGGCGCGACAAATACGAAAACGGTCGCGACGTTGACGCATCAGGCGTTCTTTTTCGTCAGCATCGTTTCGACAACCCGGTAGCGTTCAAAGATGCGATTCTCAAGGAAAAAGAGCGCTTTGTCAGGGCCCTGACAGAACACCTCCTCTCTTTCGCCCTGGGAAGAGAAGTCGCTCCGGCAGATGCCGCGGCGGTCGAGAAAATCGTTTCTTCAGCCGCATCCGACAACTTCGCCTTTCACACGATCCTGAGGGAAATTGTGGCAAGTCAGCCTTTTCTCTCCAAATCAAATCCCTTATCCTCTTCTGAATGAACGCCACCAGTCGTCGATCTTTTCTTCGCGGAATCGGAGGAGCCACTTTGGGCCTTCCGTTTTTCGAAAGCCTGCAGGCAGCCGCTGCCGCGCCCGCAACGCGATTCGCAATGTTCTACGTTCCCATCGGCGTGGTTCGGCGGGAATTCTTTCCCGGCGAGGCAGGTACAACGATTCCCAAGTTCACCAGCAGCCAACAGCCCATCGAGGGCCGGAAGGAAATAAAAACGGGGCGGCACGAGCTACCCGCCACTCCCACTCTCGAACCGCTGCAACCCGTGCGGGAGCACCTCACACTGATTACCGGAATGGATCGCTCCTATCAGGAGGGAACCGACGTCCACGCACAGTGCGGGTCCTGCTTTCTATCAAGTGCGACGCCGTATTCGGTGAAAGAATCCCCCTACCCGCTGGATCGAACTCTCGATCAGATGATTGCGGACCAGGTGGGCGGGGAAACTCCGTTCCGGACGTTGGAGTTCAGCTGCAACAGCCACCGTGACAACAAGGAGTCGATCTACTTCGACAACATTTCCTGGTATGGAACCGACCACGTCGCCCCGTCGATGCGGGATCCGCGAAAAGCCTACCGGAGACTTTTCGGAACGCAGGAGGCGGAAGCCTACCGGAACATCACCGATCTTGTTCTCGAAGATGCCAAAGTTCTCGAGAAAACACTCGGAACCAGGGACCGGGAGAAATTTGGAGAATACTACGAATCGATCCGCACCATCGAACTCCAGATGGAACGTCTCGAGAGGATGCGCGGCGAGCTCGCGACCGTAAAAATGGATGACCCGGCCGCCGCCCGACTCCCGCGCGGCGAATA
>JAKSBG010000392.1 GCA_022361255.1 Verrucomicrobiales bacterium
AAATCTTTTCCCGATTTTCGGGGGAAAGCTCAACCGTCACAGTGTCAGGAAAAAAATATCCGGGTTCGCGAAGATTGCGATGGTGCCCTCGGCGTGAGCTTCAATGAGGCAGTCGTCGAATCGGGCGCCTGGCGGAGAGTGTTTGAGGCATTTGGTCTCGACGCCCCTGGAGAAATCGGGGAACAAAACGAACTCCCGACAAATCTCCGGCGCGAGGAAACCTTTTTGCCGCAACCGGTCTTTCACCGCTATCGTTCGGAGACTGAAATGCTCCGTTATCTGGCCCGTCTCGAAAGCCGTGATATTGCGCTGAACCGAAGCATGATTCCGCTGGGGTCGTGCACGATGAAACTGAACGCCGCGTCAGAAATGTTGCCGCTCAGTTGGAAATGCGTGAGTGGACCTCATCCCTTTACTCCGGCCGAAGACGTGAGGGGGTATACTACGATGATCTCCGAGCTGGAAAACTGGCTTGCCGATATCACCGGCTTTCACGGAGTGAGTGTGCAGCCCAACGCCGGATCGCAGGGGGAGTACGCAGGACTGCTGGCCATTCGCAGATTTCACGAAGCGAATGGCGATCTTTCCCGCGACGTTTGTTTGATTCCGGTTTCGGCGCATGGAACGAATCCGGCAAGCGCTGTCATGGCCGGGTTCCGGGTCGTTGCGGTAAAGTGCGATGACGACGGGAATATTGACGTCTCCGATCTCACTTCGAAGGCGGAGACTCATGCGGCGGAGTTGGGGGCACTTATGATCACCTATCCTTCGACACACGGAGTATTCGAGGAGAGCGTCGTGGAAATTTGCGGGACCGTGCATCAGTATGGGGGCCAGGTCTACATGGATGGGGCGAATCTGAATGCTCAGGTTGGACTTTGCAGTCCCGCTTCGATTGGAGCGGACGTCTGTCACTTGAACCTTCACAAGACTTTCTGCATTCCACATGGTGGTGGAGGGCCCGGTGTCGGACCGATTGGAGTGGCGGAACATCTCACTCCCTACCTGCCGGGACATTCTCACTGGAGGGAAAATCCGGACGGCCCGGTAAGTGCGGCCCCGTTCGGCAGCGCCAGCATCCTCACCATCTCCTGGATGTATATTGCGATGATGGGAAACGGGCTGCGACGCGCAACCGAGGTGGCGATTCTCAATGCCAACTACATCGCGACGAAGCTGGCTCCGTTTTTTCCTGTTCTCTACAAAGGTCAAAGCGGAAGGGTTGCTCACGAGTGCATCATTGACGTCAGGGTTTGCCGGGAAAGTGCCGGAGTCGATGTGGAAGACATTGCCAAGCGTCTCATTGACTACGGTTTCCACGCTCCCACGATGTCGTGGCCGGTAGCGGGAACGCTGATGATCGAACCGACGGAAAGCGAATCGAAAGAGGAGCTGGACCGATTCATCGATGCCATGATCGGAATTTATCGCGAAGTGGAGAAAATCAAATCAGGTGAATGGGACAGCGATGACAACCCGCTGAAAAACTCGCCGCACCCCGCCGGAACGCTGCTTTCCGACAAGTGGGAGGGAGCCTATTCGCAGGAGACGGCGGCTTTTCCTCTGGATTTTGTCAGGGAATGGAAATATTGGCCCCCGGTCAGTCGAATCGACAATGTGTTCGGGGATAGAAATCTCGTTTGCACCTGCGAGGGAATGGACGCCTACACAGAAAACGACGAAGAATGAATACTTTACCGATAGAACCGTTTCCCGAAAACTGGACTCCTACGATGGTGGCAAATCTGGTATTCCTGACGCGTGGTGACGAAGTGCTGTTGATTCACAAGAAAACCGGACTGGGAGCGGGGAAAATCAACGGCCCGGGAGGAAAGCTCGAGGCAGGGGAGACTGCGATCGAAGCGGCACGGCGGGAAGTGGAGGAGGAGCTGCATATCATTCCCGGTGACCTTGAGGAAATGGGAGTTCTTCATTTTGATTTTGTCGATGGGCTTCGCCTTCATTGCACCGTTTTCACGGGAACAGAATTTTCGGGCACTCCAACCGAAACGAGAGAAGCCCGTCCCGAGTGGTTTCCGATCTCAGAGATCCCTTTCGAAAGAATGTGGGCCGACGACCAGTACTGGCTGCCGGGCATGCTGGAGGG
>JAKSBG010000512.1 GCA_022361255.1 Verrucomicrobiales bacterium
ATTCAAAAAGCCTCAGTCACCGCTTCGCTGGTGACTGAGGCTTTTTGATGGCGGGCAGAGTGGGATTCGAACCCACGGTAGAGTTTCCCCTACACACGCTTTCCAAGCGTGCTCCTTAAACCACTCAGACATCTGCCCGAAATGCTCCGCGTTTTACGAAGGCGCGTAATCTCCCGCAATTCAACCGTCTCGCAACCAATTTCTGCGGGATCACCGATTCTTGACCAAGATCCGGCACCAAAAGAATCCGCTTCCACATACCTGAAACATCAACACTTCTTAATATTGTATTCGAATATCTAAAATGCGATTTTTCTCATTATTATATTTTACAGAGGCCAGAGACTGTATTTTATTCATAACTTGAGGAAATTTTTAGAAATACCCGTTTTTAACTAAGTATCGCCAATTGATTGCAATTACCGAAGGTGGTTGGACTGACCACGTTTTTGGATATCCGGATGACAACTGACAATCTAATCCCTGCGATTCGAGTTACCGCATCGTTTACCGCAGAACCGGTAAGCGCTTCACTGAATTTCTGGAGTAAAAAGTCAAAGCAGAATCTCCGCGTTGAGTTCTCTGCCTACAATCAGGTATTTCAGGAGCTGCTGGCTGCCCCGGCAACCCAAAATGCGACAACTCCCTCGCATCACATCTTTCTGCTTCGGCCGGAGGACTTTCTCGGCGATAGCGGCAATCTGGATGAGTTGGTCGATGCGTTTTCGCAGTTTGCCGAAAATGCAGCCTCCCCAACCACCGTTCTTTTCTGCCCGTTCGAAGGCCGCAACGCAGCGGTAGAATCGAAAATCGAACGTGCGATCGATGCGATCCACTCCATGCAGGGAGTCGAGGCTTTTTCTGAGACCGACGTCTCCGCCCGGTACCCCGTCGCATCCGTGTTTGATACCCGGGCGGATGAAGCCGGACACATTCCCTACACCGGAGGCTATTTTGCTGCGATGGGAACATTTCTGGCTCGACGCATCTCTGCCCACCTTCGTCCACCGGCAAAAGTTCTCGTTCTCGACGCAGACAACACCCTGTGGGGCGGGATCGCGGGCGAAGATGGCGCCGGCGGGTTGCAGATGGACGGCCCCTGGAGATCGCTTCGTGAATTCGTCCTGACAAAGCACTCCGAAGGATTGCTTCTTTGCCTTGCCTCCAAAAACAACGCATCCGACCTCGACCGGGTTTTCGAAGAAAGAGCTGACGAACTGCTCCTGACAAAAGAACACTTCGCCGGATGGAAAGCGAACTGGGAGACAAAATCCTCCAACATTCTCGCACTCGCCGATGAGCTAAACCTTGGACTCGACAGTTTTGTGTTCCTCGACGACAACCCTGCTGAAGTCGCCGAAGTCGCAACCGGCTGCCCGGGAGTCTGCTCGATCGCTCTTCCGGAAAACCCGGATGAGATTCCCGAATTTCTCGATCATCTCTGGTGCCTGGACAGCAAATCAGGAACTACTGCGGAAGACACCAAACGGACAGAGTTTTATCGTGAGGAATCGCTGAGACGTTCGATGCGCGATTCTTCCCACTCTTTCATGGAGTTCCTCAGGAATCTGGATCTGGACATTCAGATCCAGCCTCTTGAAGAAGAGGATCAGGCCCGGGTCATTCAGCTGAGTCAACGAACCAACCAATTTAACGCGTCCGGAGTCCGTCTGAATGAAAATGACATCCGGCAAAATTCCGAAACCCGACATCAATACCTCACGGTCCGCGTCTCTGACCGCTTCGGCGACTACGGACTGGTCGGAGTGATCGGTTTCGAAAAATGCAGGGAATCGCTCGAGGTCGGGATGTTTCTTCTCAGCTGCCGGGCCCTCGGCAAAGGAGTCGAACGAGCTATGATTCGGGAGCTCGGGAAACGTGCTCTCGAGGCCGGACGGAATGAAGTTCGGATTTCTTTTACCGACACTGACAGGAACACGCCCTGCCGAAAGTTCCTTGAGGGAATCCGCGCGGTTCGAGACAACGATTTCTTCACCCTGCCCGCTTCCGGGGCAGCCGACCTCTCTCCCTTTCCTGAAGAAGCGGGAGAAACCGTTTCCGCGGATAGATCGCCTACGAAAGACCTCACAGAGGCCGCCACGCTCGACGGTGAGTTTTATCAGAACATCGCGACACAGTATCGCTCGCCGGAACATCTGTTCGAATTGATCCAATCGGAAAAAGCAGCGCGTCCGGATATTTCCGAATCCTTCGTGCGCCCTGAGTCTTCGCTTCAAAAAGCTCTCGCTGAAATCTGGCAGGATGCTCTGGGTATCGAAGCAGTCGGGATCAACGACAGCTTTTCCGAGCTCGGCGGCAGCTCCATTCAGATCGTTGAGGTTCATACCCGGATCCTGCAGCAACTCGGCGTGGAAATTGATATCCCCGAACTCTTCACACTCCCCACGATTCGGTCACAGGAAAAGCGAATTCTTGAGAAAGAAAAGGCGACTGCGGCTCCCGCGACTTCCGTATCCGGGCCCGAACGCCCACGCGACGCAAACGACGATGCCGTCGCAATCATCGGTATGTCCCTCCGCGTTCCGGGAGCTGATACTCCTGACCAATTCTGGGAAAACCTCGCCAACGGCGTCGATTCCATTTCTCATTTTAACCGCGATGAACTGGCCTATCCGGAGGAATACGATCTTCCCGATTTTGTGCCCGCAAAAGGAATCCTTCCCGACATCGACAAGTTTGACGCCTCGTTTTTCGGTATCCTTCCAAAGGATGCGGAGATCATGGATCCCCAGCAGCGCGTCTTTCTCGAACTCGCCTGGGAGGCGCTGGAGCGCGCCGGCTATTCGGTGGATGATCCGGGTCGAGTCGGGGTCTACGCCGGAGCCTACTTCGACACCTATCTGCTCGCCAACTTTGCGACCGACCGGGAGTTTCTTCGCAATCTCATCCCGCAAATTCAGGTCGGCTCTCTCCAAACTGAACTGGGCAACGACAAAGATTATCTCGCGACTCGCGTCGCATTCAAACTGAACCTTCGCGGGCCCGCCGTAACTCTCCAGACCGCCTGCTCCACCTCGATGGTTGCGATCGCAGAGGCAACCCGGTCCATCCGTGACGGTCTCTGCGATATGGCACTCGCCGGCGGAGTCACGATCACCCTCCCCTACAAGCGCGGGTATTTCTACACGGAGCAGGGAATGCTTTCGAAGGATGGCAAGTGCCGTGCCTTCGATGAGCAGGCAAGCGGTACCGTCTTCGCGAACGGCGGAGGAGTCATCGTTCTGAAAAGACTGTCTGATGCGATTCGCGACCGGGACAATATCCAGGCCGTGATCCGCGGCACCGGAATGAACAATGACGGAGGAGTGAAACATTCCTACACCGCTCCCAGCGTCGACGGTCAGGTCGAGGTCATTCGCATGGCTCACCGCGATGCCGGAGTTCACCCGGACACGATCACTTCAATCGAAGGGCACGGAACCGCAACACCGCTCGGTGACCCCATCGAAGTATCGGCTCTGACAAGGGCATTCCGGACCGGAGGGGCGACCGAAAACCAATACTGCGCCATCGGATCTCTGAAAACAAACGTCGGACATCTCGACGTTGCCTCCGGCGTTTGCGGAGTCATCAAAACGGCTCTCTCCCTCGAGAAAAAACAGCTTCCTCCCCTGCTCCATTTTCAGAAGCCGAACCCTAAGATCGACTTTGCCAATTCCCCGTTTTTCCCCAACGACAAACTTCGTTCATGGGAGCCTCTGACAGACACACCTCTGCGTGCCGGAGTCAGTTCTTTCGGCGTCGGCGGAACCAATGTTCATACCATTCTTGAGGAAGCACCGGAAATCACATCGGAGCCTTCCGCTCGAGCCAACCAACTCTTCCTTCTTTCGGCAAAAACCGAAAGCGCGCTCAAAAACTCCGTCTCCAACTTCGCTGACTATGCATCCCGCGCCAAAGAAACCGCAGCCGACGCTGCCTACACTCTCGCGGTCGGCCGAAAATCATTCCGCCATCGCCGGGCTGTTGCCGCAAAAGATCTGCAAGAGCTGCAATCCATTCTAACAGGCTCACATAGCGGGATCTCATCCGAACCGGGAAGAGACAATCCGCCAGTCAATTTTCTCTTTCCCGGCCAGGGCGCTCAGCACATCGGCATGGCCCGTTCCATCTACGAGAGCGAGCCGGTTTTCCGCGATACACTGGACAACTGTTCCCGCATCCTCGAACCCGAAATCGGGCAGAAACTCACCGAAGCTTTGTTTCCCGACGAAAGCGCACATGCTGACGCTTCCGAGCTCCTGAAACAAACTCCCATCGCCCAGCCTGCGATCTTTTCTATCGAGTATGCACTCGCCGAGCTTTGGAAAAGTTGGGGAGTTTCCCCGACTGCAATGATTGGCCACAGCGTGGGAGAATTCGCCGCCGCCTGTCAGGCCGGAGTCTTCACGCTGGAAGAGGGCCTGCGCATTCTCGCTGCCCGCGGCCGGCTCATGGGAGATCTTCCCGGAGGAGCAATGCTCTCCGTCCGCCTCTCCCGCGAGGAGCTACTTTCCAGGCTTCCTGACTCCCTTGATCTCGCTGCCGTGAACGGACCGGAACTTTGCGTCGTCGCCGGCCCCCACTCTGAAACAGACGCTTTTCTGAAGGAGTTGGAGAAAGAGGAAATTCCTGCAAAACTTCTCCATACCTCCCACGCCTTCCACTCACGCATGATGGATCCGGTCGTCGGGAAATTTGCGTCCTGCTTTGAAGGGATCGACTTATCCGCACCGAAGATCCCGATCCTGTCTACGGTGACAGGCGAATGGCTCACGGAAAAGGAAACGACCGATCCGCTCTACTGGGCGAAACACCTTCGCGAAACCGTGCAGTTCTCCCGCGCAGTGAGAAAGCTAGGGGAAAAAGAGGAGGAACAAGTCTTTCTCGAAGTCGGCCCCGGACAAACCCTCACCAGCCTTGCCGGGCAGATTTTGAATCGCTCCCATCGTCATACCGTCGCCGCATCGTGCGCCCATGCCACTGACCGGACGGAAGATCAGAAGCGCATCATCGAAGCGGTCGGCACTCTCTGGACACGCGGTGTCGAGCTCGACTGGAAGGCATTCTATCAGCACGAAACCCGCAAACGAATCCCTCTCCCCACCTACCCTTTTGAGAAAAAGAGCCACTGGTTCGAACCCAACCCTGTCACCTCACCGACCCAACAGGGTTTGGTCGCAGACTCAACCCTGTTGCATCCCGCACCTGCGGCAGCCCCCGCCACTTTGCCGGTCGAAACACCGGCACCCGTACAGACCGCACCCATGAACGGAAACCCATCCCGTATCGAATCCATTGGATCCGCGATTCGCGAAACCCTGACCGACCTTTCCGGCATCCCTCCGGAAGATCTTCCCGGCGCAGCCAGCTTTCTCGAACTCGGATTTGACTCCCTGCTACTGACGCAGGTCAGCAAAGCGTTTCAGAACAGCTTCGGCACCGAAGTAACGATGCGGCAACTGATGTCCGGATTGTCGAGCATCGATGCACTCGCCGCCCACCTCGACGAAGAGCTTCCGGCAGACCGCTTCGAAG
>JAKSBG010000514.1 GCA_022361255.1 Verrucomicrobiales bacterium
CAGCTCTTCCGCGTCACCGACTCGATCCGTTGCGCTCCGGCGATTTACGAACCCACCGTGGTCGCCATCGTCTGCGGGACCAAAGAGGCGATCCTCGACGGACAGCGCCATGTCTACGACAGCAGCCGCTACCTGTGTTGCACCATGTCCATGCCCGTCGAAGCAGGGACTCCTGCGGCTTCTCCGGAGAATCCCCTACTCGGGGTCACGGTTTCCCTCGATACCCGCGTCATGACCGAGCTGGCCATCGAGATGGAGAGCGCCACCGGCGCAATCCGCAAGCCCGGGAGCGGCCCGCTTCCCCGGGGCCTCGCGCTCGCCCGCTGGGACGACGCCTTCACCGATGCGCTCCTGCGTCTCCTGCAACTCGGAGACAACTCTGCCGATACCGCCGTCCTCGGCGAAGGACGCCTGCGGGAACTCTACTACGCCGTGTTGAAAGGCGAAGCCGGAGATTCGGCAAGGCGCGCCTTCGGGGTCGGCAATGAAATCGCCCGGGCCATCGCGTCGCTGTCTTCCCGTCTGGACGAGCCGGTCACCATCGACGAGTTGGCCGAAAAAGCGGGCATGAGCCGCGCCGTTTTTCACCGCAAATTCAAGCAGGCCACCACCCTGTCACCGATCCAGTTCGTGAAGTCCATGCGCCTCAACCACGCCGCCATGAAAATCGCCGCAGGCATGACCGTCAGCGAAGCCGCCTCGCAGGTCGGCTACGTCAGTTCCTCGCAGTTCAGCCGCGAGTTCAAGCGGATGTATGGGGAGTCGCCGAGACAGTGGAGCCATTCCGTGGAGGGCGTGAGGGTGGCGGGGTAGCTGTGCGTGGTGGACTGTTGAAGAGGGCCGCCGATCTCAATAGCATAGTCAAGAAATGTCGCCCGACCCGAATGATTATGGCTGAGGAACTGCGGAAACCTGCAGGGTAGAGAGCGCCTTCTCGACACCCTGCTGGCCGCGTCGTTTCGAAACGCGAAGGGTACGAAGATCAAAACCAACCATGCAAAGGATTACGAAGTCCTGGGAACGTTCGAGGTGGTGGGTTTCGGTGAGTGGCGGTGAACGGTGGACCCACCTTCAGATCGCCGCCACCGCTTCCCCGAGGTCGCGGACAATTCGGTCGGGGGAAAATTCCCACGGATCAAAAACCCGCTCGTCATCCCGCTTCACCCAGGCGCTTCGCAGGCCGGCGCCTTTCGCGCCGATGACATCCCATGGATTGCCGGAGAGCAACCAGCATTCCTCGCGTGTCGCACCGGTCTGCTCGACGAGATGGTGATACACCTTCGGATCGGGCTTGAACGAGAACACCTCGTCGACGCTGACGAGCTGATCGAGATGAGGAAGAACCCCCGCGTTCCCCAGCAGTTCCCGCAGGGCCGACAGCGTTCCGTTGGAA
>JAKSBG010000518.1 GCA_022361255.1 Verrucomicrobiales bacterium
AAACGCCGTACCAGCACTTCGTCATTTCCCACCGGTCGGTATCCAATACTGGGATGATAGTCCGCATTCAAATCGACCCCTCCACCCGTCAGCATATTCTGATTCAAGTATTTCGGCTCCATGTAGGAAGTCGGCCTCGGAAGGCGGAGATAGGCGAGAAAGGGATCGAGGGGATATTTCCCTTCCTCCATTTCCAGCTCCAACTGCCGGTAGAGGACGGAAGCCTTCAGCGAATTGAAAGACGGGCTCAACTCCCTGACAAACGCCCAAACCCGTTCCAGATGGGCACGCTTCGCTGCCGAGTTGAGTTCAAGAGAAACATCGCCGTTGGGTCGCAGACGAATCAGTTTTGCCTCGACGAACTGCGAGTCACGAATCAGGTCCGGATGAAGCCCGAGCAACTCATCGAGCTGAGCAAGAGTAAGGCGGCGGTGGACCTCGAATTCCCCGAACCCGCGACTCTGCTTCGTCCGGAGATGAGCCGCAATCAGACCGGGCAAACGCTCGTAGTCCGCGTGCTGAAGACGCTGCAACAACTCCGTCCGTTGCGCATCATTCAGAACGACATCATTCCGCAAGAGGGCATCGAGACCGGCGGGAGATAGTTGGCTCAGGCTGCGGGGTGAAATGGATCGATTGAGAAATGCCTGAAAGGTAATCAGGTCTGCGTCAAGCGAGGTGGGAAAGTCAGGCTTTTCGTCAAGACGCTCGCGCTGGTGTTCAAAGCGCAGGCCGAGAGCCTTTTTAAGATATTCGAGACTCTCCGCCGGATTTTCATCGTATTCGAGCAGGGCCTGCCGGTTCCGGATTTCATGGTATTTCGGAGTTTCCCCGTGGCGCTTCTTCCACGGTTCCAGAATTGCTTCCACGTCATTCAACCGTCCCTCCTGCTGGGCGTGGAGCGCGGAGTAAAAATAGAACTCCTCCGTCCCCGGAACCAGCTCCTGAATCGCTTCCGCCCGGTCTTCGGCAAGAGCAAATTTTTCGGCAAAGCCAATGGGTTCCCGGGCGAAGATCGACAAAGACATAAGCAAAGAAAGGTAGACAATTACGGGCGCGGTTTTCATAAGAGCGTTCGGGTTTTCACCCATTGTAACGGAAAAGCAGACGAACGACGTAGCCCGAAGTTGTAAAGTTTTTGTGAGGAAGCCCTCGACGTGACCTCTCACCTCTCGCGGACGCGCACCCGGAACGGACTGGTCGCGGCGACCGTGCAGGCGACATCCCAACCCGGAATATCAACCGCATTCAGATAGGCTTTGGGATCGACCGGATGGAGGCAGTTGTCAGGAAGCTCGTCGGCAAACTCGATTTCGATTTTCTGCGGCTCCAGCCCAAATCCTTCGCCGGTCGCCTTCATACGGGCTTCTTTTGCCGTCCAGGTCCAGAAAAAGGCACGAACCTGCCGCGCTCCCTCCGCTGCCTCGATTCGCTCCACCTCTTTCGGACGAAAGCACCTCCTGCTGAGACCGGGGATGTCGACCTTGCGATCAAAGCGCTCGATATCGATCCCCACGGAGGGAAGGCGCGAGATCGCAATCGCCGCATACTCTTCGGAGTGGGAAAGGTTGAAATGCATATCACTCCCCGGAACAAAAGGCTTTCCTTTCTCCCCGTAGGAAAAATGAAAACTGTCCGGATCATCTCCGATATGCTGGGAAAGCACGAGCCGGAGCATTCCCCTGCCCCTGACAAAGCGGTCACGGTGAACCGGGAATTTGAACGCAGCGGCCCGCTCGCGTTCCTCCCCGTCAATCCACTTTTCCGCTTCGACAAGCGAGACCCCCTCGTCGGAATCGAGGAGAAACGGGACGACTTCAATCTCGTCATGAGCCAGCGGAAACATGAGAGAATATTGCCGATGCCTCCGACGTCTGCTACCGAAAGCTGGACGGAAATCCAAAGCGGCTAATTCTTCGATACGTCCATTTGCCCCTGTCCCGTGGCGTCCTGGATCAGGAGACTGAGCTCCAGCGGATTTCTTTTGTATCTGCCGTAGGCATTCACATGGATGAGTTCCATCGAGAGTTCGACAAGGCACGACGCCTGCTCCCGGCGACAGCCGACCGTCTGCATGAGCCCCTCCGTGATCACCTTGCGGGCCGCCTTCAGATCTTTTCCTGCGGCGTGATGGCTCAGTAAAGCGCCACCGATTTCCCGGCAGAGGTCCATCAGCCTTCTGCTGAGTTCCGTCTCCCGGGAATCGGTGTTTCTGTTGTGTTGAGAAGACCGTTCTCTCCCGCATCCGGACGAGTTTCCGGCTTCCGAACGGGAATAAAATTTCGGCGCATCATCACGCCCCGATTGAAAGGAAAGGGTAACCACGGACTGTTTTCTTCTTTGCATGGTTCCACCTTACCAGAGGGGGTGGGACATACAGGGGCCACCCCTGAAAAAAGTTTAGATTTCTTAATTTTTCCTGCCTTCCCCCTCCGGATACTGCGCTGCCGCATTCCTGAGCTCGCCTGCGACCCGTTCGCGAAGTTCCTCCGGCTCAATGGCTTCCGCCTGAGATCCGAAACCGAGTATCCACCGCACCACATCTTCCAGAGCCGTGAGCCGCAGGGTGAGGTCGATCACGCTTCCGTCTTTCTCGATCGTATGGACCTCCTGACTCGGGTGCCATCTCCGCTCGGCCACGACCCGCGCTGCAAACCCGCGAAAACGAATCCTGATCTGATAGTTTTCTTTTCCCTCCCCGCCCCCGGACCAGACGCCGAAGCTTCCCGCAAAATGATCCTCGAGACGAAAATCGTGAGATCTGACGAATTGCTTGTTGGTCAGAACGACGCTTTTCATCCGTTGCACGGCAAAGGTGCGGCGCGCCCCGCGATCAAGATCCTGTCCAATGACATACCAACCACCGTCGATCTCGGCGAGATGATAGGGCTGGAGCTTCCTCCGCATCGGCTCGGGGTCTTTCAGCTTCTGGTAATCAAAATGCAGTTCCCGGCTTTCCAGCACGGCTTTTGCAAGCCTCTCGAAAACGAAAACATCGCGCTCCGCCATTCCAGTCGACTTTACAGAGAATGCCTGATCAATATCCGACCACGGTATTGTGACCTGCTCGCTCATACTCGCCTGCAACCGCTGAAAGCTGCTGCGAAGAGTCGCCTCCATCGCCGAGCCTTTCATCGGGTCGAGCGCATTCCGCGCAAGAATCAATCCGACGAGATCGTCGGCTGTGGTTTTGAGAAACGGGAAATCCTGCACCGGGCGGCTGTAATAGTAGCCATGCTTTCGCTCGTCGTAGACCAGGGGCATTTCCAACTCATCGCGCATGAAGTTGATATCGCGCTGTATCGTCTTGCGATTCACCTCCATTTCGCGGGCCATCTGGCTCGCGTTCGGATAGGTGTTCCGACTCACCATTTCATGGATTCTCATGACCCGCTCCAGCGGGCGGCGTGTGCCGGTTGCAGTTCGGGAAGGAGAATCGGCCATGACTGTCACAACGGTAGCGGGGCGGTTACCGCCCGCCTCTCACTCTCTGAAAGATTTCTTCACTTACCATCCGGCGGCATATCTCGTCCATCGTTCCCGCCAGATCCCGGGTTGCTCTGTGGTCGTGCCCGGGGCATTCCGTCAGTCCCGCAGCGAGAGCATCCATCACCGCTTCGATTTCCGGCCCCACCATTGCCCCGACCGGATCGGAGAATGCCTCCGCCCTTTTGCCGTTTCTCCAAAGCTCCACATCTTTCGCCGCATGGAAGGTCGGAATGCGGATTTCTCCTTCCGTCCCCTGAATCACCGCATCCATGGATTCCTCCGTCCGGAAAGAACAGGTCAGCGATGAACTGACTCCGCCATCATGCTGCATTACGATGGCAGCGGATTCCTCCACTCCCGTTTCAGCGAGCGCTCCAACCGCAGCGACTTCCCGCGGCTTGCCGAACAGGAGTTGCGCGAGATAGACCGGATAAATCCCCACATCCAGAACGGCACCGCCGCCGAGGTCCGGATTCATCAACCGGTCCGCCGGATCCACACTGCCGCGAAAACAGAAATCAGCCCGCAACAATACCGGGTCACCAATTCTCCCCGACTCGATCCACTCAACCGCCTTCCGAATCGCAGGGAGAAATCCGGTCTTCATCGCTTCCATCAGAAACACATTTTTCTCCCCGGCTTTCTGAAGCAACGCATCCGTTTCAGCCAGTCCCGGCGTGAGCGGTTTTTCACATACCACCGCCTTGCCTGCATCGATTGCCATTTCTGAAATCTCGCGGTGAAAGACATGGGGAACAACGATGTAGACGATGTCAATGTCGTCGTCGGCGAAGAGTTCTTCGTAGCTGCCATACGCTCTCTCGAAACCAAACTCTGCGGCAAAGGAATCCGCTCTCTCCTTCTTTCTCGATGCGACAGCGACGAGTCTCGCACGCTCCGCCTCCCGCAATTCCTCCGCAAATTCTCTCGCGAACCGGCCGGGACCAATCAGCCCCCATCCTTGTTGATTTTGATTCGATGACATCCAGGTGGCTTTCTCCTTCCTTTTATCAGTATCGGCAGAACTGACGCCATTTCCACCTGCAACCTCATCCGCCGGGTAATTCCGGATCAAAACTGGATTTTGGAACGTATACTGCTATCTTCGGTTTGGTTGGAATCAGAGCCCCGGAGCAATTGTGACTTCAGAAGGGCCATTCTTATGTTTCTTTTTTCCACCGATATAGACGGAACCATCTACGATGGTAATCAAACTGCGGAAAGATTCGCCGCTTTCTGGGAAGGCTTGCAGGAGTCTCCCGAAAAACCCTTTCTCTGTTACAACACGGGTCGTTCTCTTGAGGACACGAGAAAGCTGATAGACACCACCCCGCTACCCACTCCTGACTACATCACCTGTGGTGTCGGGACGGTCATTTTCGACAACGCCAGACAGTCCGTTCTCGACGGGTGGAGCGTGGAACTCGAAGCTGGCTGGGACTTCAAAACAGCGCGCGAAACCATACAGCAAGCGGCTCACGGCGTTTCGATGCAACCGGAAGAGTGCCAGAATCCCTACAAGTGCAGCTGGTTCTGGGAGGAAAAAACTCCCGGGGAAATTCGCTCTCTCGAAGAAGCCCTTTCCGCGAGTGGAATCGATGCCCAGGTCGTTTATTCATCGAATCGCGATCTCGACATTCTCCCCGCTAAGGCCAACAAGGGAAACGCTCTCACCTGGCTTTTGCATCGCCTCGACTATCGAAAAGACCGCGTCGCAGTCGCTGGTGACTCCGGCAACGATGTCTCTCTTTTCCTCGTCCCCGGCGTCTACGGAATCGTCGTCTCCAACGCAGAGAAAGCGTTGTCGGATGCAGTTGCAAATCGCAATACCCACCTTGCAAAACGCCCGTGCGCGGATGGTGTCATCGAAGGTTTAAGCCAGTGGATCGACTCCGGATTTCAGATTTCCCCCAACTAACCGACAGAGTCATGAAAAATCCCCGCGACCTCTATTTCGTTCACATATCCATCCACGGCCTGATCCGTGGAGAAAACCTGGAGCTCGGCCGCGATGCCGACACCGGCGGCCAGTGCAAGTACGTGGTGGAGCTGGTCAAAGCTCTATCCGAGCACGAAAAAGTGGGAAAGGTGGACCTTTTCACCCGGCTTGTGGCTGACAGCAAAGTAAGTGATGACTACGCACGTCCCTTTGAAGACCTTGGTAACGGGGCCGGGATCCGAAGAATCCAGGCTGGCCCGCGGCGCTACCTCCGGAAAGAATCCCTGTGGCGCTACCTCGATGCGTTTATCGATCACTCACTCGCCCACTTCCGTGAAAGCAAGCGTCTCCCCGACGTCATCCATGCGCATTACGCAGACGCCGGCTACGTCGGCAGCAGGTTGGCTTCTTTGCTAGGGTGCCCCTTTATTTTTACCGGTCATTCCCTGGGAAGGACAAAACTGGCGAGCCTTCTCGCCAAAAACGTCGAAAGAGAAAAGGTCGAGCGACGCTACAATCTTCCTGCACGTATCGAAGCGGAGGAACTCGCTCTCGATACCGCCGCTCTCGTCTGCACCAGTACGAACCAGGAGGTCGAGCAGCAGTATTCGGTTTATGAACTCTACGATCCGGATCGCATGCGCGTCATACCGCCCGGCGTCGACGTTTCCCGCTTCGAACCGCCGGGGCCTGACAATATCCCTGTAGCGGTGACGCAAAAAATCGAAAGATTTCTCGACCATCCCGAACGCCCCGCTGTCCTCGCCATCGCCCGGGCTGATGAGAAAAAAAATCTCGCCTCTCTGGTTCGCGCCTTTGGAGAAAGCGAAACCCTTCGCGACACGGCCAACCTCATTCTTGTCGCGGGGAATCGCGACAAAATCTCAGGTCTGAACTCCGGCGCACGGAAAGTGTGGACCGAGCTGCTCCAGCTCATTGACGACTACGATCTCTACGGTTGTGTCTCGATTCCCAAACACCACGAGCCGTCCGAGATCCCGGCCTTCTATCGCTACGCCGCATCGAAGGAAGGAATTTTCGTGAATCCGGCACTGAACGAACCTTTCGGACTCACCGTCATCGAAGCCGCCGCATCCGGACTGCCTGTTCTGGCAACAAACGATGGCGGCCCGCGGGATATTCTCGGAAACTGCCAAAACGGAAAGCTGATTGATCCTGTCGATGTCCCGGCCCTGACCGAGAAACTGGAGGACGCAGTATCCGACAAGGAGCAGTGGAAACAATGGTCGGATAGTGGAATCGCCGGAGTCAACAAGCACTACACCTGGCGGGGGCACGTGGAACGCTATCTCGAAGAAGCCGACGAGCTCCTCGACGAGATTACTCAGCCCCACCTCATCACGGAGAAAATCAGGACAACACTGCCCCTCGTCGACCGGATCGTTTTCACCGGCCTCGAAGACAACCTTCTCGACAGCGATGGAGAAGCGATCGAACGACTTCGGGAGCTGACGACAAGAAACCAGCCCAACCTCGGTTTTGGAATCGCGACCGGCCGGACCCTGAAGATGGTCCGGGAACTCATCGAGGAACACAACATGCCGGAACCGGATGTCTACATCACCGAACTCGGGGCGGAAATCCACTACGGCAAACGACTCGTCCCGGATCTTTCCTGGGAAGACCACCTTGCCTCTGACTGGGAACCGAATTCCATCAAGGAAACCCTGCAGGGCGTGGAAGGGATTGCTCTTCAGGAGGAAGAAGGCCACCAACACCGTTTCAAAGTCTCCTATCACTTCCAGAAAGGTGTCGCACCGCGGCGCAAACAAATTCAGCGACTCCTCCGGGAAAACAATCTCCGGGCGAAAGTGATTCTCTCTCAGGGCAAGTTTCTTGATATCGTCCCGATCCGGTCCGGGAAAGGTCTCGCGATGCGCTATGTCACTCTTCGGTGGGGCATCCCCGCGGACCGTGTTCTCTTCTATGCCAGGCGCGGCAGCGACTACGAAGCTCTCTCCGGCCAGTTTCTCGGAGTGCTGGCCGGTGATCACGGTCTCGAACTCAAATCGACGAAATCCCTCCCCCGGGTCTACCTTGCCGAAAAGCCGAACTTTGCCGGGCTCGTCGAAGGAATCGAAGCATATCAGTTTGATGAAAGCATCGCCGTCCCCGACAGTGCCTCCGGACTCCAACTCGAAGAAGCAGAAGATCGCGAAGCCGTTCTCTCCCCAGATATGATAGCCCACAGCAACGACGATGAGTGATTCTCCCACACCTCTACCAGAAGAAACGACGGACCCTCCGCTGCTCGCCGGCATCGAAGCGGGGGGAACGAAATACGTCTGCGCCGTCGCGACTGATCCGACACAGCCGCTCCTCGAGGAACGGTTCCCCACAGAAGATCCGGAGACGACCATCGCACGGGTGATCGAATTTTTCCGCAATGCCAGCGAACAATACGGACAGATCCGCAGCATGGGAATCGGCACCTTCGGCCCCGCCGACATTCACGTAAATTCTCCCGGCTACGGCTCGATTCTCACCACTCCGAAACGGGGCTGGGCCGGATTCAACGTCGTCAATGCAATCCGGGACGGACTGGACTTTCCCCCTCCTATCGCCTTCGAAACAGACGTCAATGCCGCCGTTCTCGGGGAAGCCGAATACGGGGCCGGCCGCAATCACCGCTTTGTCGCCTATATCACCGTCGGAACCGGGATCGGTGCGGCGTACCTTCACGATGGTGTTCTCATTCACGGGCGCATGCATCCCGAGGTGGGTCACATGGTGATGCCCGATTTCGATACAGATTTCGGCAAAGACACCAATCACTGCCCCTTTCACGAATCCTGCTTCGAAGGTCGCGCTGCCGGTCCGTCGATCGAAGCCCGCTGGGGAACTCCCGGATTCGAACTGCCTGACGATCACGAAGCGTGGGATTTGCAGGCAGCCTACCTCGCCGCCGGATGCATGAACCTTACCGCCGTCTGGTCACCGGATATCATTCTCCTCGGGGGCGGCGTTTCTCAGAAGGCAGGACTCATCGACCGGGTCCGTCGTGAATTTGAAAAACAGGCCGGAGGCTACTGGAGCCTTCCCCCGCTCGATCTCTATCTGCGCACCCCCGAGCTGGATCAGAATGCCGGAATCGTGGGAGCTCTCACTCTGGCACGACGCCTGCTCTGATACCCTTTCGATTTGCCAATGTTAGTTACAGACAATCAGTGCGCCACCGCACTCGATCGCCTCAAGCGACTTCTCGAGAAACGATATCCGGACTCACTTGGCACGCCCGAGTGGGAGGGGTTTATCTATCGACTTGAGGAATCGTTCCCCGACCTTCTCCGGAAACTGCTCGAACTCTACGGGCATCATTTCGATTTTTACTACCATCTCGAACGCCTTCTCGAGACAATGGCGGACGCGTGGCTCGATCGACCGCCCGAATGGAAAAGCACCGACGCCATGCGCGAAGCCGACCGTGCCTGGTACAAATCCGGACACCTCATCGGAGCCATGGCCTACGTCGATCTTTTCGCCGGAGACTTTGACGGACTGGTGGAGAAAATTCCCTACCTCAAAGAAATGGGGATTACCTACCTCCATCTCATGCCCGTCTACAGCACTCCGGACGGAGATGACGACGGAGGCTACGCCGTCAGCAGCTATCGCGAAGTCGACCCCCAGCTCGGCACGGTGAATGACCTGAAAAATCTCGCCGAGGAACTCCGCCGTCACGGCATCAGCCTCGTTCTCGATTTCGTATTCAACCATACCTCGGACGAACACAGCTGGGCGAAGCAGGCCGTTGCCGGGGATGAATTTCACCAGGAATTCTACCTCATGTTCGACTCGAAGGATGAGGTGGAAGAATACCAGAAACACCTTCGCCCCATTTTCCCCGACGAACACACCGGCAACTTCACTTTTCATCACCGGCTCAGAAAGTGGGTCTGGACCACCTTTCATACCTACCAGTGGGATTTAAACTACCGGAATCCCGAGGTCTTCAACGCGATGGTGGCGGAAATGCTGTTTCTTGCCAATGCCGGAGTCGAAGTCCTGCGCATGGATGCCGTTCCGTTCGTCTGGAAACAGAAAGGAACGAACTGTGAAAACCTCCCTGAGGCACACACTCTCATCGAAGCGTTTCAGGCCGTGGCCAGAATCGTCACGCCCAGCATGGTCTTCAAATCTGAGGCCATCGTCGCACCGGACGAAATTCAAAAGTACATTGGAACCGACCAGTGCCAGATTTCCTACAATCCGCTCCTCATGGCGCTTCTTTGGGAAAGCCTCGCGACGCGCAACGCCCGCCTCCTTCGGCATTCGATGGAGACGCGCTTCGATATTCCCGCCGACTGCGCCTGGGTGAACTATGTCCGGTCGCACGATGATATCGGCTGGGGATTTGACAACTCCGATGCGGAGCAAATCGGGATCGACCCGCACGGCCATCGCCGCTTTCTCACCGATTTCTACATCGGACGACACGAAGCCAGTTTCGCAGAAGGAGAACCGTTTCAGGAGGATGAACTGACCGGCGACGCCCGGGTTTGCGGAACGACCGCTTCGCTCTGCGGACTCGGCAGAGCCATCGATGCCGGCGACGAAGAGGAAATCGAACTGGCGATCCGGAGAATTCTCCTCGTCCACGGTGTCACCTTCACGATCGGGGGCATCCCTCTCATCTACCTCGGAGAGGAAATTGGCATGCTGAACAGCACCGACTTCCGCAACGACCCCGGGAAAGAAAGCGACGAAAGGTGGCTTCACCGCCCGTATTTCAGTTGGGAAAAAGCGGACCGGAGAATCGAAACCGGGACCATCGAGCACACCATCTACGAAGGATTTCTCAAACTGACGCGACTCCGCCTGAACAACATTGCCCTCGCCCGCGGGGAAACGGAGATCATCAATACCGCCAACGATCACGTCTTCGGCTATTTCCGGACCGCCGACGAACAGAGCATTCTCTGCCTCGCCAACTTCAGTGACCAGCCCCAAAAAGTGGCGGCTCCCCTCTTGCGCCAGCTGGGTCTGAAAAAAGTGCTCACCGACATTATCGCCGGACAAACCGTGATCGCCGCGAAGCACCTCGAGCTCGAACCGCTGCAGTTTATGGTGCTCCTCCGGCAGGGCGGGTAGCGCGACAGAGCCGCGAGCGAGAAAGGTTAAAAAGTGCCGGAGCGCGGCCGCCGCTGCAAAGCGGTGGCCATCTGCCCCTGCCCTCCCGCCACGTTCTTGCGAACGCCGCTACTTTCCAAACCCAACCCACTCCCACGAAAACCAATGTAGCCGCCGCTGCAAAGCGGTGGCCGTCTGTCCTGCCCCCAACCACGTTCTTGCGAACGCGGCTACTCTCCAAACCCAACCCGCTTCCACAGGAAACCCCATGTAGCCGCCGCTGCAAAGCGGTGGCCATCTGCCCAGCCCCAGACCACGTTCTTGCGAACGCGGCTACTCTCCAAACCCGACCGGTCCCACGGAAACCAATGTAGCCGCCGCTGCAAAGCGGTGGCCATCTGCCCTGTCCCCCAACCACGTTCTTGCGAACGCGGCTACTTTCCAAACCCAACCCACTCCCACGGAAAACCATGTAGCCGCCGCTGCAAAGCGGTGGCCACTTGCCCTGCCCTCCGACCACGTTCTTGCGAACGCGGCTACTCTCCCAACCCGACCGGTCCCACGGAAACCCATGTAGCCGCCGCTGCAAAGCGGTGGCCGTCTGCCCTGCCCCCAACCTCGTTCTTGCGAACGCGGCTACTCTCCGAACCCAACCCGATCCCACAAAAACCCACGTAGCCGCCGCTGCAAAGCGGTGGCCGTCTGCCCTGCCCTCCGACCACGTCCCTGCGAACGCGGCTACACCGGAAACCTCTACGAAAGCACGCTGAGCTTTCCGGTCGAATCACCGAAGCGCTCTTCCTTCACACCGGCACGGTGCATCATATCCAGGTAGAGATTACACATCGGTGTATCCTGCCCGAGATCCGTGTGGAGACCGGTTTTGATCGTTCCCCCGCCGTGACCGGCTACAATCACCGGCAGTTCATTGTGACGATGGCGATCCGGATCCCCGAGTCCTCCACCAAAGACAATCTGCGAATTGTAGAGCAGAGACTTGCCGTCGACGTCCTTCTTCGACTTCAGCTGATTGAGGAAATACGCGAACTGGCGGCTGTAGAAAAGATCGATCTTCGCGAGCTTTTCGAGAGATTCCGGATTCCCGCGGTGGTGGGAAATGGTGTGGTGACCGTCCGGAACACCGATCTCTTTGAAGCTCCGGTTGCTGCCGTCGTGCGCCATCAGGAACGTGGCGACACGCGTGGAATCGGTCTCGAAAGCGAGCACCATCATGTCCATCATGAGACGGAGATGCTCTTCGAAAGACGACGGAATTCCCGAAGGAGTTTCCATTCCCGGATCTTCCGGCAGACCGAATTTCTCCGCCTTCTCGATGCGGCGCTCAATCTCGCGGACCCCGGTCATATACTCATCGAGCTTCAGCTGATCGTTCCGACCGAGCTGCCTGTTCAGCTGCTTCGCGTCCTCCATCACGAAATCGAGAATCGATCGCTGGGAGGCATTACGCAGCGTAAAACTCTTTTCCCGCTCCTCTTTGCTGCCGGAACCGAAGAGTCGTTCAAACACGTGGCGGGGATTCGCCTCCGGAGTCATCGGCGTTGTGTCGGAACGCCAGGAAAGATTGAACTGATAGGCGCAGGAATACCCGGAATCACAAACCCCGCTCTTGCGAACACCGTCGCTGGAAAGCTCCAGAGAGGAAAACCGAGTCAGATCGCCCGCCTGATTGGCAATCATTTGATCGACCGAGATCCCCAGCTTGATATCCGCACCCGCCGTTTTTCGCGGACGGACACCGGTGAGGAAAGAAGCATTGGCCCGGGCGTGGTCACCTCCCCCGTCACCGCCGGACGTTCCGTTTTCATGCTCCAGCTTACTGAGAATGTGAAAATGATCGCGGAGCGCAGCATACGGCTCGTGGGTCGCATTCATTTGGTAGTCCTTCCCCGTCCCGCTCAGCTTCCACTTGTCCACGTTCACCCCGTTCGGCTTGTAGAGGAAAGCCGTGCGCAGAGGCATGCCGGACGCAGTGGTGGCCACTTTTCCGGAAGCGGCCGCATTTGCCGGCGTCCCGAAAAAGGTTTCAAACATCGGTAGCGAAATACCCGCTCCGATTCCCCGTAGAAAGTGGCGACGATCAATGGATTGACTCATGATAAAAAAAGGCAATTTGCCTGCTTATATTACGTTACGCAGGGGCGGCGGAGGCTCAATTCACGCATTCAGGCGGGAAAAAAGGGAAGAATTGGCCTCAATTCCCGGCTTTCTGCCTTTCTTCCGACAAATGTTGAATAAATGCCACCAGGTTCCAGATCTGATCCGGCGGCAGGGCCCCGTCAAATCCGACCATCGGCGTGCCGTTCAGGCCCGTCGCGATCGTTCGATACAGATCCGTTGGCGCGTCGCCCGATTTGTGGTGCTCGTCGGAAAGGGACGCCGGCGTGATCGGATTTTCCCAGATATCGACGAGGCCCTTCGCCCCCGGACCGTCGCCGTTACCCGTCTCGCCATGACAAGTCGAACAGAGCTGTCGGAACTGCGGAGCCGCCTTTTCGGCGTGGGCCCTGCGCTTTTCCTTATCAGAAAACCACTTCGGGGTTTCCGGCAACGATAGCGATTCCGCGACCAGCTCCTCCTTTTTCCACTCCCGGGAAAGGCTTTTCAGATACACGATCAGCGCATCGACATCATCATCCGAAAAATCTTTGAAAAACGGCATCGCCGTCCCCGAAATCCCGCTCCGGATCGTGCGCCGCAAATCGTCATCCGTCGGGAGTTTCCCGTACGGAGTCGTGCGGAACTTGTAGACGCCCGTCCGGAAATTTCGCGGCTTGTCCGTCAACTCCGCCGCCCACGGACCATTCCCCCGCCCCGTCGTGCCGTGGCAGGTCTTACAGTTTTTCTGATACAGATACCGTCCCTTCAAATACAAATGGAGCTCCCGCCGGTCCTCCTCTTCGGAGGCCTGCACCACGCCCAAAGTACAGAAGATCAGGCAAAAATAGAAAATCCCGGAAAAAAATCGCATCGTCGCAAGCTATCCGGTACGCCGGATTTGACCGCTCCGCTACGCGTGACTTGTCGCGCAATTGAGCATGACTTGTATCGCCGCCTTCGCCGCTGCCAACCGCCCCAACTCAACCCTGTTAGCTCCGTAATCCAACCCTGTCAGGTGCTCCACGGAACCCTGTTGACCCGTAGACTGCGACATCGAAACCGACCGGCTTTTGCGTTTTTACCGTGACGCTGGCGATTCAGGAGCACATTTCCGCCCCCCTCTGGACCACCTCTTGCTCTTCTCCGCCGACGTGATATGAGCAACTCTCTCCCTCTCATTGCCCTCTCCTCTTCCGTCTGTGTTGGTCACGAAACGGAAGGTTGGAATCTCGACGAAACCGCAGACGAGAGCAGCGAAGATCGCCGTTTCCGCTGGGATGTCTGGTTCGACGCCCCCTTTTCATCGCCCCCGGTCGTCCACCTCGGCCTGACAGGATTCGACCTCGATCAATGCAGCAGCGACCGGCTCCGGCTCTCGCTGGTATCCGTGACGGAGGAAGGTTTCCAGGTCGAGCTTTCCACCTGGCGCGACAGCCGGGTCTACTCGGCAGGTTTCCAATGGCTCGCCATCGGGTCATGAAGGGGTGAATTTTGTCCATCAGCCCCTGTCAGACATTTCGCATATAATCCCCGTTTCCATCGAGGGCTGGAGGCCAGACGAGATGGTAGCCTGACGCCTATGCGCGCCCGCGGGACGAACAAGGCACCGGTTTTTTGACAACTTACATTCAGAGACCCGGAGGGGAGATAGAACGGTTCGTCTCACCAAGCATGGTAGCGGCGATCTCCAGGTCGCCGATTTTCCTGAGCGGTCATCGGACAACAGAAAATCCGTGTAAATCCTGCTTCATCAGTGACTCATTTTTCTCCGCCAATCTCCGCTGCCCCTCGGGAATGATCACTCGATCCACCTCCACTTGATCCACCTCTACTTGATCCATCTCCAGCCGATCAAGAGGGCTTGTCACCCCGCAGACACCACCCTGTTTCGTCACATGCAGATAAATTTGCGTGGTCGAAATATCGTCATGCCCCAGCAATTCCTGCAACGTCCGGATATCGACACCATCATCCAGGAGATGAGTGGCAAAGCTGTGGCGGAATACATGAGTCGATACGCGCTTTTCTATCCCGGCACGCTCCGCCGCTTTCTTCAGATTCTCTGCATAAACCTTGGGGTGGACGTGATGCCGCCTCCGGACTCCCGAGTCGGGATCGTTTGATAGTCCCTTTGCCGGAAATAACCAAAACCATTCCCACTTTTCACCGGACAAAGGCATTTTCCGCTCCAGCGCGTTCGGCAGCGCAACGCCCGGAACCAGGTTTTCCCGGTCCTCTTCCCACTGCACACGGCACTGCTCCCTCCATTCCCGGAGTTCCGCAATCAAAGAGGCCGGCAATACTGTTGTGCGGTCTTTGTCGCCCTTGCCGCCACGCACAATCACCATTCGCCGCTCGATATCCACGTCCTTAATCCGGAGACGCATCAGTTCACTGAGACGCAGGCCCGTCCCGTATTGCAGTTTCGCTGCGAAGCGATAAACGTCCGGCAATTCCGCGCAAACTTTGCCAACTTCCTCCTTCTCCAGCACCACCGGGATCCGTTTTTGTGTCTTCCGAAAGCGAATCTCGAGATCCACTTCGCCGCACCCGCACACCTCATGAAAAAAGTAGGCGAGAGCATTCAGAGCCTGTTTCTGCGAGGAAAAAGCCACCTTTCGGACCGCCACCAGCCAGGTGAGATAGAGACGGGCATTGGCCGGATCGAGAATGGCACGACTGGTATTTTGAGAAAGATCAAAGTCCGGGTGAAATTTGGCAATCTCTCCCGATTCAATCCAGTGGGCGTAGCGCCCCGCGTGCCCCGAATAGGTATCCCGCGTCGCCATCGCGAACCCGCGACGGGCACCCGAACAATGCGTCGCCCGATAAACACGCTCCGCGACACTCAAGCCGTCGCCGCCCCGCTCCTCGCAAAAGGAAAGCCAGCGGAGAAACCAGCGAATCGCCTCGGACCATTGATCGAGCTGCCACGGTTCGCGGTCCTTCGCGAGAACCTGATCCCTCCAGAACTCCCGCGCGGAACCCCGCCCCGGTTGCAAGTGCTTGCCGCGTCGCCAGCGTTCATACCAGGTGAGAGTGATCGAATACCCGACCTTGTTCGACTCCGTAACATCGCGCGAATGGGCAAGGTCATCACGCCAGGAATAAACTTTGGGCCTATTGTTGCTCATGTGAACACGAAACTACTGAGCGTGTTCTTTTGTGCAATAAAAAAGTAACTCCTTCGCTTTTCCCGATAGTTTGTTACCCTTTATGATCTGGAAAACCAAATCAAATGATCGGCCCGGGAGTGATTTGACATTTTACGCGAATAGAGGGAAAAGCGGGTGGTGCTTGGAAATGCCACTGGGAAGAGCGGAAACCCTTGACCTGTCTGGGCAAATCCCGTTCACTCATGGAAGAACGATCTAAAAATTCCGGCGGGTGAGTGCCCGATATGGGAAGAAAATCGTTCATGAATATACTGTTCGCTTCAGAAAACTAGATGGCCTTCGAGCAGACATTCCATGCCTTGATCTCCGGGCGTGCTTTCGATCGTTATCAGGACGGACTGCGTGCGCGATTCAAGGCACACAAAATCGGATATTCGG
>JAKSBG010000362.1 GCA_022361255.1 Verrucomicrobiales bacterium
CCCGGACGACCGGAGTGGGCCATCCTCGGATTCGACCACCCTGAATCAGCAGCACTCCTTACCCTGATGACCTCCCGAATGTTGGATCACGGCTTTCTCGCTGGAGGAGGGTTTAATGCGACCCTCGCCCATGAGATGAGACATGTGGACGCCTACCTTGAAGCTCTCGCTCCCGTCTTCGCCGAAATGGCAGAGGCAATTGAAGAGGGGGATGTTGGCGGGAAAATTGGAGGGCGTGTGAAGCACTCGGGGTTTGGGCGGCTGACGTGAAAGAAATGACAGGCGAGGGCGGGAATCGAACCCGCGATAGAGCTTTTGCAGAGCCCGGCCTTACCACTTGGCTACCTCGCCGTCTTTTTCCGCCCCGGTTGAAGCGGGCGGTAATAACGCTGATTCTTTGGACCTGTCAACGAGTTAGACGGCCTACACAATCATTCCTGCTGCCACCGTCTCATTCGTCTGGGAATCGATGAGAACGAAGCTTCCGGTCTGGCGGTTGCGGCGGTAGGAATCAAAGAGAAGCGGGGCGGAGCAGCGAATACTCACGCGACCGATCTCGTTGAGTCCAAAGGTCGTGTCGTCTTCGACTTTGTGCAGGGTGTTGATATTCACCTTGTATTTGACCTCCTGGACGATGGCTTTCACCTCTTTGGTGGTGTGGCGGAGATAGTATTTTCCGCGAGGCTGGAGCTGCTTGTCCTCGGAAAACCAGCAAATCATTGCCTCAATGACCTGCTCTTTTTTCGGCGGATTGTTCGCTTTGACGATCATGTCGCCGCGGCTGATATCGATTTCGTCCTCCAGGGTCATCGTGCAGGAGAGCGGCGCGAATGCCTGTTCCTGAGGGCCTTCGAGAGATTCGATCGCTTTGATCTTTGTTGTAAAACCGGAAGGTTGAACGACAACGTCGTCCCCGGGTTTGAAGACACCGCCGGCAACGCGCCCGGCATAGCCCCGGAAATCGTGATGCTCGTCGGAGTGCGGGCGAATGACCCATTGCACCGGAAAGCGCGCGTCAACGTGGTTGTGGTCCGAGCCGATGTAAACGTTCTCCAAATGATAGAGCATCGTCGGGCCTTCGTACCACGGAGTGTTGGTGGACTTTTCGACGACGTTGTCGCCGTGCAGTGCACTGATCGGAATGGTGACCATGTCGACGATGTTGTCGAGACGGGAGGCAAATTCCTCGAACTCCTTTGTGATTTCTTCAAATCGTTCCTCGCTGTAATCGACGAGGTCCATCTTGTTCACTGCTACGATAACGTGGCGAATACGGAGAAGGTTCGCGATAAAAGCGTGGCGGCAGGTCTGTTCGATGACACCGGTCCGGGCATCCACGAGAATGATAGCCAGGTTCGCCGTCGATGCGCCGGTGACCATGTTCCGCGTGTACTGAATGTGACCGGGAGTATCGGCGATAATAAACTTTCGCTTCGGCGTCGCGAAGTAACGGTAGGCAACATCGATCGTGATTCCCTGCTCGCGCTCGGCGCGAAGCCCGTCTGTGAGGAGCGCGAGGTTCACATTCTCATCACCCCGCTTTTTCGAGGTTTCTTCAACCGCTTCGATCTGGTCTTCGAAAGTGTTTTTCGAATCGTAGAGCAGTCGGCCAATGAGGGTGGATTTTCCGTCATCGACAGAACCCGCCGTCGTAAAACGGAGGAGGTCCATGTCGAGATAACCTTCGTCGATCGGAATTTCGTGAGACATTTTTTTCAAAAAGTAAAAGGTGGGAAGGTGAGAGTGGTGTCGCGATCCTAGAAGTATCCTTCCTTCTTGCGATCCTCCATCGCAGTCTCGGAGCGCTTGTCATCAGCGCGGGTTCCGCGTTCGGTTTGGCGGGCGGTGGCGACTTCCTGAATGATGTCGTCCATTGTGCTTGCGTCGGAATAGACGGCACCGGTGCAAGTCATGTCACCGATGGTTCGAAATCTCACAACGGCGTCTTTTTCCACTTCTTCACCTTCCTGGGGCGTCACTACGTCGGAGATGGCGAGCATGGCTCCGTTGCGGTGGACAACGTCACGCTTGTGGGAGAAATAGAGGCTTGGAAGCGGAATTCCCTCCGCCTTGATGTATTGCCAGACATCCATTTCCGTCCAGTTGGAAAGCGGGAACACGCGGAAGTGCTCCCCGTGGTGCTTACGTCCGTTAAAGATGTTCCAGAGCTCGGGTCGCTGATTCTTCGGATCCCACTGGCCGAAGTCATCCCGGTGGGAGAAGAAACGTTCTTTGGCACGCGCCTTCTCTTCGTCACGACGACCACCACCAAGGCAGGCATCGTACTGATTGTCCTCGATCGTATCGAGCAGAGTCACGGTCTGGAGGGCATTCCGGCTTGCGAAAGGCCCTTTCTCCTCCTGGACGCGTCCCTGATCAATGGAGTCCTGAACGAGACCGACGACGAGATCCGCGCGGATTTCCTCCACGTACTTGTCGCGGTATTCCAGCGTCTCGGGAAAGTTGTGTCCGGTATCGACGTGGACGAGCGGGAAGGGAAGGCGCGCCGGGTGAAAGGCTTTCCGTGCGAGGTGAGCCATAACGATGGAATCCTTTCCTCCGGAAAAAAGGAGAGCCGGTTTCTCAAATTGCGCGGCAGTTTCCCGAAGCACGAAAATGGCTTCGGATTCAAGTTGGGCGAGGTGATTCACCCGATAGGAATTTCTTTCTTCTTCCATGATTAAAAAAGGTTCGTCTGAAGGGACGCCTGGTCGGTGTGTGATTTACGCACTAACTTTGGCCTGAACGGCCTCAAGAAGCAGGGAGAGGGACTCTTCTTCGCTGAGAGCCTCCGTGTCAACGACTAGGTCAGGGTTATTCGGTTCTTCGAATGCGGAGTCTTTTCCGGTGAACTGCTTCACCTCACCCGCTTTCACTTTTGCGTAGAGTCCCTTCGGGTCACGTTCGGCACAAGTTTCGAATGAAGCTTTCACATAAACTTCGAGCAGATCATCGTTGCCGATGATTCCACGAGCGAGATCGCGAAGCTCGTTGTTCGGGGTAATAAATGAAGTGATGGTAATGATTCCCGCTTCGGAAAACAGTTTCGCGACTTCGGCGACCCGGCGAATGTTTTCCTGACGATCTTCGTCGGAAAAACCAAGATTGCTGTTCAAGCCCGACCGAATGTTGTCACCGTCGAGCACCTTAACCATCCGCCCGGCCTCGTGAAGTCGACGCTCAAGGAGATTCGCGAGGGTGCTCTTTCCGGAGCCACTGAGACCATACATCCATATGACCGCGCCTCGCTGGCCCAAAAGCTCCTCTTTTGCTTCCCGCGGAAGCATCTTGTCAAAAACGGGATAGATGTGATCGAGATGAGAACTCATGAATTCAACCGGTAGGGAAAACCAAAAAACTCAGATCACAAAATCGAGATCATCATCGATTTTGTCCAGCTGCTCATGAAGACCGCATTCGCGTTTCAATCCAAAGAAGCGGGTATCCTCCTCTGACATCCCATCCGTCAGCTTCCTGGTTGTATGCCAATCACCAATGGAAACGTAGCCCTCGTCCCAAAGCGGATGATAAGGGAGATTATGTTCCGTCAGGTAACGACCAATCTGCATATCGCTCCAATCAATAATCGGATGGATCTTCACCCTGCCTTTTTGAAGCGCAACAGCTGGAAGTTCAGCTCTACTGCTACTCTGCTGTCGCCTGATTCCACTGATCGCGGCATGCACCCCAAGTTCCTCCATAGCCCGCTCCATCGGCTCAACTTTCTGAATCTGGTTGTATTTTTCAATTCCTTCGATGCCGTCTTCCCACAATTTTCCGTAACGAGCCTCCAGCCAGGCAGCCGAAATATCGGAACGATATACCTTCAGATTAAGACTCAGCCGATCAACCAGCTCATCGATGAATCGGTACGTCTCCGAAAACAGGTAGCCGGTATCCACGAGTATCACGGGAATATCCGGCTGCTCCCGGGAGACCATGTGAAGCATTACGGCAGATTGCGCCCCGAAACTGGAAGTAAGCGCAACGTGGTCGGCAAATGTATCCAAGGCCCAGCGAATCCTCTCCTGAGGGTTCTTTTGCTCAAGCTGTTTAGCGACACCGGAAAAATCCTCAATTCCGAAACGCGATGCAACTCCGGCCGCTGCACCGGAGCCGGCAGTTTTTCTCAATTTTGTCTCGAGATTTTTTGTCATGAGTCGTGTTTCGCCTTATGAGCGATTTAAAACCACTAATTCCTGATCGGAAAGGTCGGGTTTATGTCTTTCTGAAGTAACACCGCAATGAGGGCGCCGTCAAATGTTGATTTAGGCGCGGGATAGAAAACAAGTGTCACCCAATCCCCCTCTTTCGGGGACGCGAGAACCATACCCCAGCCCCCTGCGCCATCAACCGTGTTGACCCTCTGCCACTACACGGTCTGATTTCTCGATTCATTCCGATTCCGGTTGACTGTCCTGTTCCTGCAATCAAATTTCGCCGTCTTACCAATCGAAACCAAAACCACTTACTATCATGTCAGTTCTAGTTGGAAAACCTGCTCCCTCTTTCAGTGCCAGCGCCGTTGTCGACGGTCAGGTTGTTGAAAATTTTTCTCTCGATCAATACAAAGGGGAAAAATACGTCATTCTCTTTTTCTACCCGAAAGACTTCACCTTTGTCTGCCCGACCGAGCTGCACGCTTTTCAGGATCACCTCTCCGAATTCGAAAGCCGGAATGTGGAAATCGTTGGCTGCTCCACCGACACTGAGATGTCTCACTGGGGCTGGCTCCAGGTCCCGCGGGACAAGGGCGGCATTGGCGGCGTAACATACCCGCTCGTCGCAGACACGAACAAAACCATCTCTTCCGCCTATGACGTTCTCGTCGGTGACTACGATTTCGATGAATACGGCGACCTCATGGCAGAAGGTGAGCTGATCGCCTACCGCGGCCTCTTCCTCATCGACAAAGACGGGATTGTTCAGCACCAGCTGGTGAACAATCTACCGCTTGGTCGCTCCATCAAAGAAGCCATCCGCATCGTTGACGCACTGCAGCACTTCGAAGAAAACGGAGAAGTCTGCCCGATGGACTGGGAAAAAGGTTCGGATGCAATGCAGGCCAACCACGAAAGCACTGCGGCCTACCTCGCGAAAGGCTAGGCCTGAGCAATCGCAAACTGCGAATTTTCAAAAGCCGGCGGGTTCATCACTCGCCGGCTTTTTTGTGCCTGCCGCCCTGCTCGCAAGGGGGCCACAGCTGCGAGGCACTGGCGAGGAGCCTTTGTTGAGGATGGAGTCTGATGCCCCACCCTCCCGAACTATTCGGAAGCGGTCCCGGCCGGCTGGTCTTTCGCGGGGGGAGCGGGTTTCGCTTCCAGCCCTTTTTCGTACTCGGTGAGACGATCAGAAAACTCTTCTTTGTCCGGGTCGAGCTCCACCGCGCGTTCCATGTATTCGATAGCTTTTTCCGCCTCCCCGAGACGGTGAAACACCTGTCCGATATGGTCGTAAATCACCGCATCCGGCTCCTCAATCATCTGCTCGGCGCGGAGAAGCTCCTTTTTGGCTTCTTCGTATTTCCCTTTTTTGAAATAGAACCAACCAAGACTGTCGGCGATAGCCCCGCTCTCCGGGTCAAGATCAACGGCCGTTTTGATCAGTTCCCCGGCCTCGTCGATGTTCATATCGTTCTCGACCCACATGTAGCCGAGGTAGTTGTAGACGGTGGCGGTAAATTCTTTGTCTTGATCTTCGGGGTCCTGCTTGGAGATGATTTCTATCGTCTTCCGGAACAGTTTCGCCGCCGCGTCGAGATCACCGCCGCGCTCCGTGGCAGCTGCGTAGCGAAAGTAGAAAGATTCGTTCAGGAGCTGCGGTTGATCATCCCCCGCCAACTCAATGGTTTTCTCGAACTGCTCCACGGATTCATCCCAGCGTTCGAGGGCGCTCAGCGGATAGCTCATCAGATAAGGGAAATCCGGAAGCTCGGGAAATTGATAGGATGCTTCGGAAAGAAATTCGGCTGCGGCCTCATATTCTTTTGATTCGATCATCATGCGGGCCAGCGCATTGTATTCGGTAGCGGAGCCTTTCGTGATGGCAAGAGACTTGCGAAGATGAGGAATTGCCGATTTGAAGTCCTCGTTTCGCATGTAGATCTGAGCGAGCTGCTTGTGGGTGCGGGCGCTCTTGGGATCGATCTCCAGGATTTCTTTGAGCGTGGAAACGACCTTCTCCTCATCGCCTTTCCCACCGTAGACCCTGGCGAGCTTTTCCCGGACATCGAGGCGGTCCGGACTGTCGGTGATTACTTCAACGTATGCCTGGATCGCGCGATCAAACTGGCGGGTCGTGTGATAAAAATCACCAACCTTCTCGAACACAGCCATATTTTCCTCCGCAAGAAGCAGCGCCTTTCCGTAGAGCGTATTGACGAGTTGGGACTCCTCTGTTTCGCTCCCCGGGCGAATCGGCCAGATCTGCCCGGACACCCTCGCCAGCTCCAGCCAGAATTCAGGATTAGTCTTTTCGACGGAAAGAGCCTCTTCAAAAACGCGCCGCGCATCAGACTTGCGATTGTTCACAACGAGAAGCCGCACGTAGTGCTCATAAACCGCAGCTTCGCCGGGAAATTTTTTGACGGCGTCTTCAATCACCTCAAAAGAGCGCTTTCGACCCTTTTCTTCGTTATTGCGGTACGTTGCGAGGTATTCTGAAAGGGAAATGTAGGCAAAGGGCTCATCCGGATTGGCCTTCAGGTTGCTCTCGAGAAGCTCGAGCGCTTCGTCGTTTCCTCCATTGCGAGCAAGAAGATTCGCCGTCTTTCTCGCGAGAAAATGCTGTTCGGGCGCATTCTCCAACACGGTCTTGTAAGCTTCCACCGCTTCGAGTGCGCGCCCGCGGGCTTCGAGACTGCGCCCCAGAGCGTAGTTCGCGAGCGCCCGGCTTTTTTTCTCCCCTTCATCTGACAGGATCAGGCGGGGGTCCGGCTCGAAATACTGGTCGACGTAGATTTCGGCGTAGTCGTGCACAGATTTGCCGCGATCACCCGATGCCGATGAGGCAAACAGGAACAACGCGGCGGGCAATCCGTACACAACAAAGCAGCGAAGGGTTTCCAGAACGGTCCTCGAACCGGTAACTCCACGCTGCAATGTCTTCATTCGTCCAAGATCAACGCTTAGCTCTTGTAACGCAAACGCTTCTTATGGCGGTTAGCCTTCATACGCTTGCGTCGCTTGTGCTTACTGATCTTGGATTTCCTTTTCTTTTTAAGGCATCCCATAGTTCAAAAAGTGTTGGTTGTTTCGCGTCGCTGATGCGACCCCCGTTTCGATGCGACTGTTCGATGACGGGCGCGGACTATCGGTCAATCAATGACTTTATTCAAGGGATATTCGATGATCCCTTCTGCACCAAGCTCTTTGAGGCGCGGAACCAGCTCGCGTACCTCTCTTTCGTGCAGAACGGTTTCCACTGCGACCCAGTTCCCATCGGTCAGTTCGGAAACGGTTGGTTTGCGAAGAGAGGGAAGCAGGTCCAGAACGGCATCTTTGCCTTCGTTTTTCAGGTTCATCTTCAATCCGACCATGTCACGGGCGGCGAGAGCGCCCTGCAGCAGCACTGCCATGCGCTCGATTTTGGCCCGCTTCCAGGGATCCTCCCATGATTCTTTCTTGGCGACAAACTGCGGGTAGCTCTGCATCAGTTCGTCAACAATGCGAAGATTATTCGCCCGGAGCGAAGAACCGGTCTCGGTGATATCGACGATGGCGTCCACCAGTTCCGGAACCTTCACCTCGGTCGCGCCCCAGCTGAATTCAACCTCAGCATTGACGCCGTTCTCTTCGAGATATTTCTCGACGATGCCGATTGCTTCCGCTGCGATGCGTTTGCCCTCGAGATCTTTCACGGACTGAATCGGGGAATCGTTCGGCACAACGAGAACCCAACGAGTGGGATTTGAAGTTGCGCGGCTGTATTGCAGGTCACAGACGACATGAACATCAGCGCCGTTCTCTGCGATCCAGTCTTTACCGGTGATCCCGCAATCGAGAAATCCATGATCGACGTAGCGCCCGATTTCCTGGGCACGGATCAGGCGCATCTGCAGTTCCGGATCGTCCACGGAGGGACGATAGGAACGGGATGCGCCGCTGATGTTGTAACCGGCCTTCTCGAAAAGATCGAGAGTCGGTTCGGAAAGGCTGCCCTTGGGCAGGCCGACTTTGAGAATCTGTTGCGTTTCTTCAGCCATGTTGGCGCTACATTGCAGCGAAACCGCGATCTGTCATCTGGGTTTTTCGACAGATTGGAAACAGGGGTGTTTCAATATGTCGACTTGCGAAGCCAATCGAATGCGCCAAAGATAGGCCCCAATTCAAATCGAAACCGAATCCTACTGTTTTATGAGTGACCTGAATCATGAAGCCCTTTCCCGTGCCGCGAACGAAGCTCGCGGACTCGCCATCGATGCTGTCCATGCCTGCAGTTCCGGTCACCTCGGATTGCCACTCGGTGCAGCGGATATCGGTGCCGTTCTCTACGGACATGCGATGGCTTACCATCCGGCCGAACCGAAATGGCTCAACCGCGATCGCTTCATCCTTTCTGCAGGACACGGTTCGATGTTTCTCTACGGCTGGCTTCACCTCGCCGGATACAACCTTTCTCTCGACGAGGTAAAGAACTTCCGTCAGCTCCACAGCATCACGCCCGGTCACCCGGAATTTGATGAAACCGACGGAGTGGAAGCGACCACCGGCCCTCTCGGCCAGGGGGTTGGCAACGCTGTCGGATACGCGCTTTCCGCGAAAATGGCGGCTGCCAAATACAATACTGATGAGCATACGATCTTTGATCAGACCATCTTCTGCCTCGCCGGTGATGGATGCCTCCAGGAAGGTGTTGCATCCGAAGCAATCGCTTTTGCAGGACACAACGGTCTCGATAACCTCGTTCTGATCTATGATTCAAATGACGTAACTCTCGACGCGATGGCCGACGTTACGCAGAGCTACGATACGCTGGAGCGTTTCAAGTCATTCGGATGGAATGCGGTTCAGGTGGACGGCCATGACATGAGCGCTGTTCTCGCCGCCGTTGAGGAAGCGAAAGCAAACTCCAACGGCAAGCCAACCCTGATCGAGGCCAAAACACTGATCGGAAAAGGCATTCCCGAAGTAGCCGGAACTGCGGCAGGCCACGGGGAGGGCGGAGCCAAGTTCGCTGAATCCGCGCGCGCCGGACTGGGGCTACCCGAAGAGACATTCTTCGTTTCCGACGAAACCAAAGCCTACTTCGCATCACACCGCGAGGCCCTCTCCGCTGCCTACGCGGCATGGGAGGAAACCTTCAACGCGTGGAAAGCCGCCAACCCACAGCTCGCGTCACAGCTTTCTGACGCGGTCGAAGGGAACACTCCTGACGACCTCCTCAGCAGAATCCCTGAATTTGATTCCGAATACAAAAACGCGACCCGCGCCGCCGGAGGGGAAGTCATCCAGGCTGTCGCCGAAGCGGTGCCGAGTCTTGTCACGGGAAGCGCCGACCTTTTTGGTTCCACGAAGAACTACATCAAGTCGAGCGGCGACCTCAGCAAAGATGATTTCGGTCAGAAAAACATCTGGTACGGCATTCGCGAGCACGCGATGGGTGCCATCTGCAACGGTCTCGCCTATGACGGGATTTTTCTCGCTACCGGCGCAACTTTCGCCGTGTTTGCCGATTACCTTCGTCCGTCGATCCGCCTCGCCGGACTTGCCCACCTTCCGGTCGGATACATTCTCACGCACGACTCTGTCGGAGTCGGAGAGGACGGCCCCACCCATCAGCCTGTTGAAACCGTCAGCGGTGTCCGCGTCATTCCAAATGTCGACGTGATTCGTCCTGCCGACCCCGAGGAAACCGCCGGAGCATTCGCTGCCATGGTGGAAAGAAAAGACGGACCCACCGCTCTTTTCCTGACCCGCCAGGCCGTGCCGACGATGAACGAAATTCCCGCGAGCGAGCGTCGGGAAGGCGTCTTTCGCGGTGCCTACATCGCAAAGAAAGAAACCGGCGATCTCGACACCATTCTGATTGGAACGGGAAGCGAGCTGCAGCACGCTCTCGAAGCGGCCAAGTCACTCGGTGACGGGGTTCGAGTCGTCTCGATGCCCTGCATGGAGCGATTTGAGCGCCAGTCGGATGACTATCGCGAGTCCATTCTTCCTGCCGCCTGCACGAAGCGGGTCGCGATCGAGGCAGGTGTCAGCGGACTTTGGTGGAAATACGTCGGTTCCGCCGGAGCCGTGGTCGGCATCGACCGTTTCGGTATCAGCGCGCCGGGTAACACCGTAATGAGCGAGCTCGGCATGACTGCGGAAAACGTAGTCGAGACCGTGAAGGGTCTGGCGTAAGACCTTTTGGCAACTTTTCGGGAACAGATGGCGACTGCGAATGTCGCCACCGTTTCCTTTCCCCGTTGCGATTCCGGAAAGGTCGAGCCGTTGCACTATTTCCTGCTTCGGTTTCCTCCGGACCGCTTCCTCCCCTGATTCGACCTTCCCGAAGAACGGCTCCCTGACCGGCGCGAACTCTTTCCGTCCGGTCGCGAACTCTTCGAGCGATCAGAGCGTGGCTTTCCACCGCGTGGCTTTCCACCGCGTGGCTTCCGCTTTTCCGACTTCCGGGGGCGGGAGCCGGAATCTTTCCTTGAATCGCTGCCGCGCTTCCCGCTGCCACTCCGACCTCCCTGACGGCGACCGCGTGATTTGGAGTCGGACCTTCCTCTGACCGGAGCTGATCCGGAGGGCCGGAAATCGACCTCTTTTTTCGCGCGGTCCACTTTGTCGATGACCACTTCGATGATGTCCCCGAGTCCAATGACCCGCTTCCGTCTGCGACCAATGACCTGAACCCGCGCGGAATCAAATTCGTAGAAATCGTCGTCCATTCGCGAGAGCGGGATCAAACCGCGCATCCCGAGATCGGGAACGTCGATGAAGAGCCCGAAGTTCCGCACGTCCGTGACATGCGAGTCGTAGGGGACGAGATTCCGCTCATCGATTTGAGACTGTAGGAAAGCGAACATCTTGACGTCTTTGCTGTCACGTTCCGCATCGGCGGAATTCCGTTCGGTCGTGGAAATGTGATCGGCAACGCGGGAAAGCTTTGCAGTAGGGATTTTCGCGTTTTGAAAGAGCGTGCGGTGCACGATCAGGTCGGCGTATCGCCGGATCGGTGAGGTAAAGTGCGCATACTTTTCTTTCGCGAGACCGTAGTGGCCGAGCGGTTCGACGGAGTAGCGCGCCTGCATCAGGGATCTGAGAAATCCAATTTTGAGCGCAGGCCCAATCGTGAGTTTGTTCAGTCGGCGAAGCAGTTTCTGCACCTCTGCGGTTTTTTCCAGATTCCCGCAGGGCAGGTTGTGTCCCAGAATTTCTTCGCGGTAATCAGCAAGTCGTTTGGGATCCGGGCTCTCGTGAACGCGGTGAATCGTCGATTTTTTCTGCTGAATCAATCGCGTGGCAACCGCTTCGTTTGCGAGGAGCATGAACTCTTCGATGAGCTGATGGGATTCGTCATTCTCCGTTTTCTCGATCCGGTCTACCTCCCCGTTTTCATTCAAATGGATTTTGGTTTCGGGAAAATCGAGCTCCAACGATCCATTCGCGAAACGCTTTTTCCGAATGAGCTGAGCGAGCCGGTTCGCATGGTGAACCATCTCCTCAATCCCGTCACCCGGCTGCTTTTTGCTGATGACCTCCATCGCTTCTTCATAGGAGTAGCGGCGTTTCGAGTGAATGACCGCTTCGTGGAAACGCGTCTTCAGAACATCCCCGGCATCACTGAGAAGAAACTCCACGCATTTTGTGAGTCGATCGACGTCCGGCTTGAGTGAACAGAGCTCATTCGACAGTGCTTCCGGCAACATGGGAATGACGCGGTCGACGAGGTAGGTGGAGTTGCCGCGCTTGTGGGCCTCGCGATCGAGCGCCGAATTCGGCTTCACGTAGTGGGAGACATCGGCGATGTGGACCCAGAGTCGCCATCTGTTTTCTCCGGCTCTTTGCAGGTAAAAGGCATCGTCAAAATCGCGGGCGTCAAAGGGGTCGATCGTGATGACATCATGGCTGCGGCAATCCTTGCGGCCCTCGATGTCCGCCCCGGTGACTTCGGTTCCAAAATTCTTCACTTCGTTGAGCACTTCCTTCGGAAATCGCAGCGGAAGGTCATATTGACGGATCACGCTCAGCATATCGACGCCTTCCGCAGTGGGAGGACCGAGCACTTCAACAATCACTCCTTCAGGGTTGGTGTTCCGGTTTTCCCATTCGCCCAGCTCGACGACGACCTTGTCTCCCGAGCGGGGTTTGCGCCCCACATCTTTTGCCGGTGGCACGTAGATGTCGTGATTCATTCGCGGATCATCCGGCACGACGTGAGCAAAACGCTTTCCCTGGCGAAACGTTCCCACGATCTGATTTCTTCGACGCTCCAGCACGCGAACGACCTTTCCGGAGCGGGGCGCTTCCGCTCTCGGTCTCCGGCCCTGTGGTTTTACATCAAGGCGAACGAGAACACGGTCCTCGTTCATCGCGGTTCCCGTTGCTCTCGCCGGAATTTCAATCTCCGCCATGCCGGGGTCGTCCGGCATCAGAAAGCCACGTCCTCCTTTCGTGATCTGAATACGCCCCGGAATCAGGTCCGCCTCCTTCGGTAGAATATAGCGGTGTCCTTTGATGCGGGCGATAAAGCCGTCGCGTTCGAGATCAGCGAGCACTCCGCGAACCTCCTGCTTTCGACTCAGGTCGATTTTGAGCTGCTTCATCAATTCATGAGCATCAGCAGGGACGTAGTTCTTCCTGCCGAGCAGTTGTAGTATGGATTCTTCCATGTCTGTAGATTGGGGTTCTGTTAGTGCCCCCTTATGGTTTGCCGACCCCGGTCGTATCGGCACGATCTGTAAGTTCCGGGAAGTGATCCGGCGCGCTTTCCGATAGTGGAGAAAAGAAACAAACCTCTTGCGCGTGGATCCAAGTGATAGGGATTAATCGCTCATTTCACGTAATTTGCAACTCGCAGGCTAACAGGGTTCCGTTTCGGCCCGTACCCTGTTGAGCCACTTTCTGCATTTCGCAAAACGTTGGTTTCAAGGTGATTGAGCGTTTTGATTGAACGATTTTTACGATGGCATTGTCAGTGAGAAAGAAGCAATTGTCTTGACGAAATCGA
>JAKSBG010000520.1 GCA_022361255.1 Verrucomicrobiales bacterium
CGCTGCGATACACCTTGCGCAGGCGGGAAAAAAGACGCTGGTCAGTGAGGGGGGCGAAACGGTGGGAGGGGGAACGAGAACCTCGGAACTGACGCTTCCCGGATTCCGGCACGATGTCTGTTCCGCAGTGCATCCGATGGGACTGGCATCCCCCTTTTTTCAAAACCTGCCGCTCGCTGAGCATGGTTTGGAGTGGATTCACCCGGAACTGCCGCTCGCTCATCCTCTCGATGGGGGAGAGGCTGCGATAATGGCCCGTTCGGTCGGAGAGACGGCCGCTCGTTTCGACCAAAAATCAGCGGCAGCTTATCGGCGGTTGTTCGAGCCGCTTGTTCCGCTTTGCGCTGATATCATTGCGGATCTACTGGCGCCTCCGAAGATTCCTTCGCATCCGGTTTCCGTGACGCGTTTCGGATTGCGCGCTCTCCCGGCTGCTCTCGATGCGGCACGGTTTTGGTTTTCCGATGAGAAAGCGAGAGCTCTGCTGGCGGGAAACGCGGCGCATTCGGTTTTGCCTCTGGATCGCCCTCTCGCGACAAATGCGGTGGGACTGATGCTCATGCTGGCGGGGCATGCTTACGGGTGGCCTGTCGTGAAAGGCGGCTCGCAGGCGATTGCCGATGCCATGACATCCTATCTGAAAACGCTGGGAGGGAAAGTGGAGACAAATCAGTGGGTGGATTCGCTGGAGGAATTGCCGAAGGCCGGGATATACCTTTTCGACACGTCTCCCACAGGTATGGCGAAGATTGCAGGGGACCGTCTTCCCGAGTCCTACCGGAGAAAGTTATCCCGGTTCCGGCATGGTCCGGGAGTTTTCAAAATCGATTACGCGCTGAGCGAACCGGTTCCGTGGACGAATCCCGACTGTCGCGTTGCCGGCACGGTTCATGTAGGCGGGAGCCTCGACGAAATCGTGAAATCCGAGCGGGAAATGTGGGAGGGGATTCACAGCAGCGCCCCGTTCGTGCTGACCTCGCAGCCGACCGTTGTCGATCCTTCCCGTGCCCCTGACGGAAAACATGTTTTCTGGGCTTATTGCCATGTTCCGGCATATTCGACGGTGGATATGACCAATGTGATCGAGCGGCAGATCGAGAGGTTCGCACCCGGTTTTCGCGATGTCGTTCTCGAGCGCCACACCATGAACTGCCGCGACTACGAAGCCTACAATCCGAACCTGGTCGGTGGGGATATCGTTGGAGGGGTGACGGACTGGCGGCAGCTTCTGACAAGACCGGTTGTGTCCCTGCGGCCTCACGCGACACCCAATCCGGCCATTTTTCTGTGTTCTTCTTCGACGCCTCCGGGAGGCGGCGTGCACGGGATGGGAGGCTACTGGGCGGCCGAGCTCGCCAAACGCGAACGTTGAGAAGAGAAATGTTCTCCCGAGGCGCTTTCTGACTACGCCAGGAGATCCTTCACCACGTGCCCGTGGAC
>JAKSBG010000522.1 GCA_022361255.1 Verrucomicrobiales bacterium
GAAGAAATGGCGAAAATGACCGATATTCTCAGCAATCTGGCTGAAGGCGTCCGGTCCGGCGGAAAAATCGAGGAAACCGATGAAATCTGCCTGGCGGAGGTGATCAACGACACCATTCGACTCGTCGATGTCGATCCGGTGGAAGTCGCCTACCGGGTCGAGGACAAAGGCTGCACTCCCGTTTTTGCAGTGGAAAGCCGCATACGCCAAATGTTCCGGGTGCTGCTGATGGAAGCAAGAGACTTGCTTCCCGATGATGGAGGCGAGATCGCCATTGAGCTGGAATCCAATGCGGATAAGGGCGTCTGTGTAACCCTCCTCAACAACGGCAAGCGCATCCCCGTCGAAGAGCTTCCGTTTCTCTTTGATCCCTTTTACGTTCGCTCCCAGCGTCCCGAGGAACTCGGCATCGGACTCCTCGCCTGCTACCTCACCGTGGCAAGTCATGGCGGCACGATCCGGGCTTATCATTCCGACGACGGCAGAAATGCCTTTGAATTTCAGCTACCACACCGTCCTCCGGGAATCTCTCTGGAGGAAAGAGCGCAGAAAGCCAGAAATCTGTTTGAAGGCGCACGAGCGGGAAAAGGAGCAGAGACCGTTCTTCCGGCCTGAGACAGCACCGGCACCGCATTCGAGAACCGGACCGGCATCGGTTGACAAGGCGTGCCGGAGCGGGGAAAACTGGACGCATGGCAGTCATTCTCCGCGGAGGAGCAGTATTTCTCCATATTCCGAAAACCGGAGGCACCTGGGTTACCTCAGTGCTCCGGGACACCGGACTGTTCCGGTGCTCGATCGGGCACCGTCACGCGAACTGGCCACACCTGCTCGCTCCCGGCTATCAGGGAGTGGGGCGAAAGGTTGAGAATCTTTACAAGCGTAGCGCCTACCTGCGCACCAGCCCCAAACCCTTCACCTTTTGTTTCGTGAGGCACCCGCTCGCCTGGTACGAATCCTTTTACCGCTACAAATCCCAGGCTCATCTCAACTGGGAGCGCGACGGCGACAGCCGCGACTGGAACCGCTGGCACCCCAATTCCATCCTCAACGGGCTGGGCGAGGGGAATACCTTCGATGAATTTGTCGAGAACGTCATCGATGCCTATCCCGGCTACGTTTCCGCGCTTTTCAGCTACTACACGCTTCCGCCCGTCGACTTCATCGGGAAGCAGGAAACCCTCACCGACGACCTTCTCACCGTTCTCGAGGAGACCGGGCAGCGCTTTGACGAGAAAGCCATTCGCGAGGCCGCTCCCGTTAACCAGAGCAAAAGCGCCGGCGGCGGCATCGAGTGGGACCCCGTGCTGCGCGAGCGCGTTCTCGCCCTCGAAGCGGCAGCCCTGCAGCGGTTCGGGTATACCGAATGATACAGAAAAAGCCCCGTTCACCGGATCCGGCAAACGGGGCTTTTCAGTTTCCCTTGGTGGAAAAAATGGAAACGGAACCTAGCTGTTCTCAGCCTTTACCGTTTCGAAAAGATCGAGCGCCTCAGCAGGCTTGAGACCGTCGTGGACGACACCGCCGACCGCCTTGATCATTGCGAGAGGAGCGTCCGACTGGAAAACATTGCGTCCCATGTCGACACCCGCTGCGCCGCATTGGATCGCGTTGTAGGCGAGCTCGAGAGCCTCCAGCTCGGGCAGCTTTTTGCCGCCCGCGATCACGACCGGAACCGGTGTGCAAGCCACCACGTTTTCAAAACCTTCCGTGTAGTAGGTCTTCACGATGGAAGCACCGTTCTCCGCGCAGACGCGGGAAGCGAGGCCGAAGTAGCGGGAGTCACGAGCCATGTCCTTACCGACCGCCGTCACACCCATCACCGGGATGCTGTACTTGTTACCGATGTCGACCAGCTTGCTGAAATTCGCAATCGTCGAAGCCTCCGTCGCGGCGTCGCCGACAGAAATCATCGCAGCCATTGCCGCCGCATTCATGCTGATCGCCTCCGCCTCGTCGATGAGCACATTGTGGTTCATCTCCGTGAGGATCGTTGTTCCCGTGTCCGTCCGGAGACAGATCGGCTTCGTGTTGTCAGCCGGGATGCTGCTGCGGATCATACCGCGTGTTCCCATGAGACAGTCCGCGTGCTCCGCGAGAGGGGCGATGGTGAGATCGATCCGCTCCAGGCCCGAAGTCGGCCCCATCAGGAAACCGTGGTCAAAAGCCAGCATCACCGTGCGGCCGGACTTGCGGTTGAAAATCCGCGCCATGCGGTTCTTGATTCCCCAGTCCGTGCTGTTGATTCCTTTCAGGTAGAAAGAATCCGTGTCCGCCGGGGTGTTGAGACCAAAATTGTCTCCGTCTCTGATATCGTCGAGGTCTGCCATGAGTAAAAAATGGGTTTAATTTGAACGTGCGAAGCTTGCGGGAGATGACCCCGCCGGTCAATATCGGATTGAGCAGGCCTTGAGTCGGTTTGACAAGCCGTCGTCATCGAATTCGCCGATTAGCCCACCCGCAAAATCGACCCCTCATTTTCTCTTTCCCCCATACATCCCCAGCGTAGAGCCACCCGTATCCACCGTCGTCGCAGCGATTTCCTCGTCGAGGTCCACCAGGGGAAAGACGTCCAGCCCGCTGCCCGGCGTCGCATTCACCACCGCAAAGCCCGCCTCCGCGAACACCGGGAGCAGCTCCGTGAAAAAGCCGCGCAGGATCTCATACGTCGTCATGTTATTCCGGATCGCCTGTTCCGTCCGGTCCTCCGGGAACCAGTAGCGACGCCGCTCATCCATGTGGAAATCGCACCCCACCAGCACCACCCGGCGGAAACCCAGCTCCCACGCGATTCGCAGAGCCACCAGCATTACCGAGCGACCGCCGCCGCGGCTCTTGTGGTTTCCCCAGTTCATCGAGTCCTCCCGCAGGAAACGCTCCGCGCAAAATGCCTCATTCTGCGGGAAACCCACCACCGCCGGGGCCTCCCGCACCATCGCCGAGCCTCCGCCCGCCAGATACTTCACCGGCACGAACTTCAAAATCCGTCCGTCCTCCCAGATCGAGCCCATAAACCGGTCCGGAGCATCGACACAGGCCCACAGATCCGGACGGAACCCGTGCGCCCCGTTGTTCACCGCAAACGTCACCACCCCGGGCCGGTTCGCCAACATCGCCCGCGCCTCCTTATCGAAAGACGGACCATTCAGACAGAGAAAAACCGATCCCGTACCCGCATACATCCCCCCAATCCCCGTCGCCGGCATCCCGTCCCGACGGAAAAAGACCGGCGGCGTCCACAGCTCCACATCACAGATCGACTCCAGATCCACCCCCGCATCGGATAACGCGACAGCAAAAGACGATGCGGCGGGCACCCCGATATCATACCTCACCCCCTCCTGCCAGACGGCCGCCCGCGTCCCCGGCCCGACGTGCCGCAGGAACTCACCCGCATCCCGCACCCATACCACCGACTCCAGCCGCGTGACGTGGGGAGGGAATAGAGACTTCATGAGAGAAAGCGGGAGAGAAGCAACCACATAGAGAAGTAGAGAAAGGGAATCGGAAAACCGGTTGGATTGGTAACGAAAAAAAAGGAGACAGTAAAGAATAGAAAATAGGTGCGTAGCGGAAGGACTGCCGGACAGGAGAAATCCCGCGCTACCTACCTATTCCACATCCCGGCCCGGTTCACCTGTCACCACTTCATGTTCCGGCAGACGATGTATGTATGAATCATGCGCACCCGCGATTTGATAGATACCTTCCCCCCGGTCCCAACCCTGAATTGATGCGCGGGCGCGGAAGACACCACTGAGCACCGCCGTTACCAGACCGATTCCCAGCGTCACAAAACTGAGCGTTGCCGCCCCGACCACTACCAGGAGCAGCCCCAGTCCCAGGAGCGAATACGTCAGAGCATGAGCGACGCGGTGATCATCGAGATGTTTCTTCGACAGAGCGATTTCCACCTTCGGGCAGGGCAGATACCACGTGGCAAAGGACTTCGCATGGCGTATCGACTGAGTTACCGTTGCCACCGGGGCACGACCACTCTTGATACATATATCAGTCGGGAGTTCCGATTCTGTGGGGTAAAAGAGAATGCCATCGATATGGAAAGGATACCGTTGCTCCGGTTCCGCAGAAGGTTCCGGCTCGACAGGGGTAGGATCAGGATATTTCATAAAAAGAGGTTCGGTGAATAACAAAAAGACACACTGGATAGTGTTTTCTTAGTCAAAAAGGTGACAAAGGTTTCAAAGAAAATGATAAAATTGTCGGAAAATTGTAATTTCCCTTTCGTAGAACCTCCGATTCGCCCCGGCTTACCGCCCCGCCACCACTACACCTCATGCAAATTACGACACGCGCCCAGCTTCCCGCCTACCTCACTAACCACCGCCTCACCCGGCTCGGCGTCGAGCTCGGCGTTGCCTCCGGTCGCTACAGCGAACACCTCCTGCAGCAGTGCCCGGTCCGGCGGCTCTATTCCATCGATGCCTGGGCCGGCGATCGCGGACACGACATCGCCCAATGTGACGCCGCGACCCGCCGCCTCTCGAAATACGGCACGCGCAGCATCGTCATCCGCGCCCGTTTTGAGGAAGCCCTCGCCCTCTTTCCCGATCCCACACTCGACTTTGTCTACATCGACGGCTACGCCCACGAGGGCAACGAGGCCGGACAGACCCTCACCACGTGGTGGCAGAAAGTGCGCCCCGGCGGCATCCTCGCCGGACACGACTACCACCCCCGGTGGGAAAAGAACGTCGCCGCCGTCGATGCCTTCTGCGCCGGAGACGCCGGGAGGAAAGGGGAGATCGAGGAATTTTTTACGACGAGGGAGGATGAATTCCCGAGCTGGGTGGTGAGGAAGGGGGAGTAGAGGAGGAAAGGAGCCGAGGAGTAAAGGAGCGAAGTAGTAAAGAATTTCCCGGGGCGGGAACGGATTGCGTATTCGTCAGGCTTCTTCACTTCTTTACTTCTTTACTTCTCTACTACTCAACTTCTCCCCCCACCTAACCCTGTTGGGTCATGGACTGTACCCTGTTGGATCATCGAACCAACCCTGTTGAATCGGTGAAAAGTCAGAAAATCCGAATCAAATGATCGGGCCGGGAACGATTTGCGTTCTTATGCGAATTGCGGAGAAAAGGTTCGAGCACGGGAAATCGTCCGTAAGAGCCCCCAACCCTTGACATCACTGGGGGAATCCAGTCTACTCCCTTAGTAAGGACGATCCAATTCCGGCGGGTGAGTGCCCGATAGGGGAGGGAAATCGTTCATGAATATACTGTTCGCTCTAGAAAATGATCCAAATCGCCATCGGAGCACCAGGAGGTTACAGACGCCGAGATCCGACACCATCCGATATTCGATCAATTCTCGAAGATCCGACGAACTACGGGACTACGATCAACGATGTTGGAATCACCGCTTCGAATGGTCTTAACGGCTCTATCTATAGGAACCTGATGTATTACCTTCGCGCAATTAATGAGGTCACTGTGATCTATGAATCGAAGGAGATGGATGATTGGATCGTGATTCGGAATCCGTTGATCGAAGAAACTGGTGAGAGATTCGAAGCGATGGATCAGAGTGGCGCGTTCTGGAAACTTTCGACTCGGCATCTCGTCAACTCTGAGAGAGCGATTGCCGCCGGAATCGAGTTTTTGGAGAACGACGGCGTGATTCGAGATCTCACCGATTGGGAATCGTTCCCGGACGACTTCATCTAATCCCAAACCGGAGCGAACAAGGCAGAGTAGGCAAGCCTCACCACGCCCCAAGTCGAAAGCTTCATGGACATTCAACCTTCAACCCAGATTCGGAGTGGCGCTGCCAGGTGAGGCTGCCTATCTTCGGACGTTGGCAGAAGAAATCTTTAATGAAAACGAAAGACGTATTTACCCCAGGAAAATTTCCGACCGTTACTTTTGTCTCAGAACATCTGGAAGAGAAAAAGCGCCAACTCAATGATGCACGTGAAGCTGGCGGTATGGTGATATCGTTATCCGGACCTTCGAAATCCGGGAAGACCGTTTTCATCGAAGATACGATAGGCCGGGACTCACTAATTCACATTACTGGCGCGGGAGTGGACACCTCAGCGAAGCTATGGAACCGCGTATTCGACATCATCGGAACTCCAATTTCGAGCACCACATCTACTTCAAAGGGGTTTGAGGGAAAGTTCGAAGGAAAAGTAGGTGGGAGCGCCGGCCTTTTCGTGAAGGGCAAGGGCGAAGTCGGGGCATCTGGGGCATGGGCTTCAGGTAGTGAAACAGTCGAGGGTGATGCGATCGATCACCTTCAACTCTTCATTCGCGAGGTTGAGGGGACAGGCCTTGTTCTTTTTGTTGATGACTTTCACTATGCGTCAGATTTAGCACGCAAGCAGTTTGCAGAGGAGATCAAAGAAGCGGTCCGTCAAGACATGACAATCATTTGCGGTTCGGTTCCTTATCATTCTGATGATGTGATCAGGGCGAATACCGACCTCCGCGGAAGAATTGTCGTGTTGGACTTTGACTACTGGGATCCGCCAGTATTGAAGAAGATCGCGACTAGCGGGTTTGACGAACTTGCGATGAGTGTGCCTGACATATTGATTGATAATCTTGCGGCGGAGGCCGCAGGGTCGCCCCAACTTATGCAGGCATTATGTCTGAACCTTTGCTTCGAACTTGGGGTGTACGAGACCTCTGATCCCGCGTTGGTAGTGGACGACGACGGGACGCTCTTGGAACGCGTATGCCGCCGCACAGCCTTGATGGCGGATTTTAGCACCGTCGTAGCTATGATGAAGGACGGCCCCAAGACACGTGGCCAGGATCGGAAGTCTTACAAGCTTCAATGCGGTAGCATCGAAGACGTTTATCCCATCATTGTTCAAGCAATTGCGATTGATCCGCCCCAACTCAATTTCCGATACAATGGCCTTACTGAGCGAATCAAGGCGATCTGCGATACCGAAGGTCCCGTAGGATCAAGTGTGACTGGAGCTTGCACGCACATGGCTCGAATTGCGAACGAGTCTGCGAATAGCGTTGTGATTGAGTGGGACGAAGAAAATGATGTTCTCGATGTTCGGGATCCTTACCTGTTGTTCTTCATGCGCTGGAGCTAGACAAACAACTGCCAACAAGGCGTGGCACATCAACGCGCTACGCGCGTGAGTGCACTCATACGTTGATATGGCTGAGTGTTTGTCAACAGGGCAAAACGAAATTTAGCCGTGCGTGATACGGCGTCGCGCGAGCGTGTTCTTCGAAGATGCTGAGGTGGATGTAGAGAGATTACTGTAGGGTGAGCGGTTTCCCGCAGGCA
>JAKSBG010000523.1 GCA_022361255.1 Verrucomicrobiales bacterium
CGCGCGATCCGAAGGGAGAAATCGTATGCTGTTCTGCCGATTTGCTTGCCCGGAAAAGTCTCTGTAAAATACGCCACCGCCGCATCGAGATCATACTTCGCGACATTGCGCAGAGCCTGCGTTTCCGCCTTCCACTGATCCTGCCACCAGAGCCCTTTTCCTCCACCGATGGTCTCAAGGAGAGCCTCCGGATCCGTTTGCGCCATCTTTTCCCCGATTCCCCGGTAAAAAGCGCGGCGGAACTCACTGTCGTCCGGCAGCTCTCCGGCAAATGCGGCGGCAGCTTCGATATCCGTTTTCGCCCAGCGGCGCGCCAGTTCCGTCATCGCCATCGAGGAGGCTTCATTCTCCGGCAGATTCAGAATTTCCCATGCCATTTCCGTTTCCCGGTCATTGACGACCTGGAGATTTCCCGGTTTGGCTTCGTAGGGGTCATCCGGAGTGCGGGGTGCCGGTTCCCCATCCGGCACCGTCGGAGTCAGCGCCAGATCCTGATCCTTTTCCCCCGGTGCGGCTGCCCCGGCTTCGGCCCTCTCCTGCTCCGCCTTTTCGACGTGAGCCGGATCAATCGTTTTGACCTCCCCTTCCGGATTCTGCGCGTTCTCTTCCGGAACCTCCAATACCACTTTTTCTTCCGCAGAAGGTTCCGCATCTGCGGAGTCGGACACCTCCGGTCCCGGCTGCGAGCAGGCCCCGAAAATCAACGAAACGAGGACGAAGGTGGAAAATCTTCCCTGGCTCATGTCGCGAGACTATCGGAAAGAAAGGAGGGAACCAAGTAATTTTCCGCAATCCCTGTCGTCTCCTTGATTGACCTTTTTTCCTGAATGGGCAAGGTTTCCCTCACGATCAGGAGAGAGATGAGCACCTGGTGGGCTCCGCGGTCTTCAAAACCGTTGTCGGTAAGTGATCCTTACCGGGGTTGGTTCGATTCCTTCCCTCTCCGCCAATCTTTTTCTCGACGGTCCGAGCATGTTTGCCTATCAACCGCTGCATTGTCGTGTCAGTGAATAGAAAAAAGCGCAGTCGTCTTTCGCAGGTTCTCGAAGAAGAAAGAGCTTTCTCTTCTGCTTCCGCGGCGGAATTGCGGGACGAATTTGAAGCATGGAAAAAGAAAATTCGCCTCAAGGAGACCTCTCTCCCTGACATTCACACATCCGCGCTCGCCCTCGTCCGCGAGGCGGCCTTCCGGGCGACGGGGCTGAAGGCATACCCGTGCCAGGTCGAGGCGGCTCTGGCTCTGACAGAGCCGGCTGTTTCGGAGATTGCCACGGGGGAAGGGAAAACGCTGATCACGGCGATTGCGGCATGCGTCTATGCTCTCGACGGGCGTGGGGTTCATGTAGCAACGGTGAACAGCTACCTGGCGGAGCGGGACTATGAATTTGCTTCGGAAATCGCTTCGATGCTCGGGCTGACGGTGGGATTTCTGGAAAAGGATCAGGCGATGCCGGACAAGCAGGCGGCGTATCTTTGCGACATCACTTATGGGACGGGCTACGATTTCGGATTCGACTATCTGCGGGATCAGTTGGTGCTGCAGGAGCGGGCGCGGGTTGCGGCGACGCGGCGGTTGCGGCAGGCATTTTTGAAGCGGGCTTCGGGGCAGCTTCCGGTCGCGCAAAGGCAGGGCCATGCTTATGCGATTGTGGATGAGATCGACAGTGTTCTCATTGATGAAGCGAGTTCTCCGCTCGTGATCGCGCAGAGTCGGGCGGAGGGATCGACCTTGCGGGCACCCTACGAGTTGGCGCATCGGGTAGCGGGTGAGCTGGAGGACGAGGAGCACTTTCGCCTCGACTACAAAGGGCAGAATCCCGTGCTGACGCAGGTGGGAAAAAATCACATCAATCACCTCCCGGACATTCCCTGGGACACGTTGATCCGGCCGTGGCATCAGTATGTGAGCAATGCGCTGAATGCGATTCACTCCTTTCGGCGCGACGAGCATTACATCGTGCAGGATGACAAAGTGGTCATCGTTGACGAATTTACGGGCCGCGCCCATGAGGAGCGGTCGTGGCAGGCGGGCTTGCATCAAGCCGTCGCGGAAAAGGAGGGGATTGAGATTCCGCCAGAGACGGAGACAGCGGCGAGCATCACCCGTCAGCGTTACTTTCGCATCTATGACACGCTCTGCGGTCTAACGGGAACGGCGGAGGAAAGCATCCAGGAGTTCCGCCATTTCTTCGGATTGCCGGTTCGGGCGATTGCGCCGAACAAACTGAATCGACGCGAAAGCTTGCCGGATCGCGTTTTCCAATCGCGTGATGAAATGCTTCACGCCGTTGCAGCGGAGGTGAAGGAGCGGAGAAAAACGGGACAGCCCATTCTCATCGGGACGCGGACGGTGGGGATCAGCGAAGCTCTCGCGAAAATTCTTTTCGATCAGAAAACGCCGCACCGGGTTCTGAATGCGAGCCAGGACAAGGAGGAGGCGGAGATCGTCGCCGAGGCTGGAAAATTCGCGAGCGTCACGGTGGCGACGAACATGGCGGGACGGGGGACGCACATTTCCTTGTCCGACAAGGTTCTGGAGTTGGGCGGGCTGCATGTCATCGGAGTCGAGCGGAGCGAATCGATCCGCGTGGACCGGCAGTTGATCGGTCGGGCGGCGCGTCAGGGGCAGCCGGGCAGTGCGCAATTTTTCCTGAGTGCCGATGACAAAATCATAGAGGAGTTCGCGCCGAAGTTGGCAAAGCGAATGCAAAAAATGGACGCGGACGAAAATGGCGAACTGCCACGATCGATTTCGGACGAGGTGAAAACCTTGCAGACAAAGGTGGAAAAAATTCGCTATCATCAGCGAATGGACCTTGAAAAGCGCGACGAGTGGCTCGACCAAACCCGACGAAATCTGGCATGAGATCTTTTCTGTTTTTTCTACTCTTTTTCCTGATCGCGAGTCCGCTCATGGCAGATGATTTGACCCTGCCCACCTACCTGCGTCCGATTCGTGAGATCGAATTATCTTCGCCGCAAAACGGGATCATCGCCGATATTCCGGTGAAGCGAGGTGATGAGGTCGAGGCGGGGCAAAAGGTGTTTTCGCTGAACTCCGCCGTGCTTGAGGCACAACTGGCGCAGTCGAAAGTGCAGGCGAATCAGAGCGGACGGCTCGAAGCGGCCGAGGCGGAGCTGGCGATTGCCGAGGATCGGCTCAAAATCATTTCCGGTTTGAAAAGTCGCGGCACCTCGAACGATGCGGAGCTGAGAAAAGCCCGCTCGACTGTGGAAGTCGCGTCCGGAAATGTTCAGGCGGCGGAGGAGGAATTGCAGGTCTTGAAAATGCAGGTGGATCGCATCGCCGCGGAGCTGGAGGAACTGACGATCCGCAGTCCCATCACCGGAGTCGTTACCGAGATCAATCGCGAGGTTGCGGAGTCGGTAACCGCGCGCGGCGGGCAGGACGAAGGCTACATTGTCAAAGTCGTCGATCTGAGCCGCCTATGGGCCAAGGCGCATGTGCCTTACCTTCGAGCCGAGTCCCTTCGAGCCGGTCAGGAGCTACAGATCTCCCTTCAGGATTCCGGAAAGACGAAGGCTGTTGGAAACATTACCTACCTTAGCCCCACCGTCGATGCGGCGACCGGATTGACCGAGATCCACGTGACCTTCGACAACGAGGAGGGGAAGTTGAAAAGCGGAATCCCGGCCGAGATTCTCATTCCTGTAGGGGAGGAATGAACAAGGATCCGTGCTCTTCCAGCCGACGACGAAGTTGTTGCAGTCGGTGGGAAGAACGGTTCTCCTAGAGTGTTCCAACGGCCAAATCAAAACGGGCGATCGAACAGGGTTGAATGGACGATCGAACCCTGTTGGGGCATCCATTCAACAGGGTTGCAGCGGGAGACACGGTTTTTTGAATGCAGGGGGCATGATTGCGGGACTCTGTTTTTTGGATCCAGTGTGTTGCATATCAACCGGTTACAGCTAGAAGGAGAACAACTCGTTAAAGTGGCTCATTTTCCACTTGGCAGTGGTGCCTCCGACCGCTTTTATGTGAGGTTTTTTTGCCCCGCCCCACTTCGTTTTTTCTGTTTCCTATGAGTCGTAAGAAGTCTCTCTCCACCTCTTCTTCCAACCCCAAATCCAAGCTCATCCAGCGCGCGAAGCGTTGGTTTTTCGGTGACGATGCTGATCAGGACGATCGCATTCGATACGAAGCTCTCGAGCCTCGGATCCTCTACTCGGGCAGCCCGGTGGTCGACGACACGATGGTCGGTGCGCAGGTCGCGGAAGTCGCAGCGGCGAATGCGACGGGTAGCGGCAAGGGTGAAGGCGGAGGTTCGGCTCCGGTGATGGCGGACATGCCGCCGACGGTTTTGGAAGCTCAGGAAGCAGGCGCGCTGGGGAGCGATTCGGCTGCTTCGGTGGCGGACGCGATGGAGGAATTGCCGGGCGGCGCATCGATTGCGCGGATTGGCTCGGCGGAGGTGGGGTTTCAGTATCGCATTGGCGGTGAGGTGGATCTTTCTCAATTTTCGCTGGAGGATGATGGAGCGGGAACGTTTGCTCTCGACATCCGGGGGGGCGACGACACGGATGATTTTCTGCGGATTGATTTGAGCGAGGTGAATGGAAGCCTCGATCTGTTTTACGACGGGGGGCTCGGCGGATTTGATACGCTGGAGATTTCGGGTGTGCAGACAGGAAGCTACACGCCGGGCGAGCGATACGGCGACGGATCGATTGAAATCGGAAATCACAAGATTCGCTTCGAAGGCCTGGAGCCGGTCTACATCGATGGCGCGGGGCTGGAGAATACGAGTTTCCGTTTTACGACTCCGTTTGGGGCGGATGATCTGGTGATCGACAGCCCGTCGGAGGGGATGAATCGCATTCGCGGCGCGAGCGGCGGAGTGGCGTTTGAGGAACTGATTTTTACGAACATCAACGAAGTGATCGTCGATGCGACATCGAATGATGTCGCGGGCAGCGATGCGGACACGGTGACAATTGCGGATTCGATTGACGCGGACGGATTGCAGTCGCTCACGATCCTGACGGGTTCAGGCGAGGATACGCTGATCGTAGGTCTCGACGAGCCGGACCTGAATTTGCCGGGCGGAACGGTGACTTTTGACGGTGGCGAAGGCAGCGACCGCATCGTCGGATCGAGCGCAAACACGACCTGGTATGTCACGGGTGAGGACGAGGGAAATGTCTACGGGATGTTTTTCCAGAATACGGAAAATCTCGAGGGTTCGGCTGACAACGAGGACTTGTTTGTTTTCGGGCGCGGGGCTTCGCTGAGCGGAGTGATCGACGGGGGAATCGGCGGCTTTGACTCGCTGGAGTTCGACGCGGGCGATTCGGCGATGACGAATTTCACGGCATGGGATGCGCATTCCGGCCTGATCGAGATGGATTTCTCGACCATCGAATACTACGGCCTCGAGCCAATCACGATGGCGGGTGGTGCGGCGGCGAATGTGACTTTGTCAGGGGGCGACGATAATGCCCTTGTCTCGGTCGTTGGCGGACAGCTGACGATCGCGTCAGTCGGTGTTCCGACCTTTGAGAGCATTTCGTTCACGTCGGCTCCGACTTCGCTGACGATTGATGCGCTTGGAGGAAATGACGTCGTGACGGTGGATTCGACGGTGAATCTGACATTGGGTGGTGTTTTTGAAATCGACGCGGAGGAAATCGTGATTTCCAACGGAGCGGCGATTGATGCGGGAAGTGTGAGGCTCTCAGCTCGCGATGATGACTCGGTCCAGGCGACCACGATTGGTGATGTCGCGGATCGGAATGCAACGGTCACGGTTGAAGGTTCCGTGGTGGCTTCCGGGGCGATCGTGATCGAGTCATCGGTTGTGCGGAACGTGGCGATCAATCAGGCTGGTGCGGTGTCGCTCGACCGCGAGAGTGTCGCGACAGTTTTGATTGCCGATTCGGCCTCTTTGGATGCGGGTGGGAGTCTGACGATTTCGGCTCTGACCGACGGTCTCATCGATGTGGTTTCCGGGACATCGGCTACCTCGGAGTTTCTGGAATCGGCCAGTGTGGAGCTCGGCGCGGCGACTCTGCAGGCGGGAACTCTGTCGGTCGCGGCGACGACTTCGACGAACTACAACGCGACGGCCCGGTTGGCCACGAATCGCGTCAGCGGGCTCAGTGAAATCGAGGCGACCGGGACGACGTTTACCACCGATGGAAATACCGAGTTGCTCGCGAAGGACGAATCGGAATTCGACGCGCGGACCGGCAACTCTCTCACTGATGTTGCGGGCATTAGCACGGCTGTCTCGATCGACAACAGCATCGCGCACAATGATCTTGATCGCTACGTTGTCGTGACGCTGAATCAGGTCGATGCGGATGTGACGGCTGGAAATTTTTCGACCTCGGCAAGTCGCGAGGTGGATGCTTACGCCAACGTGGGTGTGACCTCGGTTTCGAATAACTCGGGACTCGGCGTTTTGCCCAATATCAGCTTCGGGGGATCGAAGGCTTACAACGTGATTTCCGGAGTGGTTTCGAGCTCGGTAACGGATAGTGAAATTGATCTGCTCGCCGGAGACCTGCTCGTCAGCGCGAGTGATTCCGGGAAGGTAGAAGCGGTTGCGAAGACGAGCGCATCCACCACGGTTTCCGGAACGCAGTTGTTTGGCACCGGCTACAGCGTCGGTGCGTCACAGGCTTGGAACCTCTACGGGATTCGTCCGGCGGATCCCACCGCGCTCGGAATTTTTGACTTGATGGGAGCTGACCTCGGTGCTCCCGAGTCGGGTCCTGTCACGGCTTTGATCGAGGATTCCACGGTGACGGTAAGCGGAGGAGTGACCGTTCAAGCCATCAGTTCGATTGATCTGGATTCCGAGGTAACCAACCTCGTTGATGCGGCTGCCGATGGATTTTCGGGAACGGGTGCTTCGGCCGGGGGAGCGATCTTTACTTCCAGTATCGTGAACGGTGGCGCGAGTGCCACGGTCGCAGGCGATACGGGCTCGATGACCGTATCTGCGGGGGGAGCATTGACCGTGAGTGCGACGGATGCGTCCACGATCACTGCCCGGACGGAATTCAAGACTTCCGCAACTGCGGAAAACGGCAACCCCTTGAGTGACTCGGATGCGACAGCATTCGGAGGAATGCTGGTGCGCAACCAGATCGAATCCGGAACCGTTGCGAGCGTCGTGAATGCGACG
>JAKSBG010000282.1 GCA_022361255.1 Verrucomicrobiales bacterium
GAAGCATGGAGGGGCAGGTTTCACCCTGCCAGCAATCGACGGTCTGACACCACCCCGCTCTCTCATCTCCCAAAGCACACCCGGCGGGCAAGCAGGAGCTGGCCCCTCCACCTCGAAACAGAATGCGAAGCATGGAGGGGCAGGTTCCACCCTGCCCGCAATCGACGTGATTGCTCCAAAACACGCTCTCTTATCCACTTGCCCTCGTCCCGATCCCCCGCTAGGTTGCCGCGTGCATTGTCGCACGTCGCGAAATGGGAATGATTCCTCAAGATCCGGTTGCCGCCGTTACGGCGCCCCTGAAGGCTTCCTCCGTTGGTTGTCTTTTCCCTGTCGCGCGCGATTCACTGCACGACTTCACCACGCTGGGTGGAGCGGGCCACGAGGATACGTTTTTTCCGATTACGATACCGATTCTCGAAGACGCCCGCGCAAACCATCCGCGCCAAATCTCCTTTTCTGCCACGAAACGCACCTCCTCCCGAAAGAGCAGTCACATCGCAGAATCGATTTCCGGCACGGCAAACCACCCCGCGTTTACCAGAAACGCCGCCATCGTAGGCGGCATCACCCAAACATCTTCCACAAAAAATGGAAAAACGATCAGAAAACAATACCTCCCGCCGCCGCCGGAACAATCGGCCGCAGGGCGGAGGAAATCAGAACCGGAGCGGCAGCAGAAATCGTAGCCGCAATCGAAATCGCAACCGCAGTGGCGGGGGCGGCAGCAATCGCAACAGAAACCGCAGCGGCGGGAACAGCAACAACCGGAGCCGGAACCGTTCCCGCTCACGCCGCGTCCCCAAGCAGACGAAAGGACAAAAGATCCTTTCGATTCTGACCTTCGGACTCCTCGGAAAACCGAAGCCGAAATCCCGCGCAAAGAAAAAGCAGGAGCCACGTCAGACCGCCCGTCAGAAAGCGCAGGCACAGGAGGCGAATTCTCCCAAGCCGAAGAAAAAGCGGCAACGCACCGAAGTCACCTCCGGTCGCCTCTACGTCGGTAACCTGAGTTACGACACTTCGGAAAACGAACTCGAAGAGCTCTTCCGCGGCATCGGAAACGTCATCAGCGCCGAAGTCGTCACGAACTCCCGCACCCAGCAATCCAAAGGGTTCGCTTTCGTGGAAATGGGATCCATTGACGAAGCGAAGCGCGCCGTCGACATCCTCGACGACGAGGATTTTATGGGACGCAAACTCATCGTGAGTGGAGCGCGCAGCGAAGGCCCCCGGGATTCCGAAGGTGAGGAATCCAGCGAAAATTCCGCAGAACCCGCAGAGGCTTCCGCTGAAACAAGTCAAGCCTGAAACTGTTAAATCTTCTTCTTGAAAACGCCGGAATGAGGTCACTCATTTCGGCGTTTTCTTTTTGCCAGAAACCCTCCTACGAATGACCGCTGAAAACGCTCCCTTGTACCTTTCCGGCCAGACCGGGAGCGGAAAGACGGCGGTCGCTCTGGCGCTCGCGGAGCAGATAGGCCCGGTGGAAATCATCAACGCCGACGCCTACCAGGTTTACAGCGGCCTCGAGATCTTAACCGCTGCACCATCGGAGGAAGAGCAGGAGATAGTCCCTCACCATCTCTTCGGCATACTGGACACGGGAAGCGAATGCGACGCGGCGGCCTTTTCTGATTTGGCACGGGCCAAAATTGCTGAGGTCGCGACCCGCGCCACCCCGCTCGTCGTTGGAGGAAGCGGGCTTTATCTGAAAGCGATCACCCACGGCCTCGCCCCGACTCCGCCGGGAAATCCGGAGCTGAGAGAAAAACTCGATCAGCATCCCCTCGAAGAACTCATCGCTCAATACAGAAAGCTCGATCCAGTGGGTGCCAAAAAGACAAATCTCGCGAACCGGCGCTACGTCACGAGAAATCTCGAAATTTGCATTTTGTCAGGACGTCCCGCTTCCGAAATCAAGAGCGAGTGGCAGGACAACCAGCCTGACATCAATGCGGTCTACCTGAAACGCGAACGCGAGGACATCTACGCCCGCATCAACCGCCGGACGGAACGCATGTTCGAGGAGGGTGTCGTCGAGGAAATCGCAGCTCTTGAAGAACTTTCCCCCACCGCTGCCAAAGCCATTGGCATCGAAGAAATCAAGGCCCTCATTGCCGGGCAAATGGATCGCCAGTCCTGCATCGAAACGATTCAGAAAAAAACCCGGCACTACGCAAAGCGCCAGGCCACCTGGTTCCGGCGGGAAGCCGCCTTCCGATCCATCGAGGTCGCCGCTGATGACGAAGCAGCTGCGGTAGCCGATACGATTGTCGCATTCGCGTGAGCAAAACTCCGTAGGATAAACATTCCCGTCCGCCCTGCGACGGTTGGTCGAGAAAAACGATCCGGAAACGAAGAGACGCCCTTCTTTTCGGCGAAGCCAAATGGTGGGGCGAACCGTCCCCGGTGAGCCGCCGTATACAGGGAAACAGTCCACTCACCTCCCCTCTCCGCTTCTAACGAAAAATTCGAACACTCTCGCGACAGGCAGCAGCTCAGCGGGACGCTTCGCCCCACCGCCTCTGTCCGGGTTCATGCGACTTTCCGCACCAACTTCACCCAAAATTCCTTTACCCACCCGCCCCTTTCCGCCAACGTTTTGCCGACATGGTATCCATTCACATTCGCGGACTGGTGAAGCGCTTTGACAACGTGGTTGCGATCGACAACCTCGACCTCGATATCGCGGCGGGTGAACTTTTCTTTCTCCTCGGCCCGAGCGGATGCGGGAAAACGACGCTACTGCGCTCCATTGCCGGATTTCACCTGCCCGACGCGGGAACGATCGAGTTTGACGATGACGACGTCACCCACGTTCCGGCTCACAAACGGGAGACCGCAATGATGTTCCAGAGCTACGCCCTCTGGCCGCATCTGAACGTTTTCAAAAACGTCGCCTTCGGCCTCGAAGAACGCAAAGTCCCGAAGGCTGAAGTGAAAGAGCGCGTCGAGGAAGCTCTTGCGATGGTAAAGATGGAAGGCCTCGGAACGCGGAAGGTCAACCAACTCTCCGGCGGGCAACAGCAGCGCGTCGCTCTCGCCCGAGCCCTCGTCGTGAGGCCGCGCTGTCTTATGCTCGACGAACCGCTTTCCAATCTCGACGCGAAACTCCGCATCGAGATGCGCAGCGAAATACGCCGCATCTGCAAAGAGTTCGGCCTCACCGCGATTTACGTCACCCACGACCAGAAAGAGGCCCTTTCCATGGCCGACCGGCTCGCCGTCCTCGACGCCGGGCGCATCGCCCAGATTGGCACGCCCGAGGAAGTCTACCGCCGACCGCGCAACGCCCTCGTCGCCGGATTCATTGGAGAGACGAACCTCATTCCCGGGACGGTCGCCTTCTCGTCCGGAGACAAGGTCTATGTCAAAACCGGTGTCGGAGAGCTCGCCGCCCGGCCCGCCAATCCCGACTGGACTCCTGAACCGGAAGAGAAAGTCACTCTCTCCATCCGGCCGGAATGTCTTTCCCTGACAACGACATCACAACCGCAGAACGACATTGTCGGCCATCTCTCCGAGTCGGTCTATCTCGGCGAAGTTGCCCAGTATTCCCTCATCGCCGACGGGCATCCCGATCCGATTCACATTTCCGAGCTGAACCCGCGCCGCGTCATCCGCGACTCCGAACAGGCACTCCACGCCTCGGCAAAACCGGAAGACGTCGTCCTTTTACCCGCTGACTGACCTGTGCTCCCGCGTCTCCTCATTGTCTTGACCCTACTCGCCGCGGTTCTCATCGCGCCTTTCGCGTTGCGTCCCAAGTCCGACGAAGGTGGTGCCTCCCTGTCCCGCTCCGAGCGGCTCGTCATCATTACACCGCACAACGAATCGATCCAGTCCGAGTTCGGAAACGCTTTCGCCCGCTACATGAAATCGAAGCATGACCGCGAGGTCATCGTCGACTGGAGGCAACCCGGCGGCACCTCGGTGATCGCGAAATTTCTCAGCTCCGAGTATTCCGCCCGCTTCGAGACGCTCTGGAAAAAACAAACCGGACTCCCCTTTTCCCGAGCTATCAAAGAAGGCTTCCAAAACCGGAAAATGGAAATACCTGACAGGGTTCAGTTGATGACCCAACAGGGTATGGTCACGGACCCAACAGGGTTACGTCAGCTGTCGGAGGAGGAAAAAGCGGGGCTCGCCCGGCAGATGTTTCTCCAGTCCGACATTGGAGTGGGCATCGATCTTTTCTTCGGCGGCGGAGCCTACGACTTTTCGCGGCAGGCATCGATCGGGAACCTCGTATCGTCTGATGCCTCCGGAAAATTCGGACCGGGCGCCCTCGCAAAACAACAACCCGGGTGGTTCAGCGACGCCGTCATGCCCGAAGCGGTTTCCGGCGAACCGTTTCGCGACAGCAACTACCGCTGGGTCGGGACCGTGCTTTCCTCTTTCGGAATCTGCTACAACACGGACGTGCTGAAACGCGTCGGATTTACCGGAGGCCTTTCCCGTTGGGACGACCTGACCGATCCGCGTCTTTCCGGCCAGCTCGCCCTCGCCGACCCGACCAAATCCGGATCGACTACCAAGGCATTTGAAATGTTGATCCAGGAGCAAATTCAAAGACTGATCGATGGCGGGGAAAGTGAAACGGATGCGATTCGCGACGGCTGGAACAACGCCATTCAAATGATCCTGCAAATCAGCGCGAACAGTCGCTACTTCACCGATTCCGCCGCTAAAGTCCCGCGCGACGTCGCCCTCGGTGACGCAGCCGCCGGAATGTGCATCGACTTTTACGGACGGACTTTCAACGAAATCTTCCAGCAGGAAAACGGTGACTCCCATGTGCAATTTGTGATTCCCCGCCAGGGCACCTCGATTGGTGCCGACCCCATCGGAATGCTGCGGGGAGCACCGAGTCCGGAACTGGCCC
>JAKSBG010000524.1 GCA_022361255.1 Verrucomicrobiales bacterium
ATTCTTTCTCGGAGGGCTATTGTGTCGTTGACGTTGCCACCTCCGGAGACAGTGATGAGTTGTCCGGATATATTGATAGATCAGGCGAGATCGTGATTCCGGACGAATTCACAATCGCAAATGACTTTTCTGGCGGGCTGGCACGCGTCCAACGAGATCGAAACGGACCGTTCGGATTCATTGGATACGATGGGTCTCCACGCTTTGCCCTTGAGTTTGACGATGCCGCCGCCCAGTTCAGTGAAGGTGTTGCCTATTTTCGTAAGGGTGAGGAGCATATGATCCTCGATCGAGATGGGACACGGATTGGAGGGATCGATATTCCCTCATTTGATGGACACATCGGTTCTTTTTCAGAGGGTCTGGCTGACGTTGCTGTATCCGAAAGGAGCGGACTTTTTCGTCGAAGAGTATCAGATCGATGCGGGTTTGTTCGTCCTAACGGCGAGGTTGCTATTCCCTTGAAGTTCGACTGGGTCTTTCCGTTCGAACACGGACTTGCTCGAGTGCGGGAGGGCAAGACTGTTGGATACATTGATCACGATGGGGATTACGTCTGGAGCACGAGAGATTGGGAAGGGTATTAGCGGTGCCCTGACAAACAACTCGGGACGAACAAGACGAGGATCCCAAGCCCGATAACGCCCCGAGTTGATTGACTTCCGTAGTTCGATTTCTTACCCTTCATTCGAGATCTCGCTCCCATATCGGGCTGGGATCTCTTGAACGTTCGATGAAGAAATGAAGCACATCATCCTGATCATCACATCCATTCTCTCGATACTAGGCACTCATGCGATATGTGCCGATGAATACTCAACTGATCCCTCGAAATGGGAAGTGATCTCTCGCCCGAGTAAGAATGATTGGAAGGGATATTATGACTTTCTTCATCGAGCGAATTTCTCCAGTCACGAATGGCAGGTCGATACCGTCGATAGCAAGGTAACGGCGCGCCTTCGAGAGGACATCAAAGCGGCGAAGGAAGAGTCACCTGACTTTGATACGACTGTTCAACTTCAGGATTCGAAGGCGCCAGCGTTCCGGACCTTGAAGGTCTCGGATGGATGGATTGCAGCCTATAACCAGGGTGAATTCGGCTCAGCCGTTTACTGGTTTAGCGAAGACGGCAAGAGAAAGAAGAAGCTTTCGGATCATCAAATCAATGAAATCCTGATCGAAGGAGATAGGATTTTCGCTGTGGAGGGATTGGCACACTTATCCTTGTCGCAGGGGTCGATGATCGAGATCAAGAAGCATGATGGGCAGTGGAAGGTAGAAGAATTTCTTCCGTTGTCGGGTTCGGCCGAGGCAATCGCACGAGTTGGCGAAGGCGATTATGTGATCGTGACGTCCGACATGTTGCTACGTGTAAACCTTGATCGGCAGATATTGATGCTGATCCCAAGCGGTGATTGGGGAGGGCTCTACCCCAACTCTGTAGCTACCGATGGGAAGTATCTTTACATTGGGATGCGCCAGTTTGTAGCTCGATGCAGGCTTGGCAGGAGTGTCCAGAGCTTTGATCTGCTCGTTCCAAGCTCCAAGTGGCTCAACACAAAGAACGAATAACATCGAACAAGGCGGTGGACTCAACGCGCTAACGCGCGCGAGTCACCTTTGACGTTAGGCCAGAGAAATGGAGCAATTTCTGATCCTCAATTATCCTCCCAAGGACCTTGATGAGATTTGCCGCCTCGTTGAGGAGGATGACAGCTTCGTCGCTTTGCTAACCGGCGAAATTTATCGGATTGAGAATTACTTGCTGAGCCCTGTATTGAACGAGTTTTCCGCCGTTCTGGATAGAAATGTCTACACGCGTATCACAACTCTTGTGCAAGGCGATACTATCGACCCGAAGATGATTCAGGACTTTAGATGGGCAGCAGCCGTTTTGGCTTTCTGCCAAATCGTCGATATCAAGTTTCAATATGGCTCGTCCCTTCGGGAATATGCCAGCAAGAGAGGTGGGAAGCTCGCTGCATCTGATTTCGAATCTTTCTATCGCGCCGATAACTGTGATCCGAAAGCGATCATCGACTTCGCGGTCGGGCGGATCGACCGACTGGATATTTCGTCCATTAGCGACCTGGATCCGTGTGAAACTGTTCCTAGTCCAGAAGAGTTTGAAGATCAGATTTACGAGTTCCGACTAAATTATATTTTCGCCCTCAAAATTGCTCTTCTCGGAATGGAGAAGGAACAATCGTTCGAGCGGGTGATTGAATTTATCGACTGGATGGAAAGAGATTTCATATGCGGTGCAGCAGCCCTTCAATTTGCCAATCTCTATTTTTCTCCGTCTCGAAAAAGGCGGATGTTCAAGAAGAAGACTTTAGACGATATCAAGAATGCTGCGTGGGATCTTGCGCTGATTCAAGTGTGGCGGCGTTGCGCCTTAAAAGGCAACGCAGAATATGATCCAGTCATTCTGATCTCTCGTGACAAAGTGGTTAAGGACATTGCACGCCGATTGGTCGCCTCAGATGACGCCGAATTTAAGTCGCACTTGGTAGATCAATGGGGAACGAAGAAGAAAGAAGGCGAAAAGATATTCTCAAGATATTGGCAATTGCACGAAAAGTTCGCCGATCGAGGGAACCGAAGGGAATTATTCCCCGATGAGGTCTTAGACGCGATGACGGCAGACTTGGAACGGCAGGTGCAATCGCGAATCGAGGCCTAACAAGCCGACGCTGGCAAGCCCGATCCCGGCACGAGTTGATTGACTTCCCTGATGCGAATCCTTAGCCTCAGATCGAGACCGCGCCCTCGGATCGGGCTACCAGGTCTCGGACGTTCGCTTTGAAAATGAAGACCCTGATTGCTGCTTGGTTTCTATCAGGCGCGATTGTCTACAGCGGGGATTCTCCATATCATCTCGGCACACCTAAATTTTCCGACAATGGTGTCGTGATCTATTCCGACCTGACCAAC
>JAKSBG010000218.1 GCA_022361255.1 Verrucomicrobiales bacterium
CCTCCATGCTCCGCATACTGGTTCGACGTGGAGGGGCAAGCTCCTGCTTGCCCGCAATCGGTAGTCTGACTGTCGGCGTCGCACGGCTCCACGTCAGCAGGTCGACTGCGGGCAGGGTGGAACCTGCCCCTTCATGCTCCGCAATCTGGTTCGACGTGGAGGGGCAAGCTCCTGCTTGCCCGCAATCGGTAGTCTGACTGTCGGCGTCGCACGGCTCCACGTCAGCAGGTCGACTGCGGGCAGGGTGGAACCTGCCCCTCCATGCTCCGCAATTGGTTTGGAGCTTCTGCGGCCGTTTTTACCCCAGCGCCCGCACATGCCTGCCCTCACTGATGGGGAGGGGTCTTCCGATCGGCGTCATCAATTCATATTCATAATCGACTCCGAACTGATGAAGAATGGTGGCGTGCACATCTTCCACCCGTATGGGTTTTGCCGGTTCCTTTTTTTCTCCGGAGGGATCCGTTTCGCCGATGGCCTGTCCACCCTGTAATCCTCCGCCTCCGAGCAGGATGCTGAAGGCGTGGGGCCAATGATCGCGCCCCTCGGTGACGTTGATTTTCGGGGTCCGGCCAAACTCCGTTCCGACCATGACGATGGTATCATCGTAGAGATCCCGTTCCTTTAATCCACGGATAAGAGCAGAGAAGGCGGGGTCGAATTCACTGAGTTTCCTCGCGGTGTTTTCATGATTGTTGATGTGGGTGTCCCATCCATCCAAAGTGACTTCAACACACCGGACTCCGGCCTCCACGAGACCGAGAGCGGCTAGGCAACCGCGGCCGAAGCGGGAATCCCCGAAAGCTTTCTGCTCCGCGGCAGGACGGTCTTTGACATTAAATGCGGCGAGCTGTTCCGAACTCATCATTCGCCGGGCGTTGTCGATTGCGGTTCGGTGCAGCGTGCGGCCTCCTTCCAGATTGGCGATCCGTCCTTTCGCAAATGATGTCTCGAGCACATCGAGAGACTGGCGGCGATTCTGCTCGCGTTTATCTTTGACGCGGGCAAGAACGTCAGGAACGGGATTGACCGGATCACCCACTTGGAAGGCATCAAACTGCGCCCCGAGGTAACCTCCCCGACCGGGGTGGTTCGCGGGAAGGATCGAAATGTGAGTCGGAATGTCGAGAGGCTGACCGCCCGTCACAGGAACGGGAAGTTCATGGCAAAGAATTGCTCCGACCGAGGGATGCACGAGGCCGGGGAAAAGGCGGAATCCCGTTTTCATGTTGTAGATTCCCCGGGCATGATCACCTTCTTTGCTGACAACGGAACGGAGGACGGAAAATTCGTTTGCCAGTTCAGCGGTCTGTGGCAGGCCTTCCCCGAACTGGATACCCTTGACCGCCGTGTTAATCGCCCTTGAGCCAAAGGAAATTTCTTTTCCGGGGTGCGGATCAAAAGTTTCCAACTGGCTCGCGCCTCCCTGCAGCCAGAGAACGATGAGCGACTTCGGGCGTGACACCTTTTTTTCCGCGCCCAGAGCGAGGTGCTGGGAAAGCGGAGTCAACCAGCCGAGTCCGGCCAGTCCGGCTCCGCGAAGAAGGCTTCGGCGGGTGAGATGAAAGCGATCAAACTCGGTAAAGTCGGTAGGGGAAGAAATTTGATTCATCGATTCCAGGAAAATTCAGTGGAGTTGATCAGAGCCCAGAAGATGTCCTCCATCGTGCGCTCGCGATTGTTGTCGTAGGTTTCATCGAGCAGCTCGACGAAATGTTCTTTCTCCACATCGGTTGGCAGCCGTGTCAGGGTGGAGAGAAATGCGGCATCGATCGCCTGCTCTTCGTCCGCGGCGTAGTGGGCAAGGCGGGTCGAGCTGTTCATGATCGGATTTGGTTTGGTCCGCTCCGAGACAAGCTTTCCGTTCATGAGAAGGAGTCGTTGCGGGATGGTGCCCGCTTCTTCCGCAAATTCATTTTCACCGGGATCACCGTAGCGTTTCACGAAATCCCGCGTTTCCCCCCAACGCCTCAGTTTGTGGATCACGTGGGAATCCCGATCGATGGCCTGCAGTGATGAAGCCTGTATAACGCTGCCGGCAACCTGCTCCGGGCGCAGCGGTGTGATCGGGAAGGCAGCCCAGGCATGTTCTTGTTTCTGCGTGATGGGAAAAGCCGGATCGGCAGACCGACTGTCACGCTGAAACGGTGCGCTTGCTGCAATCATGCGGATGAGCGATTGAAGGTTGTGGTTTTCCTCGACAAAAAAGTCCGCCAATTCCTGCAATCCGGCCGGGTAGGGACCTTCCAGCGGGATGTCATCGACCGGATCGTGCAAGGGGCGTCCCGTCATCAGAGCCCAAATCCGATTCACTGCGGCGCGGGAGAAGGCGTCGTTTTCCTCATGGGTGATCCATTGAGCGAGACGGTTCCGTCGATTGCCATTTTCGGGCAGCAATTCGGATGCGAAGGGAACGGATTCAGAAACGACACGCGCCTCCGTATCCCCGAGATAGCGAGTCTCGTAATCCTTTCCGCGGTTGTCGCGGACGCCGGTGAGTTGCACCTCTGCCTGAGAGTAGAAAGCAGCGAGCTCGTGAAAGTGCTCCTGTTTCCAGTGGTCTCCGAACTTGTCGTCATGACACTGCATGCAGTCGAGACTGATCCCGAGAAATGCCCTCGAGGTTCGGGCGGCGAGCTTCATTTCATCGGGGCCGCCCTCGTTTCCGTCGACGACCGTTACCGTGAGAAAATTCGAAGCCGGGTTCGTAGTCCAGGTGCCTTCCGCTGCAACGAGATCGCGCACGAGGGCATCATAGGGACGGTTTTCGGAAAGCTGTTCCGCGAGCCAGTTCACCATCCTGCGTCGGCGGTATACGAGAAAAGGTCCGTTCTCGACTCCCACGAAGTTCCGGGCAAGTCGCTCCGCGAAATAGTTGTGATACCGCCGGTCGGAGAAAAGATGATCCAGCCAGCTTTGCACCGGGTCGACTCCTTCCGGCAAGTTGTCGAGAGCACGCAGTTCCTCCAGTGAAGGCACGGCCCCGGTCAGAGCGAGCGAAAGTCGCCGCGCGAGCGTGTAGGAATCAGCATCCGGTGCTGGAGTGATATCACTTTTCTCCCAGGCTGCCTGAAAAGCGGAGTCGATTCGGGCGATCTTCTCCCCGGCATCGTCTGGTATTCGAACTTCGTTGATACCCTCCGGGCGTTTCGCCTGAAGATACCCGGCCAGAAAAATCGTTCCGGCAACAAAGCTCCCGAAAACAACTGCGCTGCCGAGAAAGAATCGTGCCGGGGAAGAGAGTTGCATGGGGAAAGTTGAAAATGCCGAAATGCGGGGTTCAATGACAAAAGACGGGAGGTAATCGAGCGAGGTTACGAATTGTCCGAAATTTTTATGGGAAAAGAAAGACTCGATCAGGCGGTGCATCGGCGCGGGTTGTGCGATTCGCGGGAGATGGCAAAACGCCTCATTCTCGCGGGGGAAGTGCGTGTTGAAGGGGTCGACGGAAATCTCAAGCCCGGACTCAAAGTCGATGAGGATGCTGAAATCACCGTCAAGAGCCGGCCGAAATTTGTCAGCCGGGGCGGTCTCAAGCTGGAGAAAGCCCTCGACGAATTTGCAATCGACGTCACCGGTCGCATCGCGCTGGACGCCGGCGCCTCCACCGGTGGATTTACGGACTGCCTTCTTCAGCGCGGTATCGAAAAGGTCTACGCATATGACGTAGGCAAAAATCAGCTGGCCTGGAAAATTCGAAACCACGAACGCGTCGTCTCGCGGGAGGGGATCAACATCCGGTATCTCACGCCCGACGACCTTCCCGAATCCGTCGACCTTGTCGTGATCGATGTTTCGTTCATTTCTCTGACAAAGATCCTGCCGGCGGTGTTCCCCGTGCTGAAGCCGGACGGCGATATCGTCTGTCTCATCAAGCCGCAGTTTGAGCTGAAAAAAGAGCAGATCGGAAAAGGTGGCATCGTCCGCGAGCCGGAACTGCATGAGGAAGCGGTGGAAAAAATCCGGCAATACGTAGCGGAGCCGTTAGGAAAAAGCTGGCATGGCCTGACGCAGTCGCCTATCAGTGGAACAGACGGAAACGTCGAATTTCTCGCATGGCTGAAACACCCCGGGTAGGAATCGTCGCAAACCCATCGAAGGAGGGAGCGAAAGAATTGTTAACCGACCTCATTTCTCAACTCGATGAGAAAAAGGTCGAGTATGTTTTTGAGGAGGAAACGGCCGCTTTCATAGGAGCGGATTCCGGAGTGAATTTTGACTCGATCGAAGAAAAAATTGATCTCCTTCTCGTCCTCGGCGGAGACGGGACCATCCTGTGGGTGCTCCGGCAATTGAAGGAGAAAATCAAACCCATCGCTGCGATCAACACCGGTACACTCGGTTTTTTGACCTGCGCTATGGAAGAGGAAAGCACGAAGCTTATCGACGGCATCGTGACTGGCGAATACGAGACAACCGACCGCGTCGTGATTGAGGGGCAATTTGAATCGGGCGGCAGGGTTCGCAATCGTTTTTACGGATTGAATGAAGTCACCCTCTGTCGCGGCGTCGATTCCCGCGTCATTCACGTCGAGGCAATCATCAACGATCAGCCTGCCAATCGCTACACCGGCGACGGCCTGATTCTCGCAACACCGACCGGATCAACCGCCTATTCACTTTCTGCAGGCGGTCCGCTCGTTCAACCGGGTGCCAATGTCTTCGCTGTGACCCCGATCTGCCCCCACACCCTCGCCAACCGTCCCCTTGTTGTGAGCGCGGACAGCAAGATTGTTTTTGAAGCGCCGGAACAGCGGGACGACCTTGCCCTCATGGTCGACGGACAACTGGTTGCATCAATCACCGAGCCGGCCACCGTTTCGATGAAAAAAGCTGACTTCAGCCTCCCGCTCATCTCCCTCCCGGGCCAGAATTTTTTTGGAGTCCTGCATCAGAAGCTCGGTTGGACGGGAAGCTCGATTTGATTTTGTCAGAGAAGACCGACCCAACTCTGTTGCCTCCCGCACTCAACAGGGTTGCCTCCGCCACTTAACCCTCTTGGGTGCTGCGCTCCTTGAACTCAGTTCGATTCTTTCGGCCGATGATTGCGGAGCCTCCGATCGCAACGAGGAGGAGAAAGAGAAGGAAGACCCGCCCGGCGGATGCCTGCGATTCTTTTGAGAAATCCAACTCCAGTGCGAGCGGGGCGTTTTCGTTCACCTGGACCGTCCGGTGGAAGGTATAGGCGGTTCCTTCCTCCGGGAGGGTGACGGCAATAGCGCGGGGAGCGGTAACGGTCGCACGTTGGTGGCGAACGAGTCGGGTCGCGATGCGTTGCAGAGCAGCGTTGTCTTCGCTCGTATTTCCCTGAAGCAACTGGCTGAGCTGATCGGGACGGAAATTGGTTTCCCCTTTTTGCAGGACCGGATTTTCGGCAATGCCGACTTCGATCTGCGAGCCGTTCCCGAAATCCACTTCACCGCCGTTACCGATGTAGAGACGCTGTCGACGGGTGTTGAGGCCGACGACGGCCTGGCGGGTTTGCAGGTTTTCGAGCTGAACTCGGGCATCCTCGTTGGAAGCTTCGTCAATCGAGCCGCGATTCAGAACATTATTAAAAGCCCAGCTTGCTTTCGCATTGTCACCGTCCATCAAATAGTCGTTCGCCTCCTGAAGTATTTGCGCGGCTTTTGCAGCCTCTGTTTTTTTGTTAACCATCAGCGCAGAAAGGTAGGTGTTCTTATCGAATTTCTGCTTGTGCTCGAGTCGCTTCAGCTCGAGGTCGCCGTCGTTGTCGGCGAGTTGGTAGCCTTTCGGTGCGACGACGTTCCAGGTGATGTTTTCCAAAGGCACATTCAGCAGCGGGCTGATCAGTTGCAGACTCCCGATGGAATCTCCCGGCGTGGAATAGACAAAGCGAACGGTCGCGGTGCGGTCATCCGTTCCGGGAAGGATGTAGAACTGTCTTACGTCGTCCCGGCGGACGGACTGAACACTTTCCCCGTTCACAAAAATGCTGAAGAGTTCTGCTCCGGAAGGCAATCCAACGGTCAGGCTCGAGCGCTGGATGACCTCCATTGTCAGATCTACGGAGGTGAGTTGTTCGCCCAGTGGGGACAGAACCGTTGTCAGGTTTCCCTTCGTGACCCGGAGTTTCAAAGCTTCCGCCAGCGAATGACGGACGGCAGTGATCTCGAGCGGGGTCTCCGGGGAAACGGCGCGCAGCGTCAGGACCGGAGCATTGCGGTTTCCGGATTCGCGAAGGACTTGTGGAATTGAAGTCCAGTCGGCACGCTGCCAACCGCGCGACAGTTCGGGCGTACTGATTTCGAGCCGTCCGCCGCTGCGCACCGCGAAATGATAGCCGATCTGCCGGGATTCCGGGAAAGCGGCGGGTTGCAGTGTCTCACGGTCGTTTTTCCGCTCGCCACGCCTCTCGTATTCGATCCGGAAATCGACTTTCCCGACGATGCGGCGCTTGAACCGGATTTCCCACTCATTCGAATCAGGCGCGAGGCGAACCATATCGCTGACGGCATCTCCGCTTGCGATCAGTGTCTTGATTTCCTCCGGGTCGGAGAGAGGAAGTTGCACCCGGATCCCGCGAACCGAGGCGTTTTTCACTTCGAAGCGCCCGAAGAGAGAAGTCCGGGTCTGACCTTCGCGCAATGTCAGCTCGTGGAGAATGTCTCCCGTTACCCACGGCTCGAGTTGCTCAATTCCCAGAGAGAGATTCCAGTCGCTCTGGAGAAGCCGGAAAGCGAGCGAACCTTCGCCGTCACTCCCCAGTGAACGGGGATCCACTTCGGAAACATTCTGTCTCGTGATGGTTCGCAATCGCAACCCCGTAGCGGGCCGGACGATGAGATCGCCAGTGTGGCGTTTTGCCTCTGTCAGGGTAAAGCGGGGAACATTCCATTCTTCCGTATCGAACGCCGGGGTGGAGCTCAGGGTCAGGGAAAACTGCTGGGTGCCGAGCGTTTTTCCGTTCAGGTGAAGAACGATGCGGCGGGTATCCTCATCTTCCAGTTCGGTCCAGTGATGCAGGGAATCGCCGGTCAGGCTCTCCACCTCGTAGCCGTCAGGGACGGGAAAGCTGAGCTGAAACAACCCCGAACGGGTGATCTCTGCGGCAAAATTGACGCCGAGAACGATTCGTTCCTCCCCGATGGAAAGGACCTGTTTGCTGGTGAGCCGAACTTCGGGATCGACGGGGGCAACCCGCACACTGATTGCGCCCTCATCGGTTCCGTAGCGATAGACCCTGTGCAATACAAACGGGTCGCCGGGGTGCAGCGTCGCGTCGAAGTCGCTGATGTTGACTTGTGAGAGTGTCTCCGACTCCACTTTCTCAGGCTGTGCATCGCCGCCGAAAGCAAGAGCAATCAGACCGATTTCGCCGGCAGCGTCAGCAACCCGGAGCGGCTCCATGTCGGCCCCGGCTGGCAGTGGGGGAAGCCCGCGTTGTGTTTCGATATCAAAGCTGAACGGTGCGGACTGAACGGGCTCAAGTGTCAGGTCGAGAAATCGTTTCCCGGCATCAAACTGCCACGCTTCGACCGGACCTGCCACCGCGCTCACGGTAAGGCCGTCCGGCACGGATAGCCGGAGCGAGCGAACCTGTCCCTGAGCCGGCCGGATCTGAATGCGGTGCTTTCCGTTAATTACTCCCGGTCCGGGAAGGTAGAGGTTGGATGACTCCACGAAAAACCGCGTTTCTTCCGATGAGATGTCACGTGACTTCGGTTTCAGAGCGATGACTTGATTTCCTTCCGGCGAGAGGAGAATGCGGGCTGCGGATTTGTTTTCACCGGATTCAATTGGCTCGATGAGCACGGCGGCCTCGCAGTAAAACTGCATGTCGCCCCTGTCGCTCGCCGCTTTGACGGAGTGGACAGAAGCGGCGCCGGTTGGCAAGGCGATACCGGTAGCAAAATCCGCGTTTTTCAACTGGAAGGAAAAAGTCGCGTCAAAGGTCATGCTAACTTCGACTGGCTCTTCGAACGATTCCGCGAACGGGTCCAACTCTGCCGGTTCCGGCACGGCACGTTCAGGAATCGTTATGATGTAGCAGAGTCCGACCTTCGCAATTTCCTGGCGACTCAGACGAAGGTCCCCGCCAGAGAAGCCAGTAAGCACGGCGGGGGCGCGGAGGAGGAGAAAGCTGTCACCCGGTTTGCCGGTGAGGGAAAGTTTACCCTGTCCTGTGACGCGTCGATCACCATGCTCCATTGTCCAGGACTGCGTCAATTTGTCGAAAGGGAGAAAGCCATTTGTGCCCCGCGCTTCTGCCTTCTGCGGGACGGCGAACGACAGGCCGGTCAGTGCAGCAAGCAAAAGTGCAGCTCCACTGGAGGATTGTTCTTTCGATTGAACCGGGAACTTTCTCGATTCTTTCCGTTCACGAAAACGCTTCAGGAAAGAGCGCATCGAAGGAATGATGAGAAAGAGGAAAATCCCGAGAAGTAGAAAGAGGAAGAAACTCCTGCCGGCGTCCCGCTGCATCAGCAGCCCGATGGCGAGCAGCAGTCCTCCACCTGTACGCAGGGCGGAACACAGGAGGTCTTTAGTTTTGGAAAAGATCGTTTTCAGGAGCATCGCCAGTCCGACCGCGGCGAAAAAGATTCCCGGCCAGGAAAGCGAGAGTCGCCAGAGCGGTACATTGTCGACTTCCAACTCTACTTTTTCGCCGGATGTCAGAACGGGGAGGCTGATTTGAAGAGGGGCGGTGCCGTGTCGCATTCCCGGTGACTGCATAGCTGTGGCAGCACCAATGAAAACAGCTGCGGCCAATACGATGATTCCGACAAAGCAGAGAAAAAGCCGCTTCCGCGTACTGAGCCACGACCCGAGAAGCAGCAGCGCCGCGAAGAACGCCAGCGGGCCGAGCTTTCGTCCGGATATCCACTGAAACCCGGTGGGAGTTTTCGCCGGAGCATCCGGACTCACATTGCCACCGGTCGCAACGAGGTGATGACGTTCGTCGCCGCTGACGGTCCATTCTGTTTTCAAGACCGGGGCATCGACGAGGGGCAGTGTCAGGACGGGGTCCATCCCTTCGACAACGGGACGTCCGAGCCGAAGCTGCACTTCGGATACTTCATTGGGATCGGATCCGGCGGGGAGGGGGATCAGGGTATCTTCGCCCGAGCTTCGTGCGGTAACCGATTTCCCCCCGACGGTTACCGACCAGAGCCGGACCGAGGGAGGAAGCGTCAGTTTCAGCGCGCGCCGGTCCCGGCTTTTCACAAAGTAGAGAACATCGGTGACGAGCTCACCGTCCGGGGATACGCGACTTTTGATTTCAGAAAACTCCACGATTTGCGCGGCGGTTGATCCCGGTTCAAACCACTGAATAGCGAGCGCGAGGTCGAACGGTCGACTTGTATATTGCCAGGCGCCCAGCGAAGGGGCTGCGGAGAGAAGGCGGAATTCAGCCGGAAGTTCGAGCGCATCGAGAGCGAGGAGATCCTCGCTCACTTCTGAAATCGAGGATTGCACCTGCATTGGGCTGACAACTTGAACGAAGCCCCGCTCGCCCTGCACATCGAGCGGAATCGTCCGGCCCGGTTGCAGCGTTCCGCCTTCTGCGGGGAGTGATTCTTCGAAAGTGACCAGCAGGGTGTAGGCGCCAATGAGTGGCTGGTGGAGTGTCACATAAAGCACGCCATCCGTTTCATGAAATCCCCGGATGTCGTGGCCTTCCGCCGCTGCATTGCCGGCCCCTTCGGGAAGCTCGATGCGCAATTCCGAAACCGGTGCGCCGGTGACGATGTAGTTGATCAACACGCTTCCGTAGGCCGTGCCTTCACTGAGTGAATAGAGATGGAATACGTCGGCCTGCACGCTCTTTTCCAGCAATTCCACCTGCATCGTCGCTGACCAGCCGCGCTCCCGAATGCGAAAGGCCTGTTGGAGATTCGGAGTCTGTTTCGGGAAGTAGGAAAGGGGTTTTTCGACGAGCGACTCTACCGTTCCGACTTCGACGCGGTAGCCGGGCGCAGCAGCAATCCCAACATCTCCCCGGACAGTTTCCGCCTCCGGAAATGCAAGTTTCGGGACGATCCATTCTCCTGCCCCGGCGACGATGTTCTTCTCCAACTGAATCGACAGCAACTGGCGACCGCTGATGTCAGAAGAGAAGATTACCTTCACGTTGCGCATACCGTTTTCCTCTTCCGTTGCCGTGATGGAGTCTCCGACCGCCGCACCGGTTACGGAAACAACAGAGTAGTCCGCCGGAACCAGCATGTCCCATTCGCGAATGGGAGCTTCGCGGATATCGAGCTCAATGTCTGCAGTGATGAGCCGATCCGTTTCGGCGAGGTGATGTATGACAAGTTGAGAAACGTTCACCTCCGGCTGGATCCGGTCACCGGAAACCGCAAAGTCGTAATTTGCAGCCGGGAAGCGGTAAACGAAAATCTGCCGTGCCTTGAGTTCGCCGCCGGGGAACTGTTCCGGGGCAAGTTGAGTCAAACCCTGCAGGTCAACCGGTTCCAACCGCACGCTGCCCTGGTTTGAAACGCGGATATGTCCGGCGTGACGGACGGAGTCGACCGGCGTGACACGCATCGGTTTCGCCCTGACCGGAAACGTTCCGAGGGTTTGTTGCGTGCGAATGACAAGTCTCGCCTCTTTCGTGATCGGCTGGTTCAAGCGCACGACGAGTCGGGATGATTCGTCTCCTTCGACGCTCCAGCCAACGACGTTCGGACCTTCGACGGCAAGGATTTCACCTTCGTTCGCGAGGTCCATTGCGAGCGAATCCAACTCGCCCTGGAGAATGCGGTAGTCGATTCTGTGTTCCTGACGCAGTAGACCGGCCCCGAGCATGGTCTCGACCTCCGCCGAAGTGCTGAAGAAAAGTTTTCCCTCTCCGATTTTGCGGGACAGTTTCCAGGCGAGGTGACACTGGCCGGAGGCGGGAAGAAAGCCCTCCATATACTTTCCATCCTGCTCCGGCAGTAGCGTTGAGTCTGCGCGGAACTCGACAGGGGCGGAGAAATTCCTCAATTGAAGCGGAGAAACCGCTCCGGTAGCGATGTCAAAATGGAGCTTGCTCCACCCGTCGGCCTCGAAGACTTCCGCTACAAATTGCAGCTCCAAAGAAAATGTACCCGTCTCCGCGAAAACCAATTCGTGGTAGGGGCCTGCTTTGTCTTGAGCCAGCCGGAGTCGCATGCTGTCATTTGACGGCAGATCGAGCGGCACAGCACGGCCGCGTAGAAGAGGAATTGCGGCGTCAGCCTCGGATACAGTTGCAGTGCCTTTGAGAAGAAAGCGGGCCGATTGTTTGTCCGGAGCCAACTCACCATCAAGGGAGAAGCGGGAAAGCTCGACCGGTGCCGGTTTGGCTCCACTGCGGTTGAGCTGGACAGAAAGCACGCCGCCGGTGGAAGTTTGAAATTTGTCAGGGACAGTGGTGTCGGTGTGGACGGGAAGAAAACCAGCGGCTTCTGTTACTGTTCCGGTAACACCTCCGCCAAAACGTAGAGAAACGACTTCATGGAAACCGGCTGAATGCTCCCCGTCGGGAGCGAGGTTCGTGATGATGACGCGGGAGGGGAGCGCCGACAATTCGGTTGCAGCAGAAATCTGAAAAGCGTGGTCTGTGGCGGGCGTTTCGGGTTGTGTCAGGGTGATGTCGATGTAGCGACGTTTTTTGTCGCCCCAACGAACGGCCCATCCTGCGACCGTCTTGCCTTCCACTGCCGTGACCTCTGCAAGCCCCCGCGTGTGATAGGTGATTGTCCTCGCGTCCCCCTGGAGGATTTTCACCCCAATATCGAAAGTCTGGGAAATACTGTCTGCGTCAACGGTGGCAGTGCCTGTGATTTGCGAGGAATAGAAAACCTTAGGTTTTGGCGGCGGGTCACCGGCTTCGATAACGATTTTACCGCCGCGTGGCTCTTCTGCACCGAGGGCAAAAAGAAAAGGCAGGACGAGCAGATGGGGGAGTAGTTTTTTCATCGTCAAATACGATCCGGTTTCGGGTGAAATGTGCGACGGGGAAGCTGTAATTTGATTGTCAGGGGAATGTCAGAAAGTTGTCAGGGGAGAACGCGATGGAACAGGGTTTGTTCGATGACCTGACAGGGTCGGGTCGGTGACCGTACCCTGTTTGATGCCGCCCGGTTGTATCGAACGTTTCATTTGCCCTCCAGTTCCCTTGCGGTGTCGAGCATGCTGCGAAGGGCTGCGACTTTTTCGCGGTTTTGCCAGGCTCCGGGCAGACCTCCCAGAATCGTAGTCAGTTCTTCCATCTCGACAACATCTCCGAGCGGTCCACCCTCAAGCTTTGCGGCAAAAAGAGCGGAAGCGGAAGCCAGTTTCAATGACGGGGAGGCATCGATCAGCGCCTTTGCGTCGCGCTGATACGGGATCGTCCATTTTCGCTCGACCATCCGGCCCGTGCTCATGTCGCGGAAACGCACGGAGACAAAGCCAACATCGCCACTGCCCTGTGGGTCGGCTTCGAAATGATACACAGCCACGCCGGCCTCCTCAGCGGCGAGCTCGGCAGCGTCGACCTTGTCGTTGCGGAAATCCTCTTTCTTGAGGCGGTGTTTGTCAAAACCGAGCAACTGGTAACGGGGCACGCGCTTCGGATTGAATTCGACCTGCACCTTTACGTTTTTGGCCGCAGGCCGGAACGCTCCGGCGATCTTTTCGGCAAAGCCGGCATCAGCATCTTCGGGCGCGGCTAACAGATAGTAGCGTCCGTCACCTTTGCGGGTGAGAGCTTCGAGAATTTCGTCGTTGAGACCTTCGGTGCCGACCCCGGCGGCGTCGAAAGCGATTCCCGCTTCACGCATCGTTTCGATGCGGCGGGCGAGGCTTTCGGGATTCGCGTCGCCAAGATTGGCAGCTCCATCAGTGAGCAGGACGATCCGGTTTTGAGCGGTATCGAGCTGTTGTTCTTTGGCTTTTTCAAAGGCGAGTTGGAGGGCGGATTCGAGGTTAGTCCCGCCCTCGCTCGGGAGATTCCGAATCCTTTCTACGAGATTGCCAGTCTGGTCTCCCGCAATTTTGTCAGCGAGCAGGCGTGGTTGACGGGCGAAGGAAATCAGCGTGACCCGGTCCTCCGGCTGCATCAATCCGGCTAGAATGGCGAAGGCGCGGCGCACCGTCTCCCGGCGGTCCTCGCGCTCCATCGATCCGGAATTATCGAGGAGGAAGGTAAGGCGCAGAGGCGTCCCGGCCCCGCGTCCCGCTGTCGCCGTGCGCATGGAGAGCCGGAGCAAATTGCGTTGCTGGAGAAAGGGATGCGCTGCCTGTTCGATCTGAGCCGAAACCTTCTCTTCTCCTGAAGGCACCGGATCACCGTAGTCAAACGCGTTCACAAATTCCTCGATGCGGATCCGGCCGGCCTCCGGCCACTCGTTCTTCGCGAGAGACGCCCGGGCGAGTTGAAAGGATGCGTCACCGACGTGGAGGGAGAAGGTGGAGAAGGGGGAATCGGCGGTTTGGGTTTCGGTGAGTTGAGGGGTCGGTCGAGGTGCTGGCTTCACTGGTGCAGTGGTTGGC